>JAILNC010000114.1 GCA_024691985.1 Oscillospiraceae bacterium | reverse complement strand
GCGGTGCCGATGGCGATCCTCGGCATCCTGCCCCAGGCCTGCGTGGCCGACGTGGCGGAGCTGTCGCGCCTCGAGACCGGCGAGGACCGCAGCGGCATGTTCTTCGCCGCGCGCACCTTCGCCTTCAAGATGGGCCAGGCCATCGCCATGGTGGTCTTCACCTCCCTGACCGTCTCCGGCACGAAGGCCAGCTACCGCCTCTCCGCGGCCGTCGCCTTCGTGACCTGTCTGATCGGCGCGCTGCTCTTCCTGCTGTACAACGAGAAGATGATCCTCGGAAAGATCGAGGAGCTCAAGGCGAAAAGGGTCTGAAAATATAAAACAGGCCGTCGGGAGATGCGGATCGCCGCACCGGTGTGCGCACCGGTGCGCAATGACGCGCAATCGGTTCGTCTGCACATGAAAACGCCCGCCGCGGGTTTTTCTGCGGCGGGCGTTTCTCGTCGTGTTCACTTTTTCCTTCGGATATCCTCGCCCACGAAGGGGAGGTACTTGTACTCGCCGAGGATGCGCGAGGCGATCTGTCCCGTGTAGCGGCGCGTCAGCTCCTCATCCGTGAGGTTGGTGCTGAGGATGCAGGGCCGTTTGGCGACCAGCCTGCCGTTGAGCAGGGTGTACAGGGCGCTCTGGGACATGGAGGTCGTCATCTCGGTGCCGAGGTCGTCGAGGATCATCAGATCGCAGCTCTCCATGCGGCGCACGCGCGTGGCCGCGGCCTCGCCCTCCTCGCTGTCGCGGGAGAACTTGGCCTTCTCGTACGCCTCGAGCGCGGCGGAGGCGGTCTCGTAGCAGACCGAGAAGCCCCGGGCGGCCACGACGCGGGCGATGCAGGCCGAGAGATAGGTCTTGCCGAGGCCGGTCCCGCCCTGAAAGCGCAGGTTGGGGGAGGCGCACGAAAACTCCTCCGCGTAGTCGCGGCAGACCTCGAACACCATGCGCATGGTCTCGCGCGGGCTCAGGCCGTTTGCGTCCGGCGCGTCGGGATAGAGCGTGAGATCGAAGCGCTCGAAGCTCTCGTCCCCGCGGCGCATCAGCGTGGCGAGCTCCTTCGTCAGCTCTCGGTTGTACAGCCGGTCGAGACAGGCGCAGACCCCGCCCCGGTCGATGCCGGTATCGCGGCAGATCGGGCAGGAGACGATCTCGTCCAGATACCCGGCGCCGAAGCCGTACGCAGTCAGCAGCTCCACCCTGCGCATCTGGAGGTCGAGGTTCTCCTCCTTCAGCGCCCCGAGCTCCTCTTTGAGCGTCGGCGTCTTCGCGATGGTCAGGCGCACGAGCCGCGCCATCTGGGCGCGCAGCTTCGCGTCGATATCGGCGATCTCGGGCACGCGGGCGTAGACCTCGCCCTGACGGCGAAGCATCTCGTCCCGGTTGGCGGCCTTCTGTTTTTCCAGCTCGCCCCTGGCCCGGGCCAGGAGCTTTCCGTCATAGGTCATGGTTTATCCTCACTTTGACTTGAGCAGGGATTTCAGATCGCTCAGATCCACGGGCTTGTCCGGGGCCCTGCCGGGCGCCCTGCTCGGGCGGCGGCCGTCCTTCGCCTCCACGTCCCCGGCGGTGAACAGGCCCTTCTCGTGCCAGCTCTGGATGATCTTGTTCATGTAGCCCCACCTGAGCGCGCCGGTGTTCGTGACGGTGCGGTCGTAGGCGATCGCGATCAGCTCCGGCGTATAGCCGAGATCGAGCCACGACGTGATGTAGCGCTTTTCCGTGGCGCTGAGCGCCCGCCCCGTGATGCCGAGCACGCGCGCCGCGGCGGCGCTCTCCTCGCCGCGCAGGCGGCGGTCCTCCATATAGTCCTCGGCCTGCTCGAGCGTGCGGATCTCCCGGTTCGCCCAGTCGAAGGCCTCCTTCTCGATGAAGCGCATCGTCGGCAGGCGGCCGTTCGAGACGCTGACGCAGTGGTGCAGCAGCACCATGATGACCTCGGGCGGCAGGGCCAGATAGTCGTAGATGCCGAAGAGCTTTTTCAGATCGGGCGTGGACAGGGCGTGGCCCAGCACGCGCTGCGCCTCCTGCACGATGGCCGTGAAGGTCCCGTCATCGCGGGAGACGATGTCGGCGGCGCGGTAATCTTCAGGCAGCTTATCCGTCGGCGGCAGCTTCTGCGTCCCGGCCGGGGTCTCGCCGAGCAGGCCCATGCGCTCCAGCTTTTCGAGGGCCGCGTCCATCTCGCCGAGGGTGCGGCACAGGGCGCGGGCCGCGCCCTCCGTGTCCGCGGAGCCCGTGCGGCGTATGTACAGGTACAGCAGGGCCACGTCCCCGTCGTGGGCCGCGATCAGGCGGTCGGCCTCGGCGGCGCTTATGAACTTGTCGTCCTTGGTGGCCTGCATGGGGGTCTCCTTTTTTCATGTCTGTCATTCTGAGCGCAAGCGAAGAATCTTACCTGCTGCCGCGTCGGACGTTCAAGATCCTTCGGCCAGTGTGCGCGCCGGACCTCAGGATGACAGGAGGTGTTTTGCGTTCAGTTTTAACGCATTGTTTACCGTGGGGACATATTATAACACGAATAGGGCCTTGCCGCAAGACTTGACATTGTGCTATAATTACGCTGTATTTTTGCGTGCACAGAAAGATAGGAGCAAAGAGACATGATGGAACTGCTGTCGCCCGCCGGCTCGCCCGAGGCCGTGATCGCCGCGGTGCAGAACGGCGCGGACGCCGTCTATTTGGGTTTGGGGAACTTCAACGCCCGCCGGAGCGCGAAGAACTTCACGCCCGAGGAATTCGAGCGCGCCGTGCGCTACTGCCGCATCCGCGGCTGTAAGGTCTATGTGACGCTCAACACCCTCGTGGGCGACCGGGAGATCGAGTCCGCCCTCCAGACGGCGAAGCTCGTCAGCCAGACCGGGGCGGACGCGATCCTCGTGCAGGATCTCGGTCTCGCCGCCGCCATCCGCCAGTACCTGCCGGACATGCCCCTGCACGCCAGCACCCAGATGTCGATCCACAACCTGGCCGGGGTCCAGGCCGCGGCGGAGATGGGGCTGACGCGCGCCGTGCTGGCCCGGGAGCTGAATATAGACCAGATCCGCTACATCGCGCAGAACGCCCCCATCGAGGTCGAGGTCTTCGTCCACGGGGCGCTGTGCTTCTGCCACTCGGGCCAGTGCTACATGTCGGCCCTGATCGGCCAGCGCAGCGGCAACCGCGGCATGTGTGCCCAGCCCTGCCGCCTGCAGTACAGTCTCGGCGGGCGCATGGACGACCACCCGCTCTCCCTGCGGGACAACTGCCTCGTCGACAAGCTCTCCGAACTGGAGGAGGCGGGCGTGGCCTGCGTCAAGATCGAGGGTCGCATGAAGCGGCCCGAGTATACCGCCATCGTCACCCGCATCTACGCCAACGCCCTCAAGGAGCGCCGCCAGCCCTCGGCCGAGGAGATGGAGGAGCTGGAGCTGGCCTTCTCCCGCCAGGGCTTCACCCAGGGCTACTACCGCGGCGATCAGGAGGACATGTTCGGCGTCCGGGGCGAGCCCGACAAGGATTCCGAGCGCATCTTCACCCTCGCCCGCAAGGGCTATTCCGAGGGGGAGCGCCGCCGCGTGCCCGTGCACTTCTACACCGTGGCCGAGAAGGGCCAGCCCATCCGGGCCATCGCCTTCGACGACGACGGCAACCGCGCCGTCGCCACGGGCCGGGTCCCCGAGAAGGCCCGGGGGCAGGGGATCACCTCCGCCTATCTGACCGAGCAGATGTTCAAGACCGGCGGCACGCCCTACTCCTGCGTGGAAAACCGCGCCCAGGCCGACCCCGGTCTCTATCTCCCCGCCGCAGCCGTCAACGAGCTCAGGCGCGAGCTGGTCGCCCAGCTCAGTGAGCAGCGGGCAGTCCCGCCGCAGCGCCGCGTGGGGGCCATGCCCTCCAAGCCCAAGGGGCGTCCGCAGGGCGCGGCGCCCGTCATGATCTTCCAGGTGCTCACGCCCGAGCAGCTCACGCCGGAGCTTGCCGCCCTCGCGCCGCAGTATCTGTACGTGCCCCTGCCGGTGATGGCGGAGAATTTCGCCCTGCTGCAGCCCTTCGTCGAGCACGGCAGCATCCCGGTGGCGGTGCTCCCCCGCGTCATCACCGACAGCGAGGTCGACGAGGTGCGCCGCATGCTCGGCACGGTCTTCGACTACGGCGTCGGCGAGGCGCTGGTCGGCAATCTCGGCCATGCGATGCTGGCCCGCGATCTCGGCATGCGCGTGCGGGGCGACTTCGGGCTCAACGTCTTCAACTCCCTTTCGGTGGAGCTGCTGCGGCAGGCGGGCTTCGCCTCCGCCACAGCCTCCTTCGAGCTGCGTATCGCCCAGATCCGCGACCTGTCGAAGACTCTCGACACCGAGATGATCGTCTACGGCCGGCTCCCGCTCATGGTCTCGGACCAGTGCGTCATCCGCCATTCCTCCGGGCGCTGCGGCTGTCAGGTCCCGGCCCAGATGGCCGACCGCATGGGCGCGGTCTTCCCCGTCGTGCGGGAGTTCGGCTGCCGCAACGTCATCTACAACGCCCACAAGCTGTACCTCGCCGACAAGGCGGAGGATCTCTACGGCGCGGGGCTCTGGGGCCTGCGCATGATGTTCACCACCGAGAGCGCCCGGGAGTGTCTCGAGGTCGCGAAGGTCTACCTCGGCCAGTCCGACTACCAGCCGAACGTGCTGACGAGAGGACTGTACTACAGAGGCGTGGAGTGACACGCCGTAGTACGATGATTCACTTAAAACTTTAGCTGTCATCCTGAGGTCCAGTGCGCACACTGGCCGAAGGATCTTAAGCGTTCGATGCGGTATAGCATAAGATTCTTCGACTCGCTCCGCTCGCTCAGAATGACAAGTTTTAAATGATACAGCTCAGCAGGGGCAGCTATCAGCCGCCCGCCGAGCCTGTGCATATCCCGCGGGCGGCTGATAGCCGCCCCTACAATCAATTCATTTTGGAGCAACACACAACATGTCGATCGTACTGGCC
>JAILNC010000096.1 GCA_024691985.1 Oscillospiraceae bacterium | reverse complement strand
CGTGACCAGCGCGTGCGAGCCGAGCAGGCTCCCGCCGCTGCTTTGCACCAGCAGGGCCAGGGCCCCCTCCGCCGTGAGCGCCGCGTTGCCGACGGCGTAGTCCCGCCGCCGCAGCAGATCGTAGACCCGCAGGCCGCCGCGCACCGCCGCGAGGCTGCTCTGCTGTGAGAAGCCCCCGCCGCAGAGCGTCTGCCCGGGCCAGAGCACGCCGATCAGCTCCTCCATGGAGAGCGTCTGCACCGACAGCGGCGTGTTGAGCAGCCCCGCCTTCTCCGACGGGACGCCGAGCAGCACCCACTCCGCCCCGTAGACGCAGCTCTGCAGGCAGCCCGCCTGCTCCGTTTTCAGCGGCAGCGCCGCCTTCTCCAGCGCGTAGCAGCGCACCCGGTGACCCTGCCGCGCCAAAAGCGCGCACAGGGCGACCTGGCGACCGTCTCCTCCGATTACCGCAAGATGCAAAGGCACCACCTCCGCGGTATTCTATTCCGAAGCGGCGGATGCGGTGCAGGCGGCGCGATCCGGGGATCGCGCCCTATGCGGAACGAAAGACAGCGGGCCGTTCGTGAACGGCCTCTACGGGGGTCGGGACGTAGGGGCGATTCACGAATCGCCCGCCCCTGCGGCTTTTGCTTGAACATCCTCCGCACCCGTGGTAGAATAAACGCATCACATTCAAAGAGGTATTCACATGAGCAGAGCTGACGAGATTTTCATTCAAAACTGCAAAGACATCCTTGAGACCGGGATCTGGGACACGGACCGGCCCGTGCGCACGCGCTGGGACGACGGGACGCCCGCCCACACGATCAAGAAATTCTGCATCGTCAACCGCTACGATCTGGCGGAGGAATTTCCCATCCTCACCATACGCCGCATCTACTGGAAGTCCGCCATCGACGAGCTTTTATGGATCTGGCAGGCCAAGAGCAACAACGTCAGGGAGCTGCGCACCCGGGTCTGGGACGCGTGGGCGGACGAAAACGGCTCCATCGGCAAGGCCTACGGCTACCAGCTCGGCGTCAAGCACCACTACCCCCAGGGGGACATGGATCAGGTCGACAAGGTGCTCTGGGACCTCAAGAACAACCCCGCCTCGCGCCGCATCATGACGAATCTCTACACCTTCGCGGACCTGTCCGAGATGGCGCTCTACCCCTGCGCCTATTCCATGACCTTCAACGTCACGGGCAACAGGCTCAACGCGATCTTGAACCAGCGCTCGCAGGACATGCTGACGGCCAACAACTGGAACGTCGTGCAGTACGCGGTGCTCACCATGATGATGGCGCAGGTCTCCGGCCTCGAGCCGGGCGAGTTCGTGCACGTGATCGCGGACGCGCACATCTACGACCGCCACGTCGACGCGGTGAGGGAGATCATCGCCCACGAGCCGAAGCCCGCCCCGAAGTTTCACATCGACCCCGCGGTGGACGACTTCTACAAGTTCACGCGCGACAGCTTCACGATGGAGGGCTACGAGTATTCCGACTTCGCCGGGAAGATCCCGGTGGCGCTGTAAGGGGGCGGGGAGATGGAAGCCATCGTCGCCGTCTTCTCCGACTGGGGCATCGGCAGCGAGGGGACGCAGCAGCTCGTCCTCAAGGCCGACCGCGCGCATTTCCGTGAGCTGACCGCAGGCGCGGCGGTCATCGTGGGCCGCCGGACGCTTGCGGACTTCCCGGGCGGCAGACCGCTCAAGGGGAGAAACAACATCGTCGTCACCCGGCAGAATCTCGCCATCGAGGGGGCCGAGGTCGCGCACAGCACCGGAGAGGCGCTGGCGCTGGCAGAAAAATATCCCCGCACGCTGGTCATCGGCGGGGCGTCGGTCTACCGGCAGTTCCTGCCCTATGTGGACACCGTGCATCTGACCCAGATCGACCGCGCGCCCGCGTCCGACAGCTTCTTTGAAGACCTCGACGCCTCCCCGGACTGGCAGGCGGCGGAAGTAGGGGACTGGCAGGAGGAAAACGGCGTCCGCTACCGCTTCGCGACGTATAGAAGAGTGTGAAGTGTTGAGAGTGGAGAGTTGAGATATGGTATCCGCTGTGCGGATGATTATCAATCGCGCCGCAGGCGCACCACAACTCCACTCTCCACTCTTCACTCTCCAAACTCCTTTACCAGCTCCGTTCCCGGATAATAGTGCGCCAGGATCTCCCGGTAGTCCGCGCCCGCTTCGGCCATGACCTCCGCGCCGTACTGGCTCATGCCCACGCCGTGGCCGAAGCCGGTGACGGTGAAGACGAATTCCCCGTCCTCGTACGTAAGCGTGAAGGCCGTCGAGCGCAGGGAGAAGAGCCCGCGAAGCTCTGTACCGGAAAAGCGCTCCCCGCCGAGCACGACGAAGGCCGTGCGCCCGCTCTCGTCGCGCTCCGTCTCGCCGAGCCAGGTCTCGGGCGGCCCGCTGAGCTCGGCCGTCGGCCTCGCATAGAGCAGCGTGTCCCGGAAGTCGAGGGCGCTGCGCGCAACAAAGGTGACGTAGTTCGGCACGCGCTCGGCGGTCTCGGGGCTGAACACGCTTTTCAGATAGGGCAGCTCGCTCCAGATCGCGCCGCAGTCCTCGGTGAATCCCGCGGAGGAGGAGTGAAAGGCGGCGAACACGGCCTGTCCCTCATAGCACAGCCTCTCGCCCGCGGTGGCTTCGGCCGCCGCGGCGATTTTTTCGTGCCGGGCGTCGAAGTCTTCGCCCCAGCGCTCGCGCAGCGCGGCCTCGTCCAGCCAGGCCTGACAGCAGCCGGGGTCTGTGCAGACGTCGGCGTCCGCGTGCTTTCCGCCGCGCGCGCAGTAGAGAGCGTAGGTCCGCGCGGCGACGGCCTGGGCCCGGAGCGCCTCGGGCAAGAAGTCCGCGGGCATTTCCGCCGCCGTCACCCCGACGACGTAGTCCTCCAGCGCCATGTCCCGGACCTCGCCGTCGACCAGCACGCGCAGCCTTGTCCCGCCGGAGGAGGCGTCCGGCGTCTGTACGGGCGCGGGCTGCGCCTCCGGCGCGCCGCCTGTCAGAAGCAGCTTCAGCCAGACCAGCGCGAACAGGACCGCCAGCGCCAGCAGCGCGGTCCAGATGCTGTTTCGCAAAGCTCTCCCTCCCTTCTTGACGCGGGTCTGAAAAAAGCGTAGAATACATTCGTTATCATCTTTATGGGATCGGGACGTGGATTATGCGAAAAAAACCGCTTGAGATTACCTGTTACGTGGCCGGCGCGGGCGCCTTCGGCGTGTTCCTCCGCTGGCTGCAGGATCAGCTCGCCTTCGATGAGGCGGGCCTCAACGAAAAGAGCGTGTTCAACTTTCTTGTCCCGGCGCTGATCATTGCGGCGGCGCTGGTCTTCCGGCATTTTGTGGAGGACATGAAGGAACAGAAGCTCGCCCCGCCCGACGGCTACTGCGAGGCGCTGTTCAACCCCGGCAAGCTCTTCGCTGTTCTGCGCTGGCTCGCGGGCGTCGTCATGATCGCGGGCGCGGGCCTGCTCCTGCTCCAGTCGGAGACGGACAGGCACGCCGAGCTCCTGCGCGTGCTCTGCCTGATGGCCGCCCTGTCGGGCGTCGCCTTCCCGCTGACCCTGGGCGCCGCGAACTATGACCGCCTGACGCACGAGGGCCTGGTGCGCCTCGGGATGATGCTGCCGGTGATGACCTATGCGCTGTGGCTCGTGACCTGCTATCTGCAGAACGCCTACAACAGCGTCGCCTGGTCCTACGCGATGGAGATCGCCGCGCTGATCTTCCTGATGATGGGCTTTTTCCGCGTCGCGGGCTTCGCCTTCCGCTCGCCGGACGGGTACAAGGCCCTGTTCGGCACGATGATGGGCGCCGCCGTGGGCATCATGTCCCTCGCGGACGAGCGCTATATGGGCATGCAGCTGATCCTGCTGGCCTCGGCGGGCATGCAGCTCCTCTATGTGTGGCTGCTGGTGCGCAACCTCGAGAAGAAGCGCCCCGTCACGCACAAGGAGGGCGACGTCGAGGTGGACGACGGCGGGTTCGAAATAGTGAAATAAAAAAGCGGGGGCGGCCGATGCCGCCCCCTGTTCTGTCAGGATAATAATATGACCGAAGAGGAACGCATTCAAAACTGCACAGCGCGCATCCTGGCCTGGTACCCGGGCGTACGCCGCCCCCTGCCCTGGCGCGAAGCCCCCACCCCCTACGAGGTCTGGGTCTCGGAGATCATGCTGCAGCAGACGCGCATCGAGGCCGTGAGGCCCTACTACGCGCGCTTTCTCAGGGAGCTGCCGGACGTGCGCGCGCTCGCGGAGGTTTCGGAGGAAAGGCTTCTCAAGCTCTGGGAGGGCCTCGGCTACTATAGCCGGGCGCGCAATCTGCAGAAGGCCGCGCGGCAGATCATGGCGGACTGCGGCGGAGAACTGCCCCGCACGGCGGCGGAGCTGAAAAAGCTGCCCGGGATCGGGGACTACACCGCCGGGGCCGTCGCCTCCATCGCGTACGGCGAGCCGGAGCCCGCCGTGGACGGGAACGTGCTGCGCCTTCTCTCGCGCGTGCTGGCAAGCGGCGAGGACGTGCTGCTCCCGCGGACGCGCGCGCGGATGACGGCGCTTCTGCGCGCGGCGTATCCCCGGGGCGAGGCCGCCGGGCTTTTGACCGAGGGACTCATGGAGCTGGGCGAGACCGTCTGCGTCCCGAACAGTGAGGCCCGCTGCGAGAGCTGCCCGCTCGCGTCCCTGTGCCTTGCGCGGGAGAGCGGCAGGCCGGAGGCCTACCCGGTCCGGACGCCGCCGCGTCCGCGCCGGATCGAACAGCGCACGGTGCTGCTGCTGCGCTGCGGCGGGCGTTGGGCGATCCGGAAACGGGAGGAGAAGGGTCTGCTTGCCCGGATGTGGGAGCTGCCGAACATCGAGGGCAGGCTGAGCGCAGCGGAGGCGGCGGAGGCAGTCCGCGCCCTCGGGGGCGAGCTGCTGTCCTGCGAGAACTGCGGCGAGGCCAGGCACGTCTTCACCCATGTCGAGTGGCACATGACGGGCTGGCTGCTCGAGCTGGCGGCCGAATGCCCGGGCTTTGTCTGGGAGAGCGCCGCCGACATCCGCGCCACGCGCTCCGTCCCCACGGCGTTCCGGTACTATTTAAAACAGATGGAATAAAAACGTCCCGGGACTCCGGGGCGTTTTCCTATGAGAAATGAAATCGATCGTAATGATCAGTGCTCGTGAAGCGCGGTATGCGCAAAGGCGGCGCCTTTGCGCATATCACAGCACAAGATAAACCGGCTTCCAGCAGAAGCATTTCCGCCGTGTTTTGTATGCTAGGCAATGGCAAACGTGGTCCAGGATTCATTTTGATCGTCTTCCATAATCCTGACATTGAAAGTTTCGACGCTGCTCAGATCGGCTGACGCTGCGTCGGAGAAGCGGCAGCGCCAAATCATGGTATGAGGCGTATGACTCAACGTTACGGAGGCACTCTCCATGTATGTGAAACCCTGACTCTCGGGATCCATAAGCCATACGTTGGCCTGCATGTCGTCAAGGGCTCTCTGACCGTTCTGGCCCGGATTGAAACGCCAGAAGGTGGTGGCAACCTGATAGGTGGCGTCCCTGGTGGCATAATTGACGACCCAGCCGTACTCCAGACCGTCTTTCCGCCCTTCCTTGTTGACCGTATAGACGTCCTGCAGCGTGAGGCCGCTCAAGCAGAAAACGCACTCCTGCTCCCGGTAAGCGGCCAAAAGCCTGCCGTCGTCCGCGGCCAGACGCATTCCCTGCGCAAGGAGCTCTTTCTTCAGATCTTCGTATTCCTGCGTGTTTTCCACGGGCGCCGGCTCGATCCATGTATCCTTTCCGTTGCGTCTGGCAGCCGTGAAGAAAGCACCGGCGCTGATTTCTGCGATATCATCCCAGCCGGCAAGATCGCATTCTCCGTCAAAGTTGAGCCCTGCTGCGACAAGGCTTCCATCAGATTTCAGGCCAACCAGATGGTGGTTGCCCGCGGAGATGGCCGTGATCCCGGTCCAGTCCTGCACATCACACGCACCGAAATAGCCGATGCCGGCTGTGACGACGGTACCGTCCGCACGCAGACCGGCAAGGAAAGTTTCCCCGGCGGCAACGCCGACAATATCTGTCCAGCTGAGCGCAGCGTCTTCCCCATTGTCGGTGTACCCGGCCACGACGACGCTGCCGTCGGCCTTCAGGCCGATCGTGTGGGAAGCGCACGCAGCAATGGCAGTAATATCACGCCACTTTGAAACATTACACTGGCCGCTCCCGTTCGCGCCGGCAGCTACGACAGTGCCGTCCGATCTCAGGGCGACGGTATAATCAGTTCCTGCGGCGAGAGCGACAATATCCGACCACTTTGCTGCGCTCTCGTTCATTTCGTAAGCCTTTCTGCCCTGAATGAACACCCTGCCCTGTTTTGACAGTCCTACGGTATGAAAGTCGCCTGCCGCGATCGCCTGAATATCCCTCCAGCCGGAAACATCACGCTGCTTGTTGACATTCGAGCCTGCTGTTACGACGCTGCCGTCCGCTTTCAGCCCTGCAAGGAAATTATACCCGGCGGCGATTGCCGTGAGGTTGGTCCAACTCTCGGCTTCGCTGTAGTCGTCAGCACCTTTCCCGCGTGCGATGACGGTGCCGTCGGCCTTCAGGCCGACCGAGCAGAATTCGCCCGAAGAAAACTGGACGATATCGTGCCAGTCTTCCAGTTCGTCTTCTCCGAAATAATTCCAGCCTGTCGCCAGAAAACTCCCATCGGAACGCTGCCCGACAGTGCTGTAATAACCGGCAGAAACTGCGGTGATATCGCTCCAGTTTGATACCGCGCGGCGATTGCCTCCGGTTGCGCCGGAACTCTCCAGTGTCCCATCGCTGCGAAGTCCGACCGCATGCCAGCCCCTGGCGTCGATGGCAATGACATCGCTCCAGTCGGAGACGTCGCATTGCTGAAGCTCGTTTGAGCCGGCGGCGACAACCTTGCCGTTGTCGCACAGACCGATCACGAAATTGTTGCCAGCCGCGATCGCCTGAATCTTGCTCCAGCCGTTGACTCCGATATCGCCGGTCGAAACAACCGTACTGTCTGACCGCAGTCCTGCGGTGAACCATCCGCCTGCGGCGACGGCGGTGATATCCGTCCACTCGCCAACGTTGCATTGCCCATAAACATTATTCCCGGCAGCGACAACCGTACCGTCTCTTTTCAGCCCGACCGTGTGGGCCCATCCGCCGGTAATGTATTTGAGGTCGGTCCAGCCAGAGATTTCACATTGCCCATAGGCGTTCCAGCCTGTGGCAAGCGCCGTGCCGTCAGACCGCAGACCAAGCGTAAAACCGGGCCCGGAAAAGACCTGAACGATATCCTTCCAATCACCCACATTACAGGGGCTGCTCAGATCTACCCCCGCCATCAGGAGTTCCGCTCCCGGGCGAAAAGTCTCCTGATGGGAAGTCTGACCTTCCTCGTTTTGATGCGGTCCAGCGGCGCTGTCCGCAGTAACAGCCGGTGTCGGCGTCACGATCGCGGCCTGCGTCGGTTGCGGCGTCACAGTTGGACTCTCTGTCCCGCCGCCTGTAAAGCGGGTCACACCGAAGACCACCAGTGCGATCACAGAGGCGACGCCGATGATCAGCGGTAGTTTCGACTTTTTTGCATCCGTTCCGGACGCCCCTGCCTGTTTTGCCTGCTTTTCTTTCGCGCGTTCGGCTTTCTCCTGCTCCAGGCGCTCGGTCTTTTCACGGGCTTTACGCTCTCTCTCTTCGCGTTTGAGGCGCTCGGCCTCTGCTTTTGCCTCCCGCTTCCTACGTTCCGCCTCCTGCCTGGCTTCCTGCTCCAGGCGCTTCTTTTCCTCGCGCTCAGCCTTTTCTTTGGCGAGACGCGCGGCTTCCTCCCGGGCCTCGCGTTTGAGACGTTCCCGCTCGAGGCGTTCGAGCTCTTGACGCAGCACGCGTTCCCGCTCTGCCTCCGTATCCGCGCCGCCGGCTTCCAGCAAGGTGCTGCGGAATTCTCCCATGCTCTGGAAGCGCTCCGGCGCCGTGACCGCCAGCGCCTTCAGCAGAGCCTGCTCGGACGCCGTGTCGATCTCCACGCCCAGCGCGCTCGGCGAGACGAGCGTGTCCTCATCCCGACGCTCTACCGCCTCGGGCGGCACCTTGCCGGTGAGGGCGTAGTACCACGTCGCCCCCAGCGCGTATACATCTGTCCACGGCCCCTGCCGTCCGCGCCGCATGTACTGTTCGTAGGGTGCGAAGCCGTGCTTGAGGATGACGTCGAGACTCTTGCTCTTCTCGCCGGTACTGTAGCGCGCCGCGCCGAAGTCGATGAGCTTGGCCGTGCCGTCCGATGTTACGAGGATGTTGTCCGGCGCGATGTCGCGGTGGACGACGCCCTTCGCGTGCACCGCCGCCAGCGATTCGGTCAGCGGCAGCAGCAGGCGGTTTGCCTCGGCGGGGCTCAGCCGTCCGCCCTTCGCCGCCATGTATTTATCCAGCGGCAGACCGTCCACATATTCCATACAGAAATAGGCCGTGCCGTTTTCTTCAAAATAGCTGTAGATGCGGACGATGTGACTGTCCCCGATGAAGGCCGCGAGGGTCTTGGCCTCCTCCAGGAACTGCGCTTTGCCGTAGGCAAAGCTTTCTGCCCGGTCCCCGGAATAGACCTGTACCGACACGCCCGTCCGCCCGGCAAACTCGGCGGGGAAGTACTCCTTGATCGCCACGCGTTCCTTCATCCGGTCGTCCCAGGCAATGTAGGTGATACCGAAGCCGCCCTGGCCGAGGACGTGGCCGAGGATATAGCGCCCGTTCAGAATGGACCCGGGGTGCAGGGCTACCGGGTATTTTCCCGCCTGCCCTCTCCCGTCATAGCCACAGAAGGGGCACGCGCCGGACGTATTCACTTCGCGGAAGCAATGCGGACACTGCACGCGGCGCACCCCTTTCTTTTTTCTCTTATGCCATTATACGAAAAACACTAGCCGTATGCAAGTATCAAAGAAAATATGAGCGGCTGCATCTCGCAGCCGCTCAGTCCATAGATATTGTCCAACAAGCCGAAGACTTGTGTCATCCCGAGCGCAGCCGAGGGATCTTACAGCCTGGCAATACGGCCTTTTAAGATCTTTCGACTCCGCTTCGCTCAAGATGACATGTTTGGGGATTGTTTGCTTTTCTTACGCGATGCTCTCGAACTCGTCGACGATCTCCTTCTCGGGGGCCGCGGTGCACAGGGACACCACGACGATCATGATCGCGGAGACGATGAAAGCGGGCAGCAGCTCGTAGATGTTGAACGCGCCGCCGAGGGGACGGACCAGGTACTTCCACACGAAGATCATCACCATGCCGGAGAGCATGCCGGCGATCGCGCCCTGCTTGTTGCAGCGCTTCCAGAACAGCGCTAACAGCACCACGGGACCGAAGGTCGCGCCGAAGCCAGCCCAGGCGAAGGACACCACACGGAAGATGGAGCTGGAGGGATCGGAGGCGAAGATCGCGCCGAGGATGGCGACGCCGATGACGGTGAGGCGGGCGATCAGCATGTTCTTCTTGTCGGAGAGCTTGATGCCGAAGACGTCGTTGATCAGGTTGTGGGTCACGCCGGAGGCCGCGCCGAGCAGCTGGGCGTCGGCAGTGGACATCGTGGCGGCCAGGATGCCGGCGATGATCAGGCCCGCGATGATGGCGGCGAAGATACCGTGCTCGGAGATCAGATGCGCGACGTTGACGATCATGTTCTCGGCCTCGGGCTCGCTGCCGGGCATGGCGAGCGCGCCCGCCTTGGCCATCGCGAAGCCGACGAAGCCGATCACGGTCGCGATGCCGAGGCTCACGACGCACCAGATGGAGCCGACGCGGCGGCAGACGTCAAGCTTCTCCTCGCTCTCGACGGCCATGAAGTGGACCAGGATGTGGGGCATGCCGAAGTAGCCGAGGCCCCAGGCCAGGGTGGAGACGATCATGACGAAGGTGTAGGGGCCGGGGGCGCCGCCGTTGATGTCGGTGCTGGCGAAGAGGCTCAGGTAGCCGGGGATGCTGCGGGCGTTGTCCATGACGGCGCCCCAGCCGCCGGCCTTGCTGACGCCGAAGAAGAACACCACGATCAGCGCGAAGGTCATCACGATGGACTGGATCAGACTTGTGACCGAGGCCGCCATGAAGCCGCCGAGCGCGCAGTAGGCGACGATGACCGCCGCGGAGACGAGCATCGCGGTCATGTAGTCGAAGCCGAAGAGGCTGTTGAACAGCTTGCCGCAGGCGGCGAAGCCGGAGGCCGTGTAGGGCACGAAGAAGATGATGATGGTCAGCGCGCCCAGGATCTCGATCAGCTTCGTGTTGTCGCGGAAGCGCGCGGCCAGGAAGTCGGGCACGGTGATCGCGTGCAGCTTCGCCGAGTAGGAGCGCAGGCGCTTGGCGACGAACAGCCAGTTGAGGTAGGTGCCGGCCGCGAGCCCGATGGCGGTCCAGCCGGACTCAGCCAGGCCGCAGAACAGGGCCAGACCGGGCACGCCCATCAGCAGGTAGGCGCTCATGTCGGAGGCCTCGGTGCTCATGGCGGTCACGATGGGGCCGAGCTTGCGTCCGCCGAGGTAGAAGTCCTCAGAGGTCTTGTTGTTGGCATATTTGATGCCGATGGCCAGCATACCGACGAGGTATACGATGACGGCCAGAAGGATGCAGATCATGTTAGCAGTCATGGGAATTGTCCTCTCTTTCCGAAGTGTCTGGATGATATCGCAGACTGAACAATTCCGCAATGTGTTTTTTGGACAATTTTCCTTGAAATATGAATTTTTTTGTGTATACTAGGAATAAACTTAATCATGTTCATGTTATCATGAAAATATTTCATATAAAGGGGCGGGACAGGATGAATCTGGAGAAATGCCGCACGCTGATGACGGTGGTGGACTGCGGGAGCCTCACCCGCGCCGCGTCGGAGCTGGGCTGCACGCAGTCCGCCGTCAGCCACGGGATCGACAGTCTCGAGCGGGAGCTGGGCTTCGCGGTGCTCAAGCGCAGCCGTGCGGGCGTACGTCTGACCGGGGAGGGGGAGCGTCTGCTGCCCGCGGTGCGCAGCCTCCTGGCCGCGGCCGAGCAGCTCGAGCAGACGGCCTCGTCCATCCGCGGGCTCGAGTCCGGCACGGTGCGCATCGGGGCCTTCACCTCGGTCGCGGTGCACTGGCTGCCGCACGTGCTCAAGGAGTTCCAGCAGGACTATCCGCAGGTGGATTTCAAACTCCTCAACGGCGACTACCACGACGTCGAGCAGTGGCTCTCGGACGGCAGCGTGGACGTGGGCTTCGTGGCCCTGCCCGCGGGCGTGGACTGCGAGTGCATCCCGCTGATGGAGGACAGGCTGCTGGCCATCCTGCCGCGGGGCAGCCGCTTTGAGAACTACCCGAAGTTCCCGCTGGTCGAGTGCGAGACCGAGCCCTTCATCAGCCTCCTGCAGAGCTCCGACCACGACGCGCGGCGCGCGCTCGAGGCGGCGGGGGTCAAGCCGAACGTACGCTTTTACACCAAGGACGACTACGCGGTCATCGCCATGGTGGAGCAGGGACTCGGCATCAGCATCATGCCCGAGCTGCTGCTCAAAGGCCGCCACGACGATCTGCAGATCCTGCCGCTGATCCCGGAGGCGAAGCGAACCATCGGTCTCGCGATCGCGGCGGGCAGGCACGCCGGCCCCGCCACCCGCCGCTTCGCCGACTACGTCGTGCGCTATGTGACCGAACAGGCGAGGTAAGAAAATTGCGCCTCGGCCTCCCTCTGCACGTCATTGCGAGGCCCCGCAGGGGCCGTGGCAATCCGCATCCCCCGTGCCTCGCCCCTTGGGGAAAGGGGTGCTCCGTATCCGGTATGCAGACCGTGAGCTGCGTGAATCAAGACCCATTTCTCTTTTCGATCTTGCGCGAAAAGAGAAACGGTTCTTGGACTCCAAAGAGAAAAGCGCGCTTCCACGCGTTTAAACCAATGCGCAAACTGGAACGTTATTCCCGCGACTAACCGACATTTCCGTATGTCCCACGAGGCTTTCGCACCAACTCCTGTCAGAAAAGAACTCACCGAACCAGCCTATGTTGTGCAGACGGTAAGTCTGTTGTGCAATCTTTCCCCCACTCCCCAGGGGAATCCAACAGGGGAGCGGAGAGCCTGCCGCTGCCGGTGGCAGAAGAAGGTAGGCTTTCCGCTCCGCAGCCGCGCCTTTGGCGGGCCGTCGCGAAGCAGGCCCGGGAAAGGCATCGCGGCAAGGTGGGAGCAGGCCCCCTTGGCCGTTTCAATTAGGGAGGTTCTTAGGAGGGGAAGAATACGGAATCTTCCCCTCCTAAGCGGCGTTTCTCTTGCAACTTCTCTTTGGCCGAACAAAGAGAAGTTGACTGCGCAGGGGATGGTCTGTATACCGGACAAGGGGATGCGGATTGCCACGCCAGTGTGCGCACTGGCTCGCAATGACATACAGGAGGGAAGCAGGGAGCAATAAACGTATTGTCTGCACAATGTCGGTTGGGTCGGCTCGTTTTCTTTCTGACAGGAGTTGGTGCGAAAGCTTTGTCGGCTATGCGGAGAGGACGGATAGTTGCGGGCACGATGCTCGGCCTTGCAAATACGTTGCCCGCATTCAGCGCCCTTTTCTTTCTTGCACCGGGCGCGGCGCTGCCTTTCTTTTCGTGCAAGAACGAAAAGAAAGACAGTGGGGGCGCATTACGCAGCTTACGACTTGCATACCTGTCGGCTGAACTGAAAGAAACGCGGGCATAAAGAAAGAAAAAAAGAAGAGACATCACCTGAGCAGTACGTCGCTGGAAACAGCGATTTCTCACAGACTGATGATGTCTCTTCTTTTTATATTTCTAACACAGCCTGCACCAGCTGTCAATAATATAAAAGATAACTCTCCCGTCGCCGGGGCATGGGAAATTCCCCGGCGTCTTTTTTTCATTTCCCCGCGCCTTCCGACAGATTCCGCGCACCTCCTGCGCTTATCCTAAGCGCAGGAGGTGAAAGAAATGAAAAGGATCCTGTCCCTGCTTGCCGCCTTGCTCCTGCTGCTCGCTCTCCCGCCGCGGGCGTTTGCGGAGGAGGGCGCGGAGGAGACCGCGGCAGCGCCGCCGGAGAGCTGGCCGCCGGCGCTGCCGGTCATCGAGCCCGTGCCCGCGCCGCCCGCGGAGAAGAACGCCCT
>JAILNC010000092.1 GCA_024691985.1 Oscillospiraceae bacterium | reverse complement strand
ACCGCGCTCAAGACCCTGCCCGTCGGCGTGCAGGCCCTCTCCGGCCAGTACACCACCGACTGGGGCCCCATCGGCGCGGCGCTGGTCCTCGCCACCTTCCCGACGCTTCTGCTCTACGTCTTCCTCAGCCGGAAGATCCAGGACAGCTTCGTCGCCGGCGCCGTCAAGGGCTGAGCGATTTCGTACAACCAAACAGACAGACGGAAGGGGGATCGTGTCGGGCAGAAATCCGCACGATCCTCCGTTTTTGAGGAGACTTGCAAATGAACCGCAAACAGGCAAGAGAAAAGGCCGAAGCCCTCGTGGCCCAAATGACGCTCGAGGAGAAGACGGGCCAGCTCCGCTACTGCTCGCCCGCGATCGAGCGCCTGGGGGTGCCCGCCTACAACTGGTGGAACGAAGCCCTGCACGGCGTGGCGCGCGGCGGCACGGCGACCAGCTTCCCGCAGGCGATCGGTTTGGCCGCCATGTTCGACGACGCCCTGCTCAAGGCGCTCGGCGACGTCGCCGCGACCGAGGGCCGAGCCAAGTACAACGCGCTCTCGAAGCGCGGCGACCGGGACATCTATCACGGCCTGACCTTCTGGTCCCCGAACATCAACATCTTCCGCGACCCGCGATGGGGCCGCGGCCACGAGACCTACGGCGAGGACCCGTATCTGACCTCGCGTCTGGGCAGGGCCTATGTGCGCGGCCTGCAGGGCGATAGGGAGACCATGAAGGCCGCCGCCTGCGCCAAGCACTTCGCCGTGCACAGCGGCCCCGAGGCCCTGCGCCACAGCTTCAACGCCGTCGCGAGCCCGAAGGACATGGAAGAGACCTACCTTCCCGCCTTCGAGGATCTGGTCAAAAAGGCCGGGGTAGAAGCCGTCATGGGCGCCTACAACCGCACCAACGGCGAGCCCTGCTGCGGCAGCAAAGCGCTGCTGGTCGACACCCTGCGCGAAAAGTGGGGCTTCGAGGGCCACGTCGTATCCGACTGCTGGGCGATCCGGGACTTCCACACCGGCCACATGGTGACATCTACCCCGGCCGAGTCCGTGTCCCTCGCCCTGCGCATGGGCTGCGACGTCAACTGCGGCAGCTCCTATGAGTTCCTGCTCGAAGCGCTCGACCAGGGGCTCATCACGGAGGAACAGATCACCGAGGCCGCCGTGCGCCTGTTCACGACGCGCTTCCTGCTCGGCCTCTTCGACGGCTCCGAATACGACGCCATCCCCTACACGGTCATCGAGTGCGACGAGCATCTGCTGCTCGCGCACGAGGCGGCGCTCAAATCCTGCGTCCTGCTGAAAAACGACGGTCTCCTGCCGCTCAGGGCGGAGGGGACGATCGGCGTCATCGGCCCGAACGCCAACAGCCGCCGGGCCCTGATCGGCAACTACTACGGCACGGCCTCGCGCTATGTGACGGTGCTGGAGGGCATCCAGGACCACATGGCGGGAAAGGGCCGCGTCCTGTATTCCGAGGGCTGCCACCTCTTCGCCGACCGGGTCGAGCCGCTGGCGCAGCCGGACGACCGTCTGGCCGAGGCTCTGGCCGTGGCGGACAGCAGCGACGTCGTGGTGCTGGTCCTCGGCTATGACGAGCAGCTCGAGGGCGAGGAGCGTGACGAGGGCAACAACGTCGGCTCCGGCGACAAGGACGATCTCCTCCTGCCCGCGCCCCAGCGCAGGCTGCTGGATGCGGTGCTGAACGCGGGCAAGCCCACGGTCGTCGTCCTCATGGCGGGCAGCTCCGTGGACGTCTCCGAGGCCGAGGCGCGCGCCGACGCGATCCTGCTCGCGTGGTATCCCGGCGCGGGCGGGGGCAGAGCCGTGGCGGAGCTTCTCTTCGGCGACGCCTCGCCCTCCGGCAAGCTGCCCGTGACCTTCTACAAAAACGAGGCCCTCGCCGAGCTGCCCGACTTCACCGACTACGCCATGGCTGGCCGGACCTACCGCTACTATACCGGTACGCCGCTCTATCCCTTCGGCTACGGCCTGAGCTATGCGGACATGGCGCTGTCGGACTTCACCGCCGACCGGGAGAAGGCGAAGCTCACGATCACGAACCGCAGCGCCGTCGCGGCGGATGAGGTCGTGGAGCTGTACATCAGGGACGAGGGATCCCCCGACGCGCCGCCGAACCCCGTCCTCTGCGGCTTCCGGCGCGTCTACCTCGAGCCGGGCGAGACGGAGCGCGTCTCGATCTCCCTCGATCCGCGTGCCTTCACTGTGGTCAGCGCCTCGGGCGAGCGCGTGAGCGGCAGCGGGAGCTGGACGCTGTACGCCGGCTTCGGCCAGCCCGACGCCCGCACCGCGGCGCTGACGGGCAGGACCTGTCTCAGCACGCAGATCCGGTGAAAACCTGAAAAGCATCAACGGAGGGAACGCCTGTGCAATACGGCTATTTTGACGATGCGCGCCGGGAGTACGTGATCACGACGCCGCGCACGCCCCTGCCCTGGATCAACTACCTCGGGAGCGAGGATTTCTTCACCCTGCTGTCAAATACCGCGGGCGGCTACAGCTTTTACCGCGACGCGCGCCTGCGCCGTCTGACGCGCTACCGCTACAACAACAGCCCCCTGGACAGCGAGGGCTTTCGCGTCTACATCCGCGACGCCGATGCGGTCTGGAACCCCGGCTGGCAGCCCGTGCAGACCGAGCTGGATGCCTATTCCTGCCGCCACGGCCTGGGCTATACGCTCATCGAGGGCGCTTACCGCGGCGTCCGCGCCACGCAGACCCTGTTCGTCCCGAAGGGGGACAACTGTCTGCTGATGCGCCTCACGCTCGAAAACGGGAGCGGAGAGACCAAAGCCCTGCGCGTCTTCCCCTATGTGGAATTCTGCCTCTGGGACGCCATGGACGACGGCTCCAACTTCCAGCGCAACTACTCCACCGGCGAGGTGGAGGTCGACGGCGCGGCCATTTACCACAAGACCGAGTACCGCGAGCGCCGGGACCACTACGCCGTGTTCTGGGCCGACCGCGCGCCCGACGGCTTTGACACGTCCCGCGACGCCTTCCTCGGCGTCTACGGCAGCCCCGCGCGTCCGCAGGCCGTCTTCGGCGGAGGCTGCACCGGCAGTGTCGCCCACGGCTGGCAGCCCGTCGCCGCCCAGCAGTTCAACGTGACGCTCGCCCCCGGCGGGAGCGAGACCATTCTCTTCGGCCTCGGCTACATCGAAAACCCGCAGGAGGAGAAGTGGGAGGCGCCCGGCGTCGTCAACAAGACCCGCGCCCGGGAGATGATAGCCCGCTATGCCGACGACTCCGCCTTCGACGCGGCGCTGAATGCGCTGGCCGCCTCATGGACGGCGCTGCTCGGGCGATACCAGGTCTCGACCGGGGACGAGAGGCTCGACCGCATGGTCAACATCTGGAACCAGTACCAGTGCATGGTCACCTTCAACATGAGCCGCTCGGCCAGCTATTTCGAGAGCGGCATGGGCCGTGGCATGGGCTTTCGCGACTCCTGCCAGGACCTGCTGGGCTTCGTACACATGATCCCGGAGCGCGCCCGCGAGCGCATTTTGGACATCGCGGCTACGCAGTTTCCCGACGGCAGCGCCTACCACCAGTACCAGCCTCTGACCAAGAAGGGAAATCTCGCCGTGGGCAGCGGCTTTAACGACGATCCGCTCTGGCTCATCGCGGGGACCGACGCCTATCTGCGCGAGACCGGCGACTTCTCCATCCTCGGCGAGCGGGTCGACTTCGACAACGACCCCGCGCTGGCCCAGCCCCTGCTGGAGCATCTGCGCCGCAGCTTTACCTATACCCGCACCCACCTCGGCCCCCACGGCCTGCCGCTGATCGGCCGCGCGGACTGGAACGACTGCCTCAACCTCAACTGCTTCTCCGAGCACCCGGGCGAGAGCTTCCAGACCACCGGCCCGAGCGAGGGTCCGGTGGCGGAGAGCGTGTTCATCGCGGGCATGTTCGTCAAGTACGGCCGCGCCTGGGCGGACATCCTGCGCCGCTTCGGCCTTGCGGACGAGGCGAATGATGCCGACGCCGCAGTCTCGGCCATGGAGAAGGCCGTGCTGGACGCGGGCTGGGACGGGGCGTGGTTCCGCCGCGCCTACGACGCCTTCGGGCATGTCGTCGGCGGGCAGGAGTGCGAGGAGGGGCAGATCTTCATCGAGCCCCAGGGCATGTGCGTCATGGCCGGCATCGGCAAGGCCACGGGCGAGGCCGCCCGGGCGCTCAAGAGCGTCGAGGAGCGGCTGGACACCAAGTACGGCATCGTCCTGCTGCAGCCCGCCTATACCCGCTACCGTCTCGAGCTGGGCGAGATCTCGAGCTATCCCCCCGGCTACAAGGAAAACGCGGGCATCTTCTGCCACAACAACCCCTGGATCGTCTGCGCCGAGGCCGAGCTGGGCCACGGGGACCGCGCCTTCCAGGTCTACCGCCGCACCGCCCCCGCCTTCATCGAGGACATCAGCGAGATCCACCGCACCGAGCCCTATGTCTACAGCCAGATGATCGCGGGCAAAGACGCGCCGAGCTTCGGCGAGGGGAAGAACAGCTGGCTGACCGGCACGGCGGCCTGGACCTTCCTGTCGATCTCGCAGGCGATCCTCGGCGTCAAGCCGACGCTGGACGGCCTGCAGATCGATCCCTGCGTCCCCGCGGGCTGCAGGGGCTTCACGGTCGAGCGCCTCTACCGCGGCGCGCGCTACCGCATCACGGTGGAAAACCCCGACGGCACCGAGCACGGCGTGCGTCTCATCACGGTCGACGGCAGGGAGCAGAGCGGCAACATCCTCGCCCCCGCCCCCGCCGGCAGCAGCGTCGACGTGCGCGTGGTTATGGGCTGAAAACAGCATAGAAAAACAGGAGCTGCATCCCGCCGGATGCAGCTCCTGTTTCTTTATATCCCCCTGTCCTGGGCCTTGGCCCGGCCGATCTGGCACTTGGGCTCGGTCAGCAGACAGTTGTGGTGGCAGCCGCCGCAGTGCAGCGTCCTCTTGGTGGCGCGTATGCGATCGAGCGGCTTCGGCCGGAGCTCGCCGCCCTCGATGCACCAGCCGCGGCGGCGCAGCACGGTCTTGAGCGCCGCCAGCGTCCGCCCGCGGCAGACGACGATGCAGTCCCGATCCTCTTCCTCGAGCGTATCGACGAAGCGCCCGACGCGCTCCAGGGTCTCCCGCCGGGACTCCGCCTGCCGCCCGCTGCCGAGGGCCCACTGCGCCGTCCCCACGGCCTCCCATAGCCGCAGCGGATACGCCGCGTCCGTGTCCCGGAAGGGTCGCAGCGCCACCTCGTCGAGCAGGGGCGTCCGCTCCGGGGCCTCGGTGAAGTCGAAGAGCAGCGCCGCCGTCTCCTGCGCCGCGCGGCCCGTCCCGGTATGGATGCGGTAGCGGCGGGCGTCGCTTTTTTTGACGGAGACCGGCGCGATGCCGTGCGCCGCCTCCTCCTCACAGGCGCGCGCGAAGCCCGCGGAATCGCAGCGCGTGCCCGGCCTTGTGTCGGCCTCGGCCTGACAGACCAGAATGATCTTCATGGAAGCACCCGCCCTTGCTCAGAAGCTCTGATCGTACCACTTGCTGAACACGTACAGCGCCCAGAGCGGTACGGCACGATTGGCGCGCAGGGAGACGTGCTCGTCGATCAGTGATGCGACGAAGGCGGCATCAAAGATGCCCATGGCCTCGAGCTTCTCCGCGTCGAGCGCGGCGCGCAGATTCTCCAGCAGCGGGCCGCGGAACCAGTCGGCTACCGGGGGCATGAAGCCCTTTTTGGAGGCGGTCATGAGCTCGGCGGGGATGACGTCGCGGAAGGCGTCCTTGAGGATGACCTTGCCGGTGGTGCCCTGCGCCTTGAACTGCGGCGGGATGCGGAAGGCCAGCGTCAGCAGCTCCTTCGACAGGAAAGGCATGTGGGTCTGGATGCCCGCCATGCGGCTCATGGAGCCCATCTTGGTCATCATGGCCCCGTCGGCCACGACCTTGAGATCGACGTACAGGGTGTTGGTCAGCTCGTCGGTGCCGTCGCGCTTGACCGCATAGAGGCGGGCGACGGCGTCGTTTTCGAAGTCCGCGACCTGCCCCTTCAAAAGCGCCGTCAGGCCCTGCTCGTCCAGCCCGAGCTGGAGCATGCGCCGCCGCATGTGGTAGGGATCCATGTCCACGCAGGCCATGACCTTGCGCATCTTGCGCGTCGAGGCGGAGGAATCCGGCAGCGCGAAGACGGCGGCTTTGCCGAGCGCGCGCAGGGGCTTGGGGAACTTCATGATCTTGTCCACGTAATGGCGGATGAAGTACTTGCTCGAGCCGGAGAAGATCTGATCGCTGCCGTCTCCGGTGAGCACGTTCACCAGCCCCTGCTCCGCTGCGAAGCGGTTGATGACCCAGGTGGGCACGGCGGAGTCGTCGGCAAAGGGCTGGTCGAAGCCCGCGATGATTTTGTCCAGCTCGCCCAGGGCCTCGTTGTAGTCGAGGATGTAGAGATGGTGGTCGGTATGGTGGGCCTCCGCCGCGATCTTGGCGCGCGGGCTCTCGTCGTAGGCCTCCTCGCGAAAGCCCACGGTGAAGCTGTCGATCTTGTGCCCCAGCAGGGTCGAGGCCGCGCCCGTCATGATGGTGGAGTCGATGCCGCCGGAGAGGAAGACGCCGTTGCGCCCGTCGAAGCAGCGCTCGTCGGTGGCCTTCAGCAGGGTCTCGCGCAGCAGCTCGCGGGCGCTCTCGTAATCCTGCAGCATGTTTTCGCTCCTGCAGTCGACGTCCCACCAGCAGCGCTCCTCTGTCACGACGCGCCCGTTTTCACAGCGCACCTTGAGCATATGCCCGGCCATGAGGGAGCGGATGCCCTCGAAGATCGTGTCCGGCGCGGGGATGAAGCGCAGGGAGAAGTAGTCGCACAGCCCCTCCGTCGAGAGCTTTTTCGGGACCAGACCGCAGTCGGCGAGCTGCTGCAGCGGCCCGGAGGCGAAGAAATCCTCCCCGCAGCAGTAGTACAGCGGGAAGCCGCCGAAGTGGTCGCGGGCCAGCAGCAGGGTGTTGGCCTCGGCGTCCGCCAGCGCGAGGATGAACTTGCCCTCGAAGCGATCCAGAAAGCCGTCGCCGTATTTGCGGTAAGCCGCCAGCACGTATTCCTCGGGGCTTGCGCAGGGGAGCGAGGCGTCGTCGCAGCGGTAGATGCAGCCGCGGAACACGCACAGCAGCGCCCCGTCCCGATAGACCCGCTCCGCCGGGGACAGCAGCATCGGGGGCGAGGGACGCAGGCAGGCGCCGTCCGCCAGGGCGGCGGCCTTTTCGGGCGCGGCAAGCAGCACAAAGGGCTCGTTCATAGGGGGACCTCCCGACACGGATTTTCCTCATTCTAACAAAGTTTCCCGGCCGTGTCAAACCTTGCCGGAGACCGGCGAACCCTCAAAGATTCTGTTGCAATTGCCCCGCTTCCGTTTTATACTATAAAAGCTGGCGCTATTACAGCAGTATATAAAAATGTGCGAAATCCTCGCCCCTGACGGGGCAGCCGGATTTCATGCATATGTAAATCCCCATGGGTCAGCTTTTATCTGTCGTGGTGCAGATTGTGCTGCATGGGGATTTACTGTTGAAGCGAATTTTCGAACGGGAGGAAAGAAAATGGAACAGAGACCCAAGAAACGCGGCGACCGCTTTGACGGCTACTGGCTGCGGGATGAGGCTCCGGCGCTCGGCCAGTTCATGGCCTATCTGATGCCCGACCGCACCGACAACGAGGCGCACATCACGCTGGACGTGGACTGCCGTCCGCTCGACGCTTTTCTTGCGAAGAAGAACGCGGGCCTGACGAAGGACAGGTATACATACTTTCATCTCTTCCTCGCTGCGGCGGTCAAGTGCTTTGTGCTCCGCCCGCGGATGAACCGCTTCATCTCCGGCAACCGCCTGTACCAGCGCGACCATATCTCCGTCTCCTTCGTCGTCAAGAAGCGCTTTGAGGACAAGGCCGAGGAGGGCCTGGCCTACAAGCGCTACGGCGAGGACGACACCGTCGACACCCTGCACACCTCCATCAAGGAGGAGATCAACCAGTGCCGCCGCGAGGATGTGCTGGACAACTCCACCGGCATCATGGAAAAGCTGCTCAAGCTCCCGCGCTGGCTGCTGCACATCATCGTGAACATCCTCTTCGCGCTCGACCGCAAGGGCAGGGTCCCCTACGATCTCATCAAGGCCGACCCGAACTACTCCTCCATTTTCATGACCAACCTCGGCTCCATCGGGATGGACAGCGGCTATCACCACCTCAACAACTGGGGCACCAACTCCTTCTTCGCCGTGATCGGCAAGAAGCATCTGGCGCCCGAGTGGCACGAGGACGGGACGTGCACGGTGCGCCCCGTCATCACCCTGGGCCTGACGCTCGACGAGCGCATCGGCGACGGCTATTACTACGCGGGCACCGTGCGCCTGGCGGCCAAGCTCCTCGAAAACCCCGAGCTGCTCGAGCTCCCCTTCTCCACCCCCGTAGAATACTGAAAGAAGAAAAGGAAACAGGAACGAATGGAAATCACTGCAAAGAGGCCCTGGCTGTCGAGCCTCGACGGCGTGCCCGCCACTCTGGAGTACTATCACGGCTCCATGGCGGACATGGTCGCCGACGCGGCCGCAGCTTATCCCGAGCAGATCGCCCTCGACTTTGAGGGCAAGTCCACCACCTACCGCGAGATGATGGCGAACATCGAAAAATGCGCCCGCAGCCTGTGCGCCATCGGCGTGCGGCAGGACGACTGCGTCACCATCGCCATGCCGAACTGTCCGCAGGCCGTATACATGTTCTACGCCGTAAACATGATCGGCGCCGTGGCGAACATGGTCCACCCCCTCTCCAGCGAGAAGGAGCTGGAATTTTTCATCAACGAGTCCGAGTCGGTCGCCGTCGTGACGATCGATCAGTTCTACCGCAAGTTTGAGGCCATCCGCGGGAACACCTGCGCGGCCGATATCGTTATCGCCCGCATCTGCGACGCGCTGCCGCCGGTCAAGCGTGTGGGCTACATGCTCACCGAGGGGCGCAAGCTCGAGAAGATCCCCAAGGACGCGCCCGTCATCCTGTGGGACGAGTTCATGCGCCGGGGCAAGGCCTGCACGGCGAATTACAGGGTCAAGCGCGGGGACGACGATGCGGCGGTCATCCTCTACTCCGGCGGCACCACCGGCACGACGAAGGGCATCCTGCTGACGAACCTGAACTTCAACGCCCTCAGCGGGCAGGTGGTCGCCACGAACCCGATGTACCGCCCGGGGGACAAGATGCTGGCGGCCATGCCGCTGTTCCACGGCTTCGGTCTGGGCGTGTGCATCCACACCCCGCTCACGCACGGCGCGGGCTGCGTGCTGGTGCCGCGCGTCACCCCGAAGAGCTATTCCAAGCTTCTCACCCGCTACCGCTGCAACTTCATCGCGGGCGTGCCCACGCTGTATGAGGCCCTGCTGCGTCTGCCGAACATGGAGAACGCCGATCTGAGCTGCCTCAAGGGCGTCTTCTCCGGCGGCGACTCTTTGTCGATCGAGCTCAAGAAGAAGCTCGACAAGTTCCTCAGCGACCACAAGGCGGTCATCCAGGTGCGCGAGGGCTACGGCACGACCGAGACCGTCACCGCCTGCTGCCTCACGCCGATCAACAAGGCCAAGGAGGGCAGCATCGGCATCCCCTTCCCGGACACCTACATCAAGATCGTCAAGCCCGGCACGGACGAAGAGCTGCCCTACGGCGAGGAGGGCGAGATCCTGCTGGCAGGCCCCACGGTCATGAAGGAATACATCAAGCACCCCGAGGAGACGGCCAAAACCCTGCGCCGTCATGCCGACGGGCTGACCTGGGTCTACACCGGCGATCTCGGCGTCATGGACGACGAGGGCTACATCTACTTCCGCGGCCGCTCGAAGCGCATGATCGTCTCCTCCGGCTACAACATCTATCCCGCCCAGCTTGAGAACGTTTTCGACGCCAACGAGTTTGTGCAGATGAGCTGCGTCATCGGCGTGCCGGACTCCTACCGCATGCAGCGGCCCAAGGTCTTCGTGACGCTCAAGCCCGGCGTCCCCGCCAATGAGGACACGCGCAAGGCCATCATGGACTACGCCTCGAAGCGCATCGCCAAGTACGCCATGCCCAAGGAGCTGGAGTTCCGCGAGACTCTGCCCAAGACGCTGGTGGGCAAGGTGGCCTACCGCATGCTCGAGGAAGAGGAGGCGGCCAGGCGCGCCGCCGCAGAAAGCACCGGGGGCTGAGCATGGAGAAGAAAAAGACGTCCGCCAAGACGCTGCTGCTCGCCGCGCTTGTGCTGCTCGGCCTGCTCGGGGCCTTTCTGCTCGGCACGCGCCTTGCCCCCCGGCAGGCGAAGGGCGACGGGCGGCTGCGCTACGCCGCCGGGCGCATCCTCTGCATCGGCGACAGCCTGACGACCGGGGCCTGCTTCAGCGGCGATCTGGGCGGCGCGAACACCGAACAGCGCTACGCGTACTATCTGGGCCGCATGCTCGATGCCGAGGTCTCGGTGGCGGCGGAGATCGGCTTCTCGCCCTCGGACTGGTACGAGCGCTTCGCGGACGCGCTGGATTACGCCGACTATGACACGGTCGTTGTCTGGTTCGGCACGAACAGCGGGCCCGCGGACACCCTGGCGGAGGACGTGCTGCCCTTTGCCGATCCCGCGGACTACGCGCCGACGCAGACCGGCTATTACTGCCGCATCATCGAGAAGATCCGCGCGCAGAATCCGGACTGTCTGATCCTGCTGCTCAACGTCTTTGCCTCCAAGGACGAGGTGGAGACGGTCAACCGCGGCATTGCGGCCATCGCGGCGCACTACGGCCTGCCGGTCGCGGACATGTCCGACCTCGGCGCGCCCGCGCATCCGGAGCTGCACGCCGGCTCGGAGCAGAACCCGCACTTCGGCAAGACGGGCAACATCGTGATCGCCTCGCGCATCTGCGACGCGCTGGACGCCTGGTTTGCCGCCGATCCCGCGCGCTGCGAGTACGGCGTGCGCCCGCTGCAGGCGGGAAACTGAGGAGAGTTCTATGAGGAAGAAAGCAATCCCGGCCGCGGCGCTCGCGCTGCTGTGCTTCTGTGCGGCCTGCTCGCTGAGCATGGAATTCATACCCGCGGCGGCGGACCCGTATCTGAGCAGCCGCCCGGCGGCGGCTCTCGGCAACCTGGCCATGAGTCTGAACAACCGGATGCTGACGTTCGCGGTCTGCTTTTCCGCGTGCCTGTGCTTTGCCCTCTTCCTGCGCCGCAGGGAGACGGAGAAGCCCGGCGCCCTCTTTCACATCTGCTGTGTGCTGATCGCCGGCGTCTGGCTGTCGGCCCAGGGCTTCCAGTACAGACACAGGACCGACATCCTGTGGGCTCCGGCGGGGCAGCCGCTCAAAAGCGTGCTCTACCTGATCGGCAGCCTCTTCCTGCTCGAGCTGATCGGGCGCGGCCTGCTGCTGTTCCTGGACTCGGAGCGCGACCTTCCGGCGCGGGGCGGGAAGCTGCTCGACGCCTTCCGCAGGCGGCCCCTCCTCGCGTACTTCACCGCCTTTTTCCTCTTCTGCCTGCCGACCTGGATCATCTGCTATCCCGGCTACATGGTGGTCGACTCCTATGTCCAGCTCGCCTACTATTTCCAAATCTACGAATTCGCGGGCCAGCTCCCGCCGGTCCACACGCTGATGATCGGCATCCCCGTCCGCATCGGGCGCGCGCTCGGCAGCGGGAACTTCGGCCTGTTTCTTGTGGTGTGCATGCAGATGCTCGCCCTGTGCGCGGTCTCGGCGTATCTGATGAAGACGCTGCAGGACTTCGGCGCGCCCCGCTGGCTGAAGCTCTTCGCCTTCCTCACGGTCATCCTCAGCCCGAGTCATATTGTGCAGGCCGCCCTCGTCAGCAAGGACACGCCCTATTCCTATGCGGTGCTGCTGTTCACGATCGAGCTCGCGTGGCTGTTCCGCCTGGGGGACGATTACTGGAAAAGCCGGTTCCACAAGCTGCTGCTGGCCTTTTCGATCGTGATGTCCATGCTCGTGCGGCCGAACGGGAAGTATCTCGTCTATGTCTGCGCGCTGGTCTGCCTGATCGTGCTGGCCGTCCGCGTCCGCCGCGGCGGGGCGCGCCGCTCGCTCAGGAGCGCGCTGCTCTTCTTCCTCTGCCCGATCCTGATTTCTCTGGTCATCGCCAAGGCGGTGGACCTCCGCTACGACGTCATCCCGGGCAGCCGCCGCGAGGCCCTGTCCCTGCCCTTCCAGCAGACGGCGCGCTATCTCCGCGACCACGGCGACGACGTGACGCAGGAGGAGCGGGAGAAGATCGACGCCATCCTGGACTTTGAGGAGCTTCCCCACTATTACTCGCCCATGGACTCCTCGAGCGTCAAGCAGTTCTACCGGGACGAGACGGGGATCAAAGAGCTGATGACCTATTTCGGCGCCTGGCTGAAAATGGGGCTGCGCCATCCGAGCACCTATCTCGACGCGACGCTGAACCAGAACTATCCGCTCTTCTGCCCGTGGACGGTCTGGACCAAGGAGCGCGGCGCCACCTACTCGCCGCGGCACTCGCACATCGCCGATCCGCTCGGCCTGCACGACGTCGACGTGGCGGACGGGCTCGAGGAGATCCTGCGCGGCGCGGACCGGCTGCTGTGCATGCTGCCCTTCCCGGGGCTGTGCGTCAACTGCGCGGGCACAACGCTGCTGCTGATCCTCCTGTGCTGCGGCGCGATCCGCAGGCGGGAGTGGGAATTTCTTTTGTACGCCCTGCCGGGGCTGGTGACGGTGGGAACGATCTTCCTCGCGCCGGTGGTCGACCCGCGCTTCATCTTCCCGGTGAGCTACGGGATGCCGCTGGTCGTGTGTCTGTACCGAAACGGACACCGGGCGCGTATGAACGCGGCGTAAACAATGTCCCGCCCGCCTTGACAGGCGCCGGCGAAGTTTCTAAAATAAAATCCCCATGCGCTTCGCAGCGCACAAAAAACATGCAGGCTCATGCGCAAGGGGATTTTTACGCATGCCATTCGGTTGCCGCGCCGGCGGCGAGAATGGCGCGTTTGAATCAAATGCTTACTATGGAAGCGTAGCTTTCATAGTATGAGCAGTCCTGATACGGGAGACTGTGCCATGAGAGAGAAACTGGAAAAACTGTTCCGCGGCCGACAGGGCATGGATGAGCTCTCGAAGCTCCTGTTCTGGTGCGGCGTCGGCGGCTTTGCGCTGGCGCTCGTGCTGCCCGGCGCGCTGCGCGTCCTGCTGACCGCCTTTTCCACGATGCTTCTCGCCCTCGCGTTTCTCCGCGCCTTCTCCCGGGACCTGCCGCAGCGTGAGGCGGAAAACCTTCTGCTGCTGCGCCGCCGGGAAAAAAGGAAGCGCGAGCGCGCGGCGGCGAAGGACCGCCGGACCCACCGCAGGGAATACAAGTATTTCAAATGCCCCGGCTGCGGCACCTGGCTGCGCGTCCCGCGCGGCAAGGGCAAGATCCACATCAACTGCCGCTGCGGCTATACGCTCTACCGGAGGACCTGATGGACGGGGAGGAGCTGCGGGCAAACGGCCTCTGCCTGCAAAACGGCGTGCTCACGCGCGTGGGGCCCTGCACGCTCACGGAGCTTACGATCCCGGAGGGCGTGGTCTGTATCGGCAGCGGCTGCTTTTCCGGCTGCCGGACCCTCGTGCGCGCTGAGCTGCCGGAGAGCCTGCGCGAGCTCGGCGTCTCCGCCTTCGCCGACTGTACGGCGCTGCGGAGCGTCAAGCTGCACGAGGGTGTCAGGCGCATCCGCAAATGCTGCTTTTCCGGCTGTGTCAGCCTTACGGAATTCGTGATCCCGGAGAGCGTGACGAGCATCGGGGAGTGGGCCTTCCGCGGCTGTGAGAGTCTGCGCCGCGTCCGCATCCCGCCCGGCGTGACGGACATCTGCGCGGAGGTTTTTCTGGCCTGTCCCGCCCTCGCCGTGGAGGCGGAGAAGCATTCCTTCGCCGCGGCCTACGCGGAGAAATTCGGCCTGCGCCGCATCTGATCAGACAAAAACGGAGCCCGGGGGACTGTCCTCTCCCCGGACTCCGTTTTTTATGCGCTTATTCTTACCGTCTCCGGCGCTGCCGGTGCTCGGCGTACATGCGGTTGTCGGCCATACGGCTGTCCGACTCCTGCAGGAACTTTTTCAGTCTGTCCTCAAAGTCCTGATTGCCGCTGCTCTGCTGCGCGGACGGCACGGCTGCGGCGGCCACGGCCTCCTGCGGTCTGAGCCGGGTCGGGCGCGGGCGCTGCTCGGGCGCGGGGTTCGTCCCCTGTACGACCTCCAGCGCGCGCTTCATGGAGAGGTTGATCTTCCCCTCTCCGGACACGCTGAGCAGCTTGACCTTGACGGCCTGCCCGATCTGGACGTGCTCGTGCACGTCGCTGACGAAGGCGTTGGCCAGCTCCGAGATGTGCACAAGGCCGCTTTTGCCGTTCGGCAGCAGCACAAACGCGCCGAACTTTGTGATTCCGGTTACTTTCCCTTCGTAGATCTCGCCGACTGCCAGCTCCATGGGTGATCCTCTCTGTCTCTCCGTCCCCGGCCCCTCTCCAAACGAGGCCGTCTTTTTTGCCTCTTGTTCTTCTTGGGTAAACGCCGATCAAATCAACTGCGGCGCCTCCCGGATACTTTCCGCCCTGACGTCGTCCCTTTTCCTTGAAATACACAAAGTATTCCTGCGAAAAAGTGCCATCGGCAGAACGAAAAAACTCTCGAGATTCGCTCTTGTCGATTTAATCATCGTTTCCCTGCGGGAAGAGGAATACGATCTCGCCCGGTCTGACCAGTCCCAGCCGCTGCCAGGCGAGCGTCTCCCAATCCTCCGTGCTCCGGTCTTCGTCGAGCCGCCGCCGCGCCGCACGGTTTTCCCTTTCGGCCGAGCTGAGCTCCTCCGTGAGCGCCCGGGCCGTGTCCTGCGCCGCCTGCACCTTGAGTCCCAGCACGGCCAGGCAGCCCGCCGCGTACAGCAGCAGGGCCAGCAGCACGATCCGGATCAGCGTCCTTCTTGCGTCCATGACGAAACCTTCCCACAGAGTAGTATGATAACTCACGCGCGCGGATTTTGAAAGAGTTTTTTTGCGAAATCCTGTATTTTTTTATGCGCAATCCCATAATTATCCAGAAGCCGCCCAGCGCCCGGGCGGAGAACTCAAGTCTTGGGGCGACGGCCGGACTCAAAAGGGACGTGTAGAGGCAGAAGCCCGCGAGAGAGACGGCGAGCTCGCCGCTGCCGAGGCGGCCGTTCTCGCTGCGCATGGCGAAGCAGAAGCAGCCGAACGCGGCGGCGGCGCAGAACAGCAGATCCCACAGGGCGTCGCCTGTTCTGCGCCGGAGCGGGCGCAGCAGATCGTAGAGCAGGCCGAGTCCCGCGCCAAGCCCGAGCGCGAGCAGCAGGAGCAGCGCCTGCGCGCGGATGCTCTGCGCCACTCAGCCGAAGAGCCTCTGCCAGAGCGATCCGGAGGGCGCGCTCTCGTCGTAGCTGAGCTCCTGCACCCTGCCGCGGACCTCGAGCTGTCCGGCGTCGAGATCGATGCGCTCGATGTGCAGCCCCTCGCCGCGCACCGTGAGCGCCCCCAGCGCGGTCGACAGGACGATCAGGCTCTCGTCGAAGCCGCTGACGTCCTCCACGCCGGTCAGGCTGAGCTTCTCGCGTCCCTGCAGACTCAGCAGATGCGGCTTTGCCTGCGCACTATCATAGGCCATGGCATTCACCCCCATGACACTATATGCCCGCTTGGACGCAGATAGAACCGAACTTGCAGGGGCCGACGCCCCCGGCGGCCCGTGCGGGACGGGGAAATCCGTCAGATCGCGCCGCGGCCCGCAGGGGCGATTCACGAATCGCCCGCTCGCAGCACGCGAAAAAGAGGCAGCGGCTTTTGCCGCTGCCTCTTTTTCATTAGAAACGCTATTTCAATTCAAAATCAAAGCCCGGCGAAGCGGGTTTGATTTTGGGAGGAAGGAGGAGCCGGAGGAGATGGAGCTTTCGCGGCTCTTTCGGAAACCGCGGAAGCGGAATGAAGCCGGCTTCTTATGACTTGTGGACGCTGCCTCCTGCGCCGACGCCGAAGTGGAGCTCCTTCATGCCCTCGACCTCGTCGCAGATATCCTTGAGCGCGCACACGGAGCAGTCCGTGGGCAGACCTTCGAAGATATGGGTGAGGGTGCCGGTCACGTCGGCGGACTTCTTGGCCAGCGCCTTGAGCGCGGCGTAGTCCGCGGCGGGGTCGGTCAGGAAGACCACCGTGGCGTTGAGGACGTTCGGGTTCTTCTTGTACTCGGCGATGTAGCTTGCGCCGAGGGCCTTGAAGCTGATGCCGCGGCGGACGGCGTCCCGGCTGACGCGGACCTGCTCCCGGTAGCTCTCGGGGGAGATGCGCACCATATAGCCCTTCGGGTAGACGTGGTACTTGGAGAACTCGATATCGCGCAGCGTGCGGTAGACGGCCTCGTCGTCGTCGTCGAGCACGCCGATGCGCAGCAGCACGATGCGGGCGAAGTCGCAGTCGCCCTTGATCTCGCGGAGGTCCTTGCCGCAGAGGATGGTCTGATCCTTCGCCACCAGCGCGGGGTCGGAGGTGAAGAGCACGAAGTTCGCCGAGCCCTTGCCCGACGCGCCGAGCTCATAGGCCGCGTCCTTCTGCAGCACGAGTTCGCTGGACTCGTTGCTTGTCCAGGCGTCGCGCGCATTGTAATCCCACGAGACCTGCGGCAGCTTCTCATACAGCGCTTTGGTTTCGCCGATCAGGGAATTGTACAGCTCCATAGACTAGAATACCTGGTTTACTTTCTTCCGGTCAAAGATGAGGTTCACCTGCTTGTACGCCCAGCCGAGCACCTTCTGGTCGAGGTTCCAGAAATAGACCACGAACAGCACGCCGACGACCGCGAAGAGAACGAGCAGGATCGTTTTGATCAGTTCGCAGAGTTTGCACATATCGCGTAGTTGCTCCTTTCGTTAACGTAGCGGTGCTGCTTTACTTTTTGGCCATGCCCTTCTGGCGGGCATACTCGGCGGCGCCGAGGGCGCCCATGAGCTGGGGGTCGGTCTTGAGGTTGACGACCTTGAGCTTGAGCACGTGCTCGATGGCCTCCTTCAGACCGTCGTTCTTCGCGCAGCCGCCCGTCAGGGTGATGCAGTCGGTGGCGCCGGCCTTCTTCGCCATGACGAAGCAGCGCTTGGCGACTGCCATCTCGATGCCGGCTGCGATCTCGTCCATCGGCTTGCCCTCGCCCACGAGGGTGATGACCTCGGACTCGGCGAACACCGTGCACTGCGCCGTGATGGGGATGACGTTCTTCGCCGTGAGAGAGAGCTTGGAAAACTCCGGCAGGCTCATCTCAAAG
>JAILNC010000067.1 GCA_024691985.1 Oscillospiraceae bacterium | reverse complement strand
CCCCGCGCCCGCGGAGACCGTCGTCACCGACATGATCGGCCGTGAGGTCACCATCGTCCCGGGCAGCTACAAGCGCGTCGTCTGCATCGGCGCCGGCGCCCTGCGCATGTACTCCTACATCGGCGACGTGGGCCTGCTGTGCGGCGTGGAGGATATCGACAATACCTCCCTTGCCGAGCGGCCCAAGATGTTCGATTCCGTGGCCCGCCCCTACATGCTGGCCTACGGCGAGCAGTTCAAGGCCCTCCCCTCCTGCGGCGTGGGCGGCCCCCAGGCCCAGACCGCCGAGGCCGAGAAGATCCTCTCCTGCGATCCGGACATCGTGATCTCCGAGTATGAGGACGTGGAGAAGGAGGACGCTCTGCAGGAGCAGCTCGGCGTGCCCGTCATCACCCTCAAGGCCGGGCCCGGCGGCGTGTTTGACGATAACTTCTACGGTACGATGCGCATGCTCGGCGTGATCTTCCAAAACGAGGAGAAGGCCGAGGCGCTGATCGGCTACATCCAGGCCGAGCGCGCCGAGATCGAGAAGCGCACCGCCGACGTCGCCGACGCGGACAAGCCCGCCGTGTACATCTGCGGTCTCGGCAACTGGGGCACCACCAATCACCTGATGACCGCGCAGAACTACATCTCCTTCAATGTCGCCAACGTCAAAAACGTCGTCACCGATCTGGAGGCCCCCGGCATCCAGGCCATCGAGGAGGAGAAGTTCGTCGCTCTGGGCGGGGACATGGACATCATCGTCATGGACGCCGCGGCGGTGAAGAACATCAAGCCCCTCTACGCCGAGAAGCCGGACATGTTCGACACCTGCAAGGCCTGGCAGGACGGCGAGGTCTATCTGGAGATGGCCTACAACGCCTACTACACCAACTATGAGATCGCCCTGATCAACACCTGGTTCATCGCCAAGACCGTGTATCCCGCGCTGTTCGAGGATATCGACATGACGGCCAAGACCAACGAGGTCACGCAGGCCTTCTTCGGCATGGATCTGGCCGATCAGATCGCGGCCGCGCCTTCCAGCTTCGGCGGCTGCCAGAAGATCGACACCGCGAGCTTCTTCGCCTGAGCCCATGATCGAGACGAGAGACGTCATCGACTTCTTTGACCGCCTGGCCCCCGGCTGGGACGCGGAGATGATACGCCATGACGCGATCATCCGCCTCATTCTGGACAACGCCGGTGTCGGAGAGGGGAAGGACGTGCTGGACGTGGCCTGCGGCACGGGCGTGCTGATCCCGGACTATCTCGCGCGGGGCGTCGCCTCCGTCACCGCGATCGACATCTCCCCGAACATGGCGGAGCTCGCCCGCGGCAAATTCCCGCAGGAGAACGTGACCGTCCTCTGCGGGGACGCGGAGGAGACGGACTTCGGCAAATCCTTCGACTGCGTCGTGGTCTACAACGCCTTTCCGCACTTTCCGGACCCGGAGCGTCTGATCGCCCGTCTGGCCTCGCTGCTGAAGCCGGGCGGCACGCTGACCGTAGCCCACGGCATGAGCCGCGAGAAGATCGACGCCCACCACCACGGCGCGGCGCACCACGTCTCCAACGGCCTGATGAGCGCGGAGGAGCTGGCCGCGATCTTCGCAAAGCACCTGCGCGTCACCGCCGTGATCTCCGACGAGCGCATGTATCAGGTGGTCGGACAGCGTTAGCGTATACACAAAACACGGCCCTGCGGATAAAAACCGCAGGGCCGTGTTTCTTTTATTTTCTTTTATTCCACGCTGATCATGTAGTAGTAGACCGGCTGGCCGCCGTCGACCACGCTCAGCTCCGCCTCGGGGAAGTTGCCGGCGATGGCCTCGGCCGCCTCCTTGGCGTCGTACTCGTCGACGTCCTGGCCGTAGTAGACGGTGATGAACTCGGGATCGAACTCGTCGAAGGCCCAGCTCAGCTCCTTGAGCAGGGTCTTTTCGCTGCTGTAGCTGCCGAGCAGCGCGCCGTCGAGCAGGGCGAGATACTCGCCCGCATGGATCTGGTGCCCGTCGAAGTCGGAGTCGCGCGCGGCGTAGGTCACCATGGCGGTGTGCACGTTGGCGGCGGCCTCCTTCATGGCCTCGACCAGCGGCTCCTCGTTCTCGTCGATGTTGAAGTTCAAAAGCGCCGAGATGCCCTGCGGCACGGTCTTGGTCGGGATGACGATGACGCGCTTGTCCTTGCACAGCTCCGCCGCGGCCTCGGCGGCCATGATGATGTTCTTGTTGTTGGGCAGCACGAACACCGTCTCGGCCGGGGTGAGGTTGATCTCGCGCAGGATGTCGTCGGTGGAGGGGTTCATGGTCTGCCCGCCGGTGACGACCTGGTCGGCGCCCAGCTCCCGGAAGAGCTGCTGCATCCCGTCGCCCGCGGCGACGACCACCGCGCCGAACTGCTTCTCGGGCTTTGCGACGGCGGGCTCTGCCTCCATCTGCTTCTCGATCTCGTCGAGATCGTCGGTGCTGATGGCCTTTTTGCCCTCTGCCTGCTGGTCGGCCTGGATGACCATGTTCTCGATCTTCGCCAGCTCCAGCGTGCCGTACTTCTGGCTCTCGGTCAGCACCTCGCCCGGGATGTCGGTGTGGACGTGGACCTTGAAGATCTCGTCGTCGTCGTTGATGACGAGGCTGTCGCCCACGCTGCCGAGGTATGCGCGCAGCGGCTCGAGGTCGACGTCCGGCGTCTTCTTGCGCACGATGTAGACCGTGTCGAAGGCGAAGGTGATGTTCTCCCGCGGATCGTAGCCGCCGTCGATGACCTCCTCAATGCGGATCTGCACGTCCGGCGCGACGAAGGTCCCGCGCAGGGAGTCGAACATGGCCTTGAGGATGACCATGTAGCCCATGCCGCCCGCGTCCACGACGCCGGCCTTTTTGAGCACGGGGTTGAGGTTGATGGTGTCGGCCAGGGCGGCGTCGCCCGCGGCGACGGCCGCTTCGAAGGTCTTCTCCAGTCCGGCGTCCTTTGCGGCGGCCTCGGCCGCGGCGGCGGAGGCGAGGCGGGAGACCGTGAGGATGGTGCCCTCGGCGGGCTTCATGACGGCCTTGTAGGCGGCCTCGACGCCCTCCTGCATGGCGGCGGCGAAGCTCTTGGCGTCGGCCTCGTGCAGGCCCTTGAGCTTGCGGGAGATGCCGCGGAACAGCAGGCTCAGGATAACGCCCGAGTTGCCGCGGGCGGCCCGCAGCAGGGCGGAGGCCACGCAGTCGGACGCGGCCGCGATCGTATCAAAATCTTTTTTTCGCAGCTCGACGGCGGCGCGCTCCATGGTCAGGCCCATGTTGGTGCCGGTGTCGCCGTCGGGGACGGGGAAGACGTTCAGATCGTTGATCGTCTGAACATTGGCCTGCAGCGCGGCGTAAGCGCAGAGCATGCACTCCTTGAAGGCTGCGGCGTTGATCATATCTCTCAAGTGACTGTACCTCCGGAGATCATCCGACAGCGGTGCTTATCCGATGATCGAGTCTATATATACGTCGACCTTGCGGACAGGCACGCCCGCGGACCGGGACAGCTTGTAGCTGACCTCGTTGATGATGCTCTTGGCGACGGCGCCCATGTTCACGCCGTGGTCCACGCCGATGTGCAGCTCCAGCGAGATGGAGCCGTCGTCGTTGTTGTGGACGGTCACGCCCTTGGACATGGACTCTCTGCGCAGAAGCTGCAGCGCGCCGCCGTCCTTGCTGCGGCTGATCATCCCCTTGACGCCGAAGCAGCTCGTCGCCGCCACGCCGGCCAGATAGGTCAGGACCTCGCTGGTGATGCTGATGCGGCCCATATCGTTGCTGATATTAACCACAGGGTGCGCCCCCTTTCCTGAAAAAACGTTCTGTTTATTATACTATAACGCCTTGAAATACACAAGGAATTTATTTAAGAGCGGCGTGTTGAGAGTGGAGAGCGGCGTTATGGAGCGCCTTCGGCGCGATTATAATCGTCCGCTTCGCGGACACAATATCTCCACTCTTCACTCTCCGCACTCATTCGTCCAGCTTCAGTACGGCGAGGAAGGCCTCGGTCGGGATGGAGACGGTGCCGAGCTGGCGCATCTTCTTCTTGCCCTCCTTCTGCTTTTCCAGCAGCTTCTTCTTGCGGGTGATGTCGCCGCCGTAGCACTTGGCCAGCACGTCCTTGCGCATGGCCTTGACGGTCTCGCGGGCGATGATCTTGCCGCCGATGGCCGCCTGGATGGGCACCTCGAAGAGCTGGCGCGGGATGTTCTCCTTGAGCTTCTCGCAGAGCTTCCGGGCGCGCGGGTACGCCTTGTCCCGGTGCGCGATAAAGCTCAGCGCGTCGACCTGGTCGCCGTTTAACAGCATGTCGACCTTCACGAGATCCGACAGCTTGTACTCCGAGAACTCATAGTCGAGCGAGGCGTAGCCCTTCGTGCGGGCCTTGAGCGTGTCGAAGAAGTCGTAGATGATCTCGTTGAGGGGCATCTCGTAGTGCAGCTCCACCAGGCGCTTGTCGAGATACTGCATGTTCTTGTACTCGCCGCGGCGGTCCTGGCACAGGGGCATGATGTTGCCGACGAACTCGTTGGGCGTGATGATCGAGACCTTGACATAGGGCTCGTAGGCCTCGGCGATGGAGGCGACGTTCGGGTAGTTGTGGGGGTTGTCGACCATGACGACGCTCCCGTCGGTCTTGACGACCTTGTAGATGACCGAGGGCAGGGTCGTGACGAGCTCGAGATCGAACTCGCGCTCGAGCCGCTCCTGGATGATCTCCATGTGCAGCATCCCGAGGAAGCCGCAGCGAAAGCCGAAGCCGAGGGCGACGGAGCTCTCCGGCTCGTAGGACAGGGAGGCGTCGTTGAGCTTGAGCTTGTCGAGGGCGTCGCGCAGGTCGGGGTACTTCGAGCCGTCCTCGGTGTAGATGCCGCAGAAGACCATGGGCCGCGCAGGCCGGTAGCCGGGCAGGGCCTCCTTCGCGGGATTGAGCGCGTCGGTGACGGTGTCGCCCACCTGGGTGTCGGAGACGTTTTTGATGCTGGCGGTAAAGTAGCCCACGTCCCCCGCGGCGAGCTCGTCGCAGGGCTCGAGGCCGATGGGGCGCAGATGCCCGACCTCCACGACCTTGTAGCGCGCGCCGGTGCCCATGAGTTTGATCTCGCTGTCGCGGCGGATGCGCCCGTCGATCAGACGCATCAGCACGATGACGCCGCGGTAGTTGTCGTACTGGCTGTCGAAGATCAGCGCCTTGAGCGGCGCGTCGGGATCGCCCGCGGGCGCGGGCACGTTCGCCACGATGTCCTCGAGCACAGCGTCGATGTTGATGCCGGCCTTGGCGCTGATCTCGGGCGCGTCCATGGCGGGAAGGCCGATGATCTCCTCGATCTCCTCCTTGACGCGCTGCGGGTCGGCGGCGGGCAGGTCGATCTTGTTGACGACCGGCAGGATCTCGAGATCGCTGTCCAGCGCCAGATAGGTGTTCGAGAGGGTCTGGGCCTCCACGCCCTGCGAGGCGTCCACCACGAGGATCGCGCCCTCGCAGGCAGCCAGCGAGCGGGAGACCTCGTAGTTGAAGTCCACGTGGCCTGGGGTGTCGATGAGGTTGAGGGTGTACTCCTCCCCGTCGGCGGCGGTGTAGCGCAGGCCGACGGCGCGGGCTTTGATCGTGATGCCGCGCTCGCGCTCGAGATCCATGTTGTCGAGGATCTGATCCTCCATGATGCGCGCCTCGACCGCGCCGCACTTCTCGATCAGACGGTCGGAGAGCGTGGACTTGCCGTGGTCGATGTGCGCGATGATGGAGAAATTGCGGATGTTTTCCTGCCGTATCATGCGTCGTGCTCCTCCTGCGCGTACTCCCCGAGCGCGGCGCGCGCGTCGGTGATGAGCGTCTGCATATGCTCGAGGAAGGCGGCGGCGGTCGAGGCCGCACTGGCGGCGGCGTTCGGGCGCTCGCTGCGGCCGAGCAGGTAGTCGGCGCTGACCCCATAGTAATCGCAGGCGCGGCAGACGAAGCCGAGGCCCGGCTCGCGCGCGCCGTTTTCGTAATGGCTCAGCAGCGCCTGGCTGATGCCGAGATCGGCCGCCGCGCTGCGCTGGCTGATGCTTTTCTCCCGGCGCAGAGCCGAGAGCGTTTCGGGAAAGCTGCGTTCCATTTCGGGTCCCTCTCGTAGAAAGTGATAACAGTTTGTATATTATAGCCGCAAGCTCCCGCTTTGTAAATAGAAAAAGCTTGCAAAATTCTTGAAAAACCGCGCGCCGCATGATAGAATATTTTAGCTAAAACCTATAAAACGCTGGAGGTCATATCCATGTTTGAAAATCTGGTAGAAATCCTGAAAGCCAATCCCCGCAAGATCGTCTACACCGAGGGCCCCGACGCCCGCATCCTCGAGTCCGCCGCCCGCCTGAAGAAGGAGGGCTTCCTGACCCCCATCCTCGTCGGCAATGTGGAGGCGGTCAAGGCCGCGGCCGCGAAGGGCGGCTTTGATATCGAGGGGCTCGAGATCCTCGACCCGGCCACCTACCCCGGCATGGAGGAGATGGTCCAGACCTTCGTCGCGCTGCGCAAGGGCAAGGCCACCGAGGAGGAGGCCCGCGCCGCGCTGCAGAAGGGCAACTACTTCGGCACGATGCTGGTCAAGCAGGGCTATGCCGACGCGCTGCTCGGCGGCGCCACCTACTCCACGGCCGACACCGTCCGCCCCGCGCTGCAGCTCGTCAAGACCAAGAAGGGCGCGAACCTTGTCTCCTCCTGCTTCATCCTGGCCCGCGCCGACGAGATGATCTGCATGGGCGACTGCGCCATCAACATCTCCTATGAGGACCGCAAGGACAAGGAGGGCAACGTCGTGCTGTCGGCCGCCCAGCAGCTGGCCGAGGTCGCCGTCGAGACCGCCCGCACCGCGAAGGTCTTCGGCATCGACCCGAAGGTCGCCATGCTGTCCTACTCCACCAAGGGCTCCGGCAAGGGCCCCGGCCCCGAGCTCGTGCGCGCCGCCACCGCCATCGTCAAGGAGACCCACCCCGAGATCAGCTGCGACGGCGAGATGCAGTTCGACGCCGCCGTCTCCCCCACGGTCGGCCAGCTCAAGTTCCCGGGCAGCTCCGTCGCGGGCTACGCCAACACCTTCATCTTCCCCGAGATCCAGTCCGGCAACATCGGCTACAAGATCGCCCAGCGTCTCGGCGGCTTCGACGCCTACGGCCCCATCCTGCAGGGCCTGAACGCGCCCATCAACGACCTCTCCCGCGGCTGCAACGCCGAGGAGGTCTACCAGATGAGCATTATCACCGCCGCCCTTGCGTAAAAGCACGCCGCTTTCTGTCATCCTGAGGCCCGGTGCGCACACCGGCCGAAGGATCTTTGCGCCGCGAGTGAAGATCCTTCGACTCCGCTTCGCTCCGCTCAGGATGACAAGTTCGGATAATAAGGCCGCCGGCTTCGGCGGCCTTATTCCGTCACTCCACTCTTCACTCTCCACTCTCCACACTATTCCGGAGGTTTCCATGACCGAACGCGAAGAGAACATGTCCCTCGCGCTGGAGCTGGCGCGCGAGGCCTGTGCGCACGGCGAGGTGCCGGTCGGCTGCGTGATCACGGGGCCGGACGGCGCGGTGATCGGCCGCGGCCGCAACCGCCGCGTGGAGACCGGCGACGCCACCGCCCATGCCGAGATCGAGGCCATCCGCGAGGCCTGCGCCGCGCTGGGGGACTGGCGGCTCGAGGGCTGTGCGCTGTATGTCACGCTCGAGCCCTGCCCCATGTGCACCGGCGCGATCATCAACGCCCGCATCCCGACCGTCGTCTTCGGCGCGCGGGAGGCGAACTTCGGCTCCTGCGGCAGCGTCATCGACCTCTTTTCCGAGCGCTACGGCCACCGCCCGGCGGTCTATCCGGGCGTGCTGGCCGAGCCCTGCGCCGCGGCTCTGCGGGACTTTTTCCGGGACAAGCGCTGAGGACATGTTTTTTTCTGTTTTGCTCTGTTATTCTTGCTTTTTCCAGCGCTTTCCTGTACAATATTAAGACAGAACGCGGCCGGGCGCGCAGCTGTTGATACTCCCGGAATGAAAGGATTGCGATTATGAACAACAAAGGCTTTGACAAAGTCCGCCTTCTTCTGGTGGCGGTTTTGATCCTCGGCGCGCTGCTCAATATCGTATGGATGAAGAATCTCCCCAACCCCGGCGAGATCGTCGCGGAGGATACGCCGGACGACGCCGTCGTGCTGGTCGGCACCGCGCAGGGCCGCAACGGCCCCGTCGAGGTCGAGGTCACCGCGACCGCCGACAGGATCTACGGCATCCGGGTACTGGATCACCAGGAGTCGGACGGCATCGGCACCGAGGCCGCGCGCCTGCTGCCCGGCAAGATCTATGAGAGCCAGAGCCTGCTGGTCGACAGCATCGCCGGCGCGACCATCAGCTCCGACGCCATCAAGGAGGCCATCGCCAACGCCCTGAGTTCCGGCGGCTTTGACCCCAACGTCTTCATGGTCGAGGTCGCGGCGGCCGAGCCCGTCGAGAAGACGCCCGTGGAGCTTGACTGCGACGTGGTCGTGGTCGGCGCGGGCGGCGCGGGTCTGACGGCCTCCGTGCTCGCCACGCAGCAGGGCATGGACGTCATTCTGCTCGAGAAGATGCCCTTCGTCGGCGGCAACAGCCTGCGCGCCGAGGGCGGCATGAACGCAGCCGGCACCAAGCTCGAGGCCGAGCTCGGTCTGGACGACAGCACGGTCGAGAACTTCACGGAGGATACGCTGCGCCTGGGCCACTATCTGGCCGATCCCGACCTGGTCCGGACCCTGGCGGAAAAGAGCTCCGACGCGATCGAATGGCTCAAGACCGTCAACGCCCAGTTCACCGGCGTCAAGGCCACCGGCGGCTGCGAGGGCCGGAAGTACCTGCATCAGCCCGAGGGCGGCGTCGCCGTGGGCGAATATCTGGTCGACAAGCTCAAGACCCAGACCGAGAAGCTCGGCATCGACGTGCGCGTGAACACGAAGGCCACCGAGATCCTGATGGATAACGGCCAGGCCGTCGGCGTGATCGCCGAGGACGCGGAGCACGTCTACACCATCCATGCCAAATCCGTCGTGATCACGACGGGCGGCTTCGGCGCGAACTTCGAGCTGATGGCAAGCTACGATCCCTCTCTCGCCAACGCCGTGACGACCAACCACTCCGGCGCGACCGGCGACGGCATCATGCTGGCGCGGGCGGTCGGCGCGGACACGGTGGACATGGAGCAGATCCAGCTGCACCCGACGGTCATCCAGTCGGACGGCACGCTGGTGTCCGAGTCCTTCCGTTCTCTCGGCGCGATCGTGGTGAACACCGAGGGCAAGCGCTTCGTCAACGACCTGGCGGGCCGCGACGTGGTCTCCCAGGCGGAGCTCAAGCAGCCGGACGGCTACTGCTTCATCATCTTCGACCAGAATCTGGTGGATCATCTGGCCCTGTCCCAGAAGTTCATCGACCGCGGCTTCACGATCCAGGGCAACACTTATGAGGAGCTGGCGAAGAACATGGGCCTCACGGGCGACGCCGTGCAGAACTTCGTCAACACGATGAACACGTGGAACGAGTCCGTCGCCAACGGCATCGACGAGGAGTTCGGCCGCAACAACGGCATGGACGACGATCTGTCCGTCGCGCCGTTCTACGCGATCAAGATCGCCCCGGGCATCCACCACACGATGGGCGGCATCAAGATCAACACGAACGCCGAGGTCATCGACACCGACGGCAATGTGATCCCGGGCCTCTTCGCCGCGGGCGAGACCACGGGCGGCATCCACGGCGGCAACCGCGTGGGCGGCAACGCCGTGTGCGACTTCGTCGTCTTCGGCCGCATCGCGGGCCAGAGCGCCACGGACTTCGCCGCCGCCGAGGCCCTCCCGAACGCCGCGTAAACCAACTTAACAACGCAAAAACGGCAGCTCTCACGAGCTGCCGTTTTTGCGTTAAGGTGCAGGGGCGATTCACGAATCGCCCGTGTCGGGCATCGCCGCAGGGCGCGTGATCAGGCCTTCGGCTTGCCGTCGGGGCCGAAGAGGGGCAGGGGGGCCAGGACGATGATGTCGTCCCGCTCCGCAGCGTCGCCCTCGGCCAGGGGGGCCATCCTGCCCGCCACGATGCCGCCGGCCTTTCTGACCAGCTCCTCCAGAGCGTGGATGGACTCGCCGGTGGAGATCACGTCGTCGATGAGGAGCATGCGCTTGCCCTTGATGAGGGCGGCGTCCTCGGCGTCGAGCACCAGACGCTGCACGCCCATGGTGGTGATGGATTTGACCGTGACCTCAAAGGTGCCCTGCATGTAGGCCTTCGCGCCCTTGCGGGCGACGAAGTAGCGCTCCGCTTTGCTCTGGCGCGCCATCTCGTAGACCAGCGGGATGGCCTTGGCCTCGGGCGCGATGAGGTAGTCGTACTCCGGCGCGCGCTTGAGAAGCTCGGCCGCGCAGTGCTCGGTCAGCTCCACATCGCCGAACATGACGAAGGCGCCGATGTACAGCTCGTCGTTGAGCCTGCACAGGGGCAGCGCGCGCTTGAGGCCCGCGATATCCATTTCGTAAGTCATGGGTAAAACCTCCCGAAAAAGTTTGGTGATTTGACAGGAGTATTTTACCGTATTCATGGAAAAAAGCAAGAGGGAGAAGCGAAAGAATCTCTTCTCCGCTGCTCCCCCGTTACCCCAAACCGGAAGCCCCTTGGGGCTTCCGGTTTGGAAAGGAGGAAGGAGCCAGGGGATGTGCAGCTTTCCCGGCCCTTACGGAAACCGGGGAAGCGGAACGTACCTGGCTCCTTCCGACGCTACCACCCCATCAGCTCGGACACCGAGTCGGCCACGTCGCTCACGGTGCGCAGCGTGCGCTCGACGAGCTTCATGGCGCCGGGGCGCTTCGGGCGCATGGCGTACATGGCCGCCCCGCCGACCATCAGGCCCATCCCCATACCAATCAGAAAATTCCGCTTGTTCATGTCTGTTCCTCCGTTTTAAAGGATTTCTTTTATTGCATTCCTAGTATGCGCAGGATATCCCTTGATGTCCCGATGCAATTTGTGGTAAAATATGATATTGAATGAAAACCGGGGAGGGTACGGCGAATGCAGATCAGGGTCCTTGCGGTGGGCGACGTGTGCGGACAGCCCGGTCTCGACCATCTGGAAAAGCATCTGAAGACCTATCAGAAGGAGCTGGACGCCGCCTTCACGGTCGTCAACGGCGAAAACGCGAACGTGGTCGGCATCACGCCGAAGCAGGCGGATCTGATCTTCCGGGCGGGCGCGGACGTGATCACGCTCGGCAACCACACCTGGACGCGCACGGAGCTGCAGCCCTATCTGGACGAGCGCACGCGCATCCTGCGCCCGGCAAACTACGCCCCCCAGTGTCCGGGGCGCGGCATCGCGGTCTATCACCGCGACTTCGGGGATGTGTGCGTGCTCAATCTCATGGGCCGCTTCACGCTGGACACGAACACGGACAACCCCTTCGTCATCGCCGACGGCTACATGGCGGAGATACAGGAGAAGATCATTCTCGTGGACTTCCACGCGGAGGGGACGAGCGAGAAGCGCGCGATGGGCTACCTGCTCGACGGGAAGGCCAGTGCGGTCTGGGGCACGCACACGCATGTGCAGACCTCGGACGCGCAGGTGCTGCCGGAGGGCACGGGCTACATCACGGACCTCGGCATGACGGGCTCGGTGCACTCGGTGCTGGGCATCGACGTGCAGCAGTCGATCGGCAAGTTCATGGGCGACCCGCCGCGCCGCTATGAGGCCGGCAAGGGCCAGAGCAAGCTGGAGGGCTGCGTGTTCACCATCGACACGGAGACGGGGCGCTGCCTGAAGGCGGAGGGGGTCAGACTGACGTGAGAGCTTTGAAGATCCTGCACACGGCCGACCTGCATCTCGACTCGCCCTTCGAGGGGCTGTCGGCGGGCAAGGCGGCCATGCGCCGGGGCGAGCAGCGGCAGCTGCTCGGGCGGCTGTCGTCGCTGGTTCAGCGCGAGGGGGTGCAGCTCGTCCTGCTCCCGGGCGACCTGCTCGACAGCGACAAGCCCTATTTTGAGACGGGGGAGGAGCTGGCCCGCTGCCTCGGCGCCATGGGCGTGCCGGTGTTCATCGCCCCCGGCAACCACGATTTTTACTCGCCGAAGTCGCCCTGGGCGCGGCTGAAGCTGCCGGAGAACGTGCATGTGTTCTCCGAAAACACGATCGCCGGCGTGACGCTCGAGACTCTGGGCGTCACGGTTTGGGGCGCGGCCTTCACGGCGCGGCGCTCCGGGCCCCTGCTGCGCGGCTTCCGCTGCGAAAAGCGCGAGGGCTTGCGAAACCTGCTCTGCCTGCACGGCGAGGTCGGCGCGCGCGATTCGCAGTACGACCCGATCACGGAGGAGGAGCTCGCCGCCTGCGGCGCGGACTACGCGGCCCTCGGCCATATCCACAGGGCCAGCGGGCTCAGGCGCGCGGGCGGGACCTGGTATTCCTGGCCGGGCTGCCCCGAGGGGCGCGGCTTCGACGAGACCGGGGAAAAGACCGTCAGCCTCGTCACGCTCACGGACGACGGCTGCACGCTCGAGACGCGCAGCGTCGCGCTGCGCCGCTACGAGAGCCTGACGGTCGACGTCACGGGCACCGACCCCCTGCTCGCGGTGAACACGCTGCTGCCGGACGACACGGTGCGCGACGTCTACCGCATCACCCTCACCGGCGAATGTGAGGAGGGCCCGGATCTGGCCGCCATGCAGAGCGCGCTGGGCGAGCTGTTTTTCGAGCTGCGCCTGCGGGACGAGACCCGGCCGCGCGCCTCCCTGTGGGAGTGCGCCGGGGACGACAGCCTGCGCGGCCTGTTTTTGAAGAAGCTGTACGCGCGCTGGCAGGCGGCGCACGACGAGCAGACGCGCCGCGCCGTCGAGCAGGCGGCGCGCTGGGGCCTTGCGGCTCTGGACCGGCGGGAGGAGGTGGCGCGGCATGATGATCCGTAAATGCACGGCCTCCTTCGGCAAGCTCGAGAACGAGAGCCTGCGCTTCCACGACGGTCTGAACGTGATCTACGCCCCGAACGAGAGCGGCAAATCCACCTGGTGCGCCTTCATCATGGCGATGCTCTACGGCGTGGACAGCGCTGAGCGCGCCAAGGCGGGCCATCTGCCGGACAAGCTGCGCTACGCGCCCTGGTCGGGCATGCCCATGGAGGGTACCATGGAGCTGACGGCCGACCGCTGCGACATCACGATCACGCGGCGCTCGCGCTCCAAGAGCGCGCCGATGCAGGAGTTTTCCGCCGTGTATACCGGCACGGCGACGCCGGTCCGGGGTCTGAGCGCGGACAACGCCGGGGAGCAGCTCACGGGCGTGAGCAAGGACGTGTTCCGGCGCAGCGCCTTCATCGCGCAGGGCGCGGTGGGCGTCACGGGCAGCCGCGAGCTGGAGCAGCGCATCGCCTCCATCGTCACGACCGGCGAGGAGGCCTGCTCCTGGACGGAGGCGGACGAGCGCCTGCGCGCCTGGCAGCGCAGACGGCGCTGGAACCGCCGCGGGCTCCTGCCCGAGCTTGAGGGGAAGATGGACGAGACCGAGCGCCGTCTCGAGGAGATGAGCGGCTCGATCCAGACGGCCGAGGAGCTGGAGCGCCGTCTCGAGCAGGCGCGCACGGACTGCGCGGCGCTCGAGCAGCAGGTCACCGACGCGCGCCGCCGCGAGCGCCGGGAGGCGCTGGAGACGCTGTCGAAGAGCCGCGAAGGCCTGCGGGAGAGCTCCGACAAGCACGACGAGGCCCTGGACACCCTGTCGAACGCGCGCGAGCAGCTGCGTCTGAGCCGCTTCGGCCTGCGGGACCCGGACAGTCTCGAGCAGGACCTGAACCCCGAGATCGAGGAGCTGCGCACCCTGCAGCAGCTCGGCGACAGGCCGCGCTCCCCGCTGCTCGCCCTGCTGTGCATCCTGCTGGCCCTGGGCCTTGCGGCGCTGTACACGCAGTATCGCTACTGGTTCGTGATCGCGGCGGCCGCGCTGGCCTGTCTGGCGGCGCTGGTCCTGCTGATGCGTTGGGGCACGCTCAAACGCGCGCACGACGCCTCGCTGCAGCGTTTGAAAGAGCTGCAGGAGAAATACCACGTCCTCTCGGACAGGGATCTGCTGGCCGCGCTCGATGAGCACAAGCTGCTGTGGGAGGCCATGGAGCAGGCGGAGAAGGCGGAGCGCAGGCAGCGCGGCGTCTTCGAGACCGCCCGCGCGACGCTCGGCAGCGTGGAGGAGGCCGCCCTGCGCCGTCTGGACTTCGCCGACGGCAGCACCGAGGCCGCCCGGCTCAGCCGGGAGCTGGCCGCGAAGCGGGCCGAGGTCGAGGACCTCAGCCGCCACAGCGCGGCGCTGAACGGGCGGCTGGCCGCCATGGGCGACCCGCTCGTGCTCGCGAGCTCTCTGAGCTGCATGAAGGAGGAGTACGGCGTCATCTGCGACGAGCTGGACGCCATCGTCCTCGCCGCCGACACCCTGCGTGAGGCCAACGACGAGATCCAGCGCCGCTTCTCGCCGGAGCTGGGGCGCGTGGCCTCGGGCTACATGTCCGCCGTCACCGGCGGGCGCTATGCCGAGGTGCTGCTCGACCGCGACTTCTCCGCCATGACCCGCGCCGAGGACGAGAGCGTCACCCACGAGGCGGAGTATCTGAGCGCGGGGACGCTGGACATGCTGTATCTGGCCGTGCGCCTGGCCGTGTGCGAGCTGGCCCTGCCCGAGGGCGAGACCTGCCCGCTGATCCTGGACGACGCGCTGGCCAATCTGGACGACGAAAGGCTTAAGCAGGCGATGAAGCTCCTGGCCGAGATCGCGCGCGAGCGGCAGGTCATCCTGTTTACCTGCCGGAAATGAGTTTGGAGAGCGGAGCGTGAAGAGTGACGATAAGGAGTCCGCGAAGCGGACGATTACAATCGCGCCTCCGGCGCGCCATGACGCAACTCTCCACTCTCAACACGCCGCGCTCCTCCCGCGGCTTGCCGTCGGTCTCGGCGTCCCGGCGGCGGGGCTCGCGCTGTGCCTTGCGCTGCTGCGCGGCTGGCGCTCCCTGTGCCTGTTTTACGAGCTGACGGGGCTGTACTGCCCCGGCTGCGGCTCGGGCCGGGCGGCCCTCGCCCTGCTGCACGGCAGAGTGGGCAAGGCCTTCGGCTACAACCCGCTGTTCATGCTGCTCGCGCCCTTTCTCGCGTATGTGCTGGGGCGGGAGTATCTGCGCTTCGTCTTCCCCGGTCTGGGGCTCCGGGAGACCCGGCTGCCCGCCTGGGCGGGACCGGCGGCGCTCGTGCTGATCCTCGCCTTCTGGCTCCTGCGCAACCTCCCCGCCTTCGCCTTTCTCGCGCCGTGAGGCGCGAGGAAGAGGAGCGGAGTTTGGAGAGTGGAGTTTGGAGAGTGAAGAGTGACGATAAGGAGTCCGCGAAGCGGACGATTACAATCGCGCCTCCGGCGCACCATAACGCAACTCTCCGCTCTCAACACGCCACACTTCACTCTCCGCTCTCAAAAAACCTCGCTTCACATGAAACATTTCCATGATTCAGAAGACTAAATAAGAAAAAACACAATTCTGACAGGAGGGGAATCCACATGAAATTCTGCCCGAACTGCGGCTCTCCGATCGAGGACGGTCACAAGTTCTGCGCCAACTGCGGCGAGAAGCTTGACGTCCCCGCGTCCGCGCCGGTCGAAATGCCGCCCGAGCCCGTGTACACCGACGACCCCGCGCTGACGCAAAACCCGGTGCTCAGCACGCCGCCGAGCTTTGACGCGCCCGCGCCGAAGGAGGAGAAGGTGCCGGAGCTGACGCTCGAGCCCGATCTCTGGGGTCTCGGCGCCGCCGCGGCCGCCGCCGCGGAGCCCGCGCCGA
>JAILNC010000109.1 GCA_024691985.1 Oscillospiraceae bacterium | reverse complement strand
GGATCTCCTGCTTCTTGACGCTCATGGAGAACTCGGGGTGACCGTAGGCCTCGCAGAGGCGGACGGAGCCGTCGGCCATCAGCTTGGCAAGCGGGCTCTGCGGATCGCCCATGCGGCGGGTCCACTCGATGATGGCCTTGGTGCTGCCCCACTCGAGCGGCACGCCGTCGCACTCGTCTTCCTTGATGCAGCCGTTCTGGTAGAGCTCCATGGCGGCGGCGATGGTGCAGGGCACGCCGATGGCGTCGAGACCGTACTCGTTGCACAGGCGGTTGGCCTCGTCGATGGAGTAGAGGTCATCCACGCCGCAGTCGCTGCCGTAGGCCCACAGCGGCTCGTACTCGGGGCCGCCGACGATCTTGCCGTCGTGCTTGATGATGCGGCCGCAGGCGATCGGGCAGTGGAAGCAGGCGCCGGGCTTGACCAGGTACTTCTCGGCCAGGGTCTCGCCGGAGATCTTGTCGGCGGTGGGGAAATAGCTCTCCTGCCAGTTCTTGGTGGGCAGGGCGCCGATGCCGTTGATGACGTTGACGAGAGAGGCGGTGCCGAGGGCGCGCAGGCCCGCGCCGGTGAGCGGGTTGTCGGTCATGATCTTGAGGCAGGCCTTGTTGGCCTCCTTCAGCGCTTCGACGTCCGCGATCACGTCGAGCTGCTTGCGGCTGGCCTTGACGACGATGGCCTTGAGCTTCTTGCTGCCCATGACGGCGCCGGTGCCGGAACGGCCGGCGGCGCGGTCCTTGTCGTTCATGATGCAGGCGAGCAGGACCTGCTTCTCACCGGCGGGGCCGATGTTCAGCACAGAGCAATCCGCGCCGTGCTTGGCCTTGAGCAGATCGTCGAATTCCTCGCTCAGCACGCCGACATACTCCTTGGCGTCCAGGATCTCGATCTTGTCGTCCTCGATGTACAGGTAGCACCAGTCGGAGGCGACGCCCTCGACGATCAGCGCGTCCCAGCCGGCGAACTTGAGCTTCGCGCCCCAGATGCCGCCGGAGTTGGCGCAGGCGATCATGCCGGTCAGCGGGGACTTGGTCACGACCATGTAGCGGCCGGAGGACGGGGAGTTGGAGCCGGTCATGGGGCCGGTGATGTAGATGAGCTTGTTGTCCGGGCTCAGGGGATCGACCGTGGCGACACCCTCGTCGTAAAGGATCTTGGTGCCGAGGCCGCGGCCGCCGATGAACTTCTTGGCAAGCGCGAGATCCAGAGGCTCAGCCTTGATCTCGCCCGTGCTCAGGTTGATTCTGGCGATTTTTTCGTAATAAGCGTCGCTCATGTAAGTACCTCCTGATTGATAAATGATTGAAAAAACAAGGTTGTTTGCTTCCTGGCCTTATTATATTTTAACGCGCGGAGCAGGACAAGAGGCCCGCCCGATTTCCGCGCGAACTGATACGAAACAGGATAAGACGGGAGATGCGTTTCCCGCAAACCAGCGCGAACCGATATGAAAAAGCATGAAACTGTACATAAAGGACGCTCGACTCTGTCTTGTAAGGCCGTGCGAAAAAAGATATAATAAAACAAAACAAAGTAAAGCAAAGAGAAGGTGACGGCTTTGGCAAGCGCAAAATCCCTCTCCACCCAGGAGGTCGCTCAGATCCTCCATGTGAGCAAGTCGACGATCTACGAACTGATCCGGCGCGGGGAGATCAATTCCTATAAGGTCGGCCGCAAGGTCCGCTTCACACAGGACGACGTGGACGCCTATATCGCCCGCTCCAGGCATGAGCAGAGCGTACAGCCGGTCAGACGCGTCGAAATGAGCAGCCGCCTCATGCACCCGGCGGAGGGCAAGGGCGACGCCATCCTGATCTCCGGACAGGACGTGGTGCTGGACGTGCTGACGAACTTCCTCCACCAGCACGGCGCGGCGGCGCAGCGCTGCTATCTCAACAGCTTTGAGGGGCTTCTCGCCCTGTATGAGGGCCGCGTGGACGCCGCAGCCTGTCACCTGTATGACGCGGAGGAAAAGCAGTTCAACGTGCCCTTCGTCAAAAAGCTGCTGCCGGGCGTGCCGGCAGCGCTGATCAACATCTCCTACCGCAGACAGGGCTTTTACATCGCCGCGGGGAATCCGAAGGAGATCCGCGGCTGGCGCGATCTTGCCCGGCGCGACATCTCGATCCTCAACCGCGGCGTCGGCTCCAGTGCGCGCATTCTCCTCGACGGGCAGCTTCTGCGCATGAAGCTGGACGCGCGGGAGATCAAGGGCTATGAGCGGGAAATGCGTTCCCACCTGACGATGGCCGCGGCCATCGCGGAGGATGAGGCGGATCTGGCCATCGGCACGGAGCGGATCTCCCGCCAGATCGAAGGGCTGGATTTCATCCCCCTTTTGGAGGAGCGCTATGATCTGGTGGTCCGCAGGAGCTTTCTTGAAACCGAGACGGCGGACAAACTGCTGGAGATCCTGCACGCCGAGCCCTTCAAGAAAGAACTGCGGCATCTGAGCGGCAACGACTATCGGGACATGGGCAGGATCATTGCGGAGGTGTAGCCATGCTTGAGGTGAAAACGCCGGCAGAAGTGCTGGCGATGATCCCGAAGGAATTCAGACCGCTGGGTGAGGCAGAGACCGTTTCCTATACAGAGGCGGCGGGCCGGGTCCTTGCGGAGGATATGATCGCGGAGGAATATGTCCCGGACTTCGACCGCTCCACGGTGGACGGTTACGCCTGCCGCGCTGCCGACACCTTCGGCTGCTCGGACGCCATCCCGGCGATCCTGGAGATAAAGGGAGAAGTCCTCATGGGCCAAGGCGCTGATTTCTCTCTTCCCCGGGACGCCTGCGCCTACGTCCCCACGGGCGGCGCGATCCCCGAAGGCGCGGACTGCGCCGTGATGATCGAATACGCCGAGGACTACGGCGACGGTACGGTCGGCATCCTCAAGCCCGGCGCGCCAGGTATGAACCTCATCTTCCGCGGCGACGACGTGTACCCCGGCAAGGCGATCCTGAGGGCCGGCCGCGTGCTGACGCCGCAGGACGTCGGTGCGCTGGCCGCCGTAGGAAAGACGGCGGTGAGCGTTTCACGCAGAGTGAAGGTCGGCGTGATCTCCACCGGGGACGAGCTGGTACCGCCCGACGAGACGCCGGGCCCCGGCCAGGTGCGCGACGTGAACACGCCGCTGCTCACGGCCATGCTGAAGGATTTCGGCGCAGAGCCCGTCGGGTACGGGATCGTCGTGGACGACGAGGCGCTGCTGCGCCGGAAGGTACGGCAGGCGGCAGGCGAGTGCGACGCGGTGATCCTCTCCGGCGGCAGCAGCGTGGGCGTCAAGGACGCAGCCTGCCGCATCATAGAGGAGATGGGTACGCTGCTGCTGCACGGTATCGCCGTCAAGCCCGGCAAGCCGACGATCCTCGGCAGGGCGGGCAACAAGCCCCTGATCGGCCTTCCCGGTCATCCCGTGGCGGCCTGCTTTGTGGCGCAGCTGTTCGTGCTGCCGCTTCTTAAGCGGCTGGAGGGAAGAGCGCAGGAGGCGTATGCCGTCACCGCGGAGCTGACGCAGAGCGTCGGCGCCAACCACGGGCGGGAGCAGCTCAACGCCTGCCATCTGCAGCGGGAAGGCGGGCGGCTGCTGGCCGCGCCCATCCGCTCCAAGGCGGGCCTGATCACGCAGCTTGCCGGTGCGGACGGCTATTTCATCATAGAGCGCGACTGCGAGGGCCTGCCCAAAGGCGCGCAGATCCGGGTTTATCCATACTGAGATAAAACCCCTCAGGCGCTTCGCGCCAGCTCCCCCAGAGGGGGGAGCCAACAAGGAAGGAGATTGTAATGGGCTTTGAATACTTGACCAACATACCGCTGGAACAGGCGAAAAGAGAATACCTCCGGAAGCTGCAGGAAAACGGCTTTTCCATGCAGGTCGAGACCGTCCCGGTCCAGGAGGCTTACGGCCGCATCACCTCCCGTGCGGTCTACGCCAACATCAACGCCCCGCACTACGCGGCCAGCGCCATGGACGGCATCGCCCTTCATGCCGGGGACAGCTTCGGCGCCACCGAGACCACGCCTGTCACGCTCTCCGGGGATCAGTTCGTCGTTGTGGATACCGGCGACCCGATCCCCGAGGGCTGCGACGCGGTCATCATGGTGGAGGACCTCGTCAAAAACGACGACGGCAGCCTCACGATCCACGCCGCGGCGGCGCCCTGGCAGCATATTCGCCAGATCGGCGAGGATATCTGCGCCGGTGAGATGATCCTGCCGAGCTTCATGGAGATCACGCCCGCCGCCATCGGCGCCATGATTGCGGGCGGCGTGCTGCAGGTCGAGGTCATCCGCAGGCCCGTGGTGGGCATCATCCCCACCGGGGACGAGATCATCCCGCCCTGCGCCGACCCAAAGCCAGGCGATATTCTGGAGTTCAACTCCTCCATCTTTTCCGCCATGCTGACCGGCTGGGGCGCGGTGCCGAAGACCTACCCCATCGTGCCGGACAGGTTTGACGCGATCCGGGATATGGTCGCCAGGGCCGCCGACGAGTGCGACATGGTGATCCTCAACGCCGGTTCCTCCGCCGGGCGGGACGATTATTCCACCGCTGCCGTCCGGGAGATCGGCGAGGTCCTGTATCACGGCGTCGCCATCAAGCCCGGCAAGCCGGCGATCCTCGGCTACCGAGATGAAAAGCCTATTTTGGGCGTGCCCGGCTATCCGGTGTCCGGCATCATCGTGATCGAGGAATTCCTGCAGCCGCTGATCGACGCCTGGTACGGGCGGGAAAGCGACAGGGGCAGCCGCACCCGCGCCAAGCTGACGCGTCCGGTCGTGTCCGGCCTGAAATACCAGGAATACGTGCGCCTGCGCATGGGCTATGTGGGCGATTCCCTGATGGCCTCTCCCCTGCCGCGCGGCAGCGGCGTGGTGTCCTCCTTCATGAAGGCGGACGGTATGCTGGAGGTGCCGCAGGGCAAAGAGGGCTATACGGCGGGCGAGGAAGTCCGCGTCCGGCTTCTCAAGGACAAGGGACAGCTCAAAAACACCTTGGTCGTCATCGGCAGCCACGACCCGCTGCTTGACGAGCTGACCGATCTCATCCACCGGGAGGACAGGCGTATTTTCCTCTCCTCCGCCCACGTCGGCTCCATGGGCGGCATCATGGCCATCCGCCGGGGCGAAGCCCATGCGGCGGGCATCCACCTGCTGGACACGGAGACCGGCGAATACAACCGCAAGTATATCGAAAAGTATTTTCCGCACGGCGGCGTGTATCTGGTTCGCTGCGTAGGCCGTCAGCAGGGGCTGATGCTGCAGAAAGGAAATCCCCTCGCTCTGAGCCGCTTCGCGGACATCGCCCGGAACGGCGTGCGCTACGTCAACCGCCAGAAGGGCTCCGGCACGCGTATCCTGACGGATTATCTCTGCCGGAAGGAAGGCGTCGATCCCGATCGGGTGTACGGCTATGAGCGCGAGGAAGTGACCCACAACGCCGTCGCCGTGCAGATCGCCGGGTGCAGCGCGGACGCGGGCATGGGCATCTATTCCGCGGCCAAGCTCTACGATCTGGATTTCCTGCCGATCTGTGTGGAGGAATACGACCTGCTGATCCCGGAGAAGGTTTGGAACACGGGGCTGGTCAAGCAGCTCATCCGCACGCTTAAGAGCCGGGAGTTCCGCGAACGGATCGAGGCTATGGGCGGCTATACGCTCGACCGCCCCGGCGAGATCATCGACGTGTTCTGATGCGCGGCTTTGACGTTGTTGTGATCGGCGGCGGGCTGCTCGGCTGCTTTACGGCCCGAAACCTCTGCCGCCGGAGGCTGCATATCGCGCTGCTCGAGGCACGGGAGGACGTCTGCACCGGCGTCTCCCGCGCCAACACGGCTATTGTTTACCCGGGCTATGACCACAAGCCCGGCACGCTCAAGGCGGAGATGACCGTCCGGGCCAATGCCCGTTTCGCCGAGCTCTGCGCGGAGCTGGACGTGCCCTTCTCCCGCTGCGGCTCGCTGATGCTGAGCTGCGGAGAAAAGGCCGACGCGGTTTTGCGGGAAAAGTACAATAACGGTCTGTCCATGGCCGTTCCCGGCCTGCGCCTGCTCTCCGGGGAGGAGACGCGGGAACTGGAGCCCTCCCTCACAAAGAGCGTCACCTCCGCCCTGTACGCGCCGACAGCCGGGACGGTCAACCCCTGGGAGCTGGGCATCGCGGCCTCGGAAAACGCGGCGGCCAACGGTGCGGAGCTTCTTTTCAACACCCGCGTGCTGGGTATTCGAAAAACGGCGGAGGGCTATCGGATCGAGACCGATCAGGAAGTCTTTGCCTGCCGTGCGGTTGTCAACTGCGCCGGGCTGTACGCCGACAAGGTGCAGGAGATGCTGTTCCCCTCTGCGGTACGTATCGTCCCCGACGGGGCGGATTATCTGATTCTGGACAGGGCGGCGGACAACAAGCCGACGCACATCATCCAGTATGAGCCGGAAGACGGGGGCAAGGGCTTCAACGCCGTGCCCACGGTGGAGGGCAGTCTGCTCCTCGGCCCCTCGGAGCGGGACAACGAGCTCGATTTTGCCGTGAGTGAAAAAGGCCTCGCCTCTGTCCGTGAGCGCGCGGCGTTCGTTCTGCCCGGTCTGGATCTCGGCGCGGTCATCCGTTCCTTTGCCGCCGTGCGCCCGAATCCCCGGCGGGAGGACGGCGGCAGCATCGGCAGCTTTGTGATCGAGAACCCCGCGCCCGGCTTCTGGAGCATGATCGGCATCAAGACGCCCGGCCTCACCTGTGCCGACGAGCTGGGGCGTTTCGCGGCGGAAAAGGCCGCCGCCTTTTTGAACGCAGGCCCCAACAAGCGCTTCGACCCCCGCAGAAGCGGGATCAAAAAAGCGCGCGGCATGAGCTGGGAGCAGCGGGCTGCGGCCATCCGCTCCGATCCCGATTACGGCGAAGTCGTCTGCTGCTGCGAGGATATCACGAAGGCGGAGGTGCTCGAGGCCATCCGCCGGGGCGCGACGACGCTGGACGCCGTCAAGCGGCGTACGGGCGCATGCATGGGCCGCTGTCAGGGCAGCCGCTGCCAGCAGAAGCTCCTTGCGCTCCTCGCGCGGGAACTGGGCGTCCCGGAGGACGCGGTCACCAAAGACGGCGCGGGCTCCGAAGTGTTGGGAGGCGGTCGGCATGCAGACTGAGCTTCTGATCACGGGCGCGGGCGCGGCCGGGATCGCGGCGGCTCTCTCCGCCTGGGAGGCGGGCTGTCGGGACATCCTGCTCGTCGACCGCCGGGAACAGCCCGGCGGCATCCTGCCGCAATGCCTGCATGAAGGCTTCGGGCTTGCCTCTTACGGCGCGGAGCTGACCGGCCCGGATTACACGGACCGGATCACGGAGCGGCTGGCTCAAACCGGCGTTCGCCTTGCCCTCGGTACAGAGGTGCTGGCGGTCCGCGGCGACAAAACCGCCGTTTTGTCCGACCGCAGCGGCCTGACCGAACTGTGTTTTGAGCGCCTGATCCTGGCCGCCGGCTGCCGCGAGAGGAGCATCGGCTCTCTTCCCGTAGCGGGAACGCGTCCCGCCGGGATCTTCACCGCCGGGCAGGCGCAGGAGATGATGAACCTGCACGGGCAGGACGTCGGGCGGGAAGTACTGATCCTCGGAAGCGGGGATCTGGGGCTGATCATGGCCCGGCAGCTCGTGCTGGCCGGAAAGCATGTGATCGCCGTTGTCGAACAGGCGGCGCGCCATGGCGGCATGGCGAGAAATTATCACCGCTGCATCGAGGCTTTCCGGATCCCCATGATCTACCGCGCAACCGTGTCGGCGCTGCACGGCAGGAGCCGCCTGTCCGGCGTGACGCTGCGGCGTCTCGACAGCAGCGCAGAGGAATACATCCCCTGCGACACGCTCGTCACCGCGCTGGGCCTGATCCCCGAGCGGGAGCTTGTGCGGGGGCTCGGCGATCCCGATTGGCTGTTTCTCGCGGGGAACTGCCATCGGGTACACGAGCTGGTGGACTCGGCCGTGGCCGAGGCGGAGGCGATCGGAGCGCGCGTCGGAGGCGAGCTCGCCGTCTGATTTCGTATCGTTTCATCCCGTTTCGCACAGGCTTTCCTTCCGCGCTTGCTTAAAAAGGAACTGTGCGTTAAAATGCCCGCGTTTGAATCATTCATGGAAAGGAGAAGCTCTCTGTGAAACTCAGTGCAAGAAATCAGCTCAAGGGCACCGTCGTGGAGATCCAGGACGGCGCGGTCAACGGCATCGTCAAGATCGACCTGGGCGGCGGGATCGTCATCAGCTCCGTGATCACCATGTCCTCGATCCGCGAGCTCGGCCTCAAGGTCGGCGGCGAGGCCTATGCCGTTATCAAGGCCAGCAACGTGATGGTCGGCGTGGACGACTGATCCCTGCGGCCCGCAAAAAAACAGCCGTGCGGCTCGACAGAAAGTCGGGCTGCACGGGCTGTTTTTTGTTCTCCTGTCATCCTCCTGCGGAAATGAACTGCAGGACAAAGCGCCGGTGGATCTTTTCGGTGTCCGCCTCAGGGCCCTCGAACTCCATCTGTGTTTGCGGGAAGCGCAGTCGCCCTATTTCCCGCTCCGGCATCGTCGTTATGCGGATCTCACACCGCCCGAAGGAAAAACCGCCGCAGCCGTCCGGCCGGACGTCGTTCTGCGATTGAAAGAAGCGCTCGATCCTTTCGCGGGGGATCGCCCATATTTCCCGTCTCACCATTCAGCTCACCTCGTAACTTTATTATCATCATACCACAAAGGGACAGGAATTGCATGCTGTTTTATTTATCTCGTTTCGTGCTGTTTCGTGCTGTTTGGCACAATCCGAAAAGCCAAAATTGAAATCCGACTGCGGCTGTGCTATACTTCAAAAGCCGAATATGTTTTCCGCAATGCGGTGGACGAGCCTCTTTCCGGGAGCAAAACGCGGCGCAGATTTACTGCGTCTGTCTTGTTCCGGAGGGAGGACTTTTTTTATGGAGGAGAAAACATGAAAAAGACGATTTCCCTGCTTCTGGCTCTCATCATGATCCTTGCGCTCTGTGCCTGCGGCCAGTCCGCGGCCCCTGCGCCTGCTGCCGCCCAGGCCCCGGCTCCCGCTGAAGAGCCGGCACCGGCCGCCGAGCCCGCCCCCGAACCGGCCGCGCTGGTCGTCGACACCTGCATCCTCAAGGAAGCGGACGACGCCATGATCAACAACTACAGCCTGCTGGCCGTGAACCCCGACGCGCCCTTCGCGGACGCGGACGGAAATCCCGTGACGGATGTGGAGCTCAATACCGTCGGCGCCGCGGCGCTGATCAACTGGCTGCTGTCCGAGGAGGGCCAGGACCTGGCCGCCAACTACGGCTTCGATCAGTACGGCGAGTACCTGTTCTATCTCAAGGACGGCCGCCCCGTCTCCACTGCCGAGATCCCCGCGGCCACCGAGGAGACGAAGAAGATCCGTCTTTCCACCACCACCTCCGTCAACGACTCCGGCCTGCTGGGCTATCTGCTGCCGATCTTCGAGGACAAGTACGGCTATGAGGTCGAGGTCTATTCCGCCGGCACCGGCAAGTCCATCGCCAACGCCAAGATGGGCAACGCCGATCTGATCCTTGTCCACTCCAAGAAGCAGGAGGAGGCGTTCATCGAGGAGGGCTTCTCCTATGTGCTTGACGGCATGGACGCCGAGCGTCTGAACTGGATGTACAACTACTTCGTGCTCTGCGGGCCCTCCGCCGATCCCGCGGGCGTGAAGGAAGCCGCCGACGTCAAGGCCGCCTTCAAGGCCATCGCGGACGGCAAGTACACCTTCATCTCCCGCGGTGACGGCTCCGGCACGCACACCAAGGAGATCAGCCTCTGGCCCGAGGAGCTGGGCATCACCGCTGACGCCGAGAGCTTCAAGGACTACACCGACTGGTATATCTCCGCGAACACCGGCATGGGCGCCTGCCTCGTCATGGCTGAGGAGATGCACGCCTACATCCTCACCGACAAGGCGACCTTCCTCACCTTCGTCGCAAACGACGGCGTCATGGGTTGACGTCAAACGAAACTCGCTTCAGTCCGCTTTCCCGGCCATGTGCAGCCCGGGAAAGCTCCCTATCCGCTCCTTCCGTTTTCCTCCCAAATGCAAAGCGCACGGCTTTGCATTTGAAAAGATGGGGGAACAGAAAACGTATAGCAGCTTGATTTGCAAAGAAAGATGCATTAGAATAATAGCCGCGGAGTTTGCCTCCGCGGCTATTCTCCAAAGGACTGTGTTGTATGGGCTCTTCCATCCGAAAGGCGATCGAGCTGATCCTCTCGGCCGATCCGGAGCTTTTGAATATTCTCTCGACCACGGCCAAGGTCTGCCTGACGAGCTCGGTGCTCGCGCTTGTCATCGGCGTACCGCTCGGGATCCTGTTCGGGGCGGAGCGCTTTCCCGGACGTAAGGTGCTGCTGGTGCTCAACCGCACGCTGATCGGCATGCCGCCGGTGGTCTGCGGTCTGCTGTTCTACATGCTCTTCTCCGGCGTCGGGCCCTTTCGGCATCTTCATCTGCTCTTCACGGTGAAGCTGATGATCATCGCCCAGGTCGTGCTCATCACGCCCATCATCATCGGCGTGATGGAGACCTTCGTGGCCGACACCGCGCCGGCTCTGCGCGAAACGACAAGAGGACTGGGCTTCGGACGGATCAAGGAATACAAGCTGCTGATCAACGAGTGTCTGTATTCGATCTTCTCGGCCTATCTGCTGAGCTTTGCCCGCGCGATCGCCGAGGTCGGCGCCGTGGCCATGGTGGGCGGGGCCATCGCCTGGAAGACCAACGTCATGACCACCGCGATCATGATGTACACCAACCGCGGCAGCTTCACGCTGGGCATCGCCCTCGGGCTGATCCTGCTGACGCTCTCGCTGCTGGTGAACGTCGTGCTCAGTCTGATGCAGGGGAGGCTGAGCCGATGAAGACGATGGCGTTTTCCAAGACCTACGGCAAGCGCAGGGTGCTGGAGCTGCCGGAGCTGGAGCTGCCGGAGGGGCAGATCACCGCTGTCATCGGCCCGAACGGCAGCGGCAAATCGACCTTTGCGAAGATCCTGGCCGGGATCGAGCGGGCGGACGAGAAAAAAGCGCTCCTCTCCGGGGGCTCTGTCGGCTATCTGCCGCAGAAGAGCTTTCCCTTCCGCATGAGCACGGTGAAGAACATTCTGACGAACGGGAACGACCCCGCGCGCGCCGCCGCGCTGATGATGGCGCTGGACATCGAAGCGCTCGCCGGACAGAGTGCGAAAAAGCTCTCCGGCGGTGAGACGGCAAGGATGGCGCTCTGCCGCATCCTGATGAGCCGCTATGATCTGCTCATCCTCGACGAGCCGACGACGGCCATGGACATGGAGTCCACCCTGGCCGCGGAGAAGCTGATCCGGGATACCTGCGGGGAGACGGGCTGCGCGGTGCTGCTCATCACGCACAGCATCTCGCAGGCACGGCGCATAGCCGACCGGGTGCTCGTCCTGCAGCGGGGCGAGCTGATCGAGCAGGGGGCGGCGGAGGCGGTCCTGTCGGCGCCGAGCAAAGAGGAGACTCGCCGTTTTCTCGATTTTTACGGGCTGTAGAGAGATCAAAGCATTAAGGGAATCATTCCCGATGCCCGGTGTTTTGATCGCAGACGATAACAAGACAAGCTCTGATCCCTTCTCATCGGATCAGAGCTTGTCTTGTCATAGGACCGGGGCGGAGCTTCAGCCGGTCCGCGTGTTCACGCCTGCTTTTCCAGCTCGGCGGCGACGGCCTTGCGAACCAGCTCCATGTCCGTCGTCGGCTCAAAGCGCGCAAGAACCTTGCCTTCACGGTCCACGAGGAACTTGGTGAAGTTCCATTTGATATAGGCCTTGTCACCGTATGCCTTGTTGTTCATGTCGGCGAATTTGTTCAGCGCCGCGTTCTTGATCCCCTTGCCGAAGCCGGCGAAGGGCTTTTCCTCTGCAAGCCACGCAAACAGGGGCTCGGCATCCTCTCCGTTGACCTTGATCTTGGCAAACTGCGGAAACTCCGTGCCGAACTTCAGCGTGCAGAACTCGTGGATCTCATCCTCCGTGCCCGGCGCCTGATTGGCGAACTGATTGCAGGGGAAGTCCAGGATCTCGAAGCCCTTTTCCCGGAACTCTTTGTACATCGCCTCGAGTGGATCGTAGTGCGGCGTGAAGCCGCAGCCCGTCGCCGTGTTGACGATCAGCAGCACCTTGCCTTGATACTGCGACAGACTGACGTCGTTTCCGGCCCGGTCCTTCACGGTGAAATCGTATACTGTTTTCATGTTTGATCTTCCTCCGATCTGTCTGTTATTTGATCCGTTTTCGACGGAATACCGTATTCTGTCATTCGATACGGGATCAACGATACTGCTGTGCGTGAGCGCGGATCGCGTCGAAGGTTTCGACGCTCAGATCGTGCTCGATCTTGCAGGCGTCGTCCCGCGCGGTCTCCGGGCTGACGCCCAGATTGATGAGAAGTTCTGTCAGGAGCCTGTGCCGCTCCAGCATGCGCTGGGCGATCTCCAGTCCCGTGGGCTCCAGCACGATCATGCCCGCGGGGTCGAAGGAGATATACCCGTTTTCCCGCAGGCGCTTGGTGGCGTAGCTGACGCTCGGCTTGGTCACACTGAGCTTATCCGCCACGTCGATGGAGCGGATATAGCCGCGCTCCTCCTTGAGCATGAGCATGGCCTCCAGATAGTCTTCCGCAGATTTATGAATGGTCATTATCATCACCCGACTTTACAATATCACGAGCAGAAGTAAAAAGCAAGAAAAAGCCATAAACGAATGTTAGATATTGGCAATTTGAATTAAAGATATTAAACTGTCCGCAGGTTAGCGTTGTCTAACCTTTTCGAGGAACACTGGTTAGATAGTTATTACCAAAAGAATAGTTATTACCTTTAAAAAAGGGGATGAAACGATGATGCCTCTGGTCATGGCGGATACAGGCGAGGAGAACATCATCCGGCGCATCGGCGGCAGTCCCGAGATGAAGAAGCACCTGGAGGACATGGGCTTCACGGTCGGGGTGCCGTCACGGTGATGAACACCATCGGCGGTAATCTGATCGTCAAGGTCAAGGAATCCTGCGTGGCCATCAGTAAAGAGATGGCTACCAAGATCATGGTAACATCTTTGTATTCTTCTGGAACATATATAGCAATATTCATATCTTTGCTTAATGCATTACTATAAATTTGAATTTTATCTAGTTTAAAAATTCTACCTCCTATACAAATTACCATTTATGTCGTCATTTGCGATCATCTGCGACTTGTCACGCTTTACGATAAAATAATCCGAGAGCTGGCTTTCAAGCTCATCCGCATAATAGTTGCCGTCGCGCTGGCAATACGAAATAAAAAGCGTTTTCTTCTCTGCTTTCAAACCCGATCTTCCTCCGAACGTCCATTCTGCATCGGCACCCGTGCGCAGCCGGTATGCGGAAAAGGGCATGCCGTCCGGCGTTTGGTCGGGGCCTTTCACTGCAGACAGTATTATACCAAAGGAGCATGCCGCTTGCAACAGCGGCAATGTGTATTCTTCCCCTCCTCTTTTTGGGCGTCTCGCAATCAGTCGGCACATTGAGTTCCCGACAGGCATCCATCCCGCTTTCTCCGCCGCAGGGTACGATAGCCGGTTGACGGGAATGCATTGTCTGCCCTATAATGGAGACGAAAAAGCGCGATCGTCAGAATGTCGGAAAGCATTGCTGCGCTTCGCGCCACGTGCGGGAACAGAGCGCGGCAGGCAGTTCCCGCCGGGAGGAAAACGGCGCCGTCCGCCGCACAACAGAGGAGGATAAAAATGCTTAAGGAATACATCAGACGTTTTGCCGTCTGCATTCTGGGTCTCGCGCTGTACGGGCTCGGGAACGCCTTCGGCGTTCTGGCCGGGTCCGCCGGCACCAATGCCTGGAACACGCTCTCCATCGGGGTCGGCGACATTTTCGGCTGCAGCTTCGGCGTCGCCAACCTCATCATCAGCGCGGTCGTCATCCTGGTCGACCTGATCGGCAGGGGGAAGATCGGCTTCGGCACCGTGCTGAACATCTTCATCATCTCGATCTTCTCGGACCTCTGGATCGGCCTGCTGCGCCTTCTCCCGATCCCGGACAGCACGGCGGTCGGCGTCGTCTTCACCCTGATCGGCCAGCTCATCCTCTCGTTCTCGACGATCCTGTACATGAGCCCCGCGCTCGGCTGCGGTCCGCGCGACACCCTCATGGTCATCCTCGGGAAAAAGCTCCCGAACATCCCCATCGGGGCGGTCAAGTTCGGCATCGAAGTGATCGTGCTGGTGATCGGCGTCCTCCTGGGCGCGCCGTTCGGGATCGGCACGGTGCTCGTCATGGCCCTGCAGGCCAGCATGTTCCAGCTCGCCTGCAAGATCTGCCGCTTCGAGCCGCGCAGTCTGAACCACGAAGACATCCTCGACACCGTCAGACGGATCGGCGGCAGCCGTCAGGCTTGAGAAGGAGGATAACGCCATGAAGAATCTCGTAAAAGAAAAAATGCTGGCCGGTCAGCGCACCCTCGGAACCTTTTTCGAGCTCGGCAGCGCGACGGTCGCAGAGTGTCTGGGGCTCGGCGGTCTGGATTACATCATCATCGACAACGAGCACGGCCCCTTCAATCCCCAGTCCACGCTCGAATATGTCCGCACGGCAAAGCTCTATGGGCTCACGCCCTTTGCCCGCGTGCCGGAGATCAGCCGCGAGGCGATCCTGCGTCAGCTGGACGTCGGCGTGATGGGCCTTGTCATCCCGAACGTCCGGACGGTGGAAGAAGTGGAGAGCATCGTCGAGTACGGCAAGTACATGCCGCTGGGCAAGCGCGGCGTGGCCAACACCGCCGGCAGCGGCTTCTGGTACGAGGACTACGCCCGGCACGGCCTGAAGCAGTATTTTGAGATCTCGAACCGGGAGACTCTTCTCCTGCCGCAGTGCGAGACGGTGGAATGCCTCGAGCATCTGGAGGAGATCCTGCGCATCGAGGGGATAGACGGGATCTATGTGGGGCCGTTCGATCTCTCCGCGGCCATGGGCAAGCCGGGCGAGTTCGGCGATCCTGAATTCCGGGACGCGATCCGGCATATTCAGAGAGCGTGCGCCGACGCGGGAAAACTCTCCTTTATCTTCGCGGCGAACCGGACCGACGCGGCGAAGGATTTTGCCCTGGGCTACCAGAGCGTCACGCTCGGGATGGACGCGACCGTCCTTACCGACGCGGTGAAGGCGCACGTCGCCGCCCTGCTGGGCGGCGGCGCGTGACGGCAGGACAGCGAGTCAGGCGCGGCAGTTACAGAGCGCCCGGAAAACGACAGCTTCAAAAGGTTTTTCCCATGACGAACAAGCGCTACGTGGTATTCGACGTGGAGACGCCGAACCGCTACAACAACAGAATAAGCGCGATCGGCATCAGCGTCGTGGAAGACGGAAGGATCGTCGGGGAGTATTACTCGCTTGTCGATCCGGAGCAGCCCTTCGACTGGTTCAACTCCATGCTCACCGGCATCAATGAGGAGACCGTCTTTGACGCCCCGGCCTTCCCGGAAGTGTGGGCGCAGATCGAGCCACTGATGTCGTCGGGGATCCTCGTGGCGCACAACGCGCTCTTCGATATCGGCGTGCTGAGAAAATGTCTGGCAAGCTACGGGATCGAATGGAAGCCCTCTGTGCAGGGCGTCTGCACTGTGGTCATGGGCCGCAGTCTCCTGCCGGGAGTCAGCCACAAGCTCAACGACATGTGCGAAGCCTTCGGCATCTGCCTGAACCACCATCGGGCCGACAGCGACAGCCATGCCTGCGCCGAGATCCTGCTGCGCTATATTTCGCAGGGGGCCGAGCCGGAAAAGTATATCCGGACATACCGGATGGAATGAAAAAGGGAGAAACGCTTGCAGGCCGGGTCGGGCTGTGATATGATGTGGAAAACCCACGGGAGGCGCAGAGATGCACATCGAACTGGTTCCGGCCTATTCTTACAAGACGGAAGTGGGAGAGCTCTTCCGCGAATACACCGATATGCTCGTCACGGGCGACCCCGCCTTCAAGGCCTATCTGGATCTGCAGAATTACGACGACGAGCTTGCGCACCTTGAGCACAAATACGGTCTGCCGGACGGGAGGCTGTATCTGGCTCTGGCCGACGGAGAGCCTGTCGGCTGCATCGGTCTGCGCCGCATCGGCGCGGAGAGCTGCGAGCTCAAGCGTCTCTACGTCCGTCCGGCCTGGCGCGGACAGGGGATCAGCCGCCTGCTGATGGATCGCATCCTCTCGGATGCACGGGAGATCGGCTACCGGGTCATGCTGCTCGACACGCTCCCCTTCCTGCAGACCGCGCTGAAGCTGTACAAGGCCTACGGCTTCGAGGAGATCGAGCGCTATAACGACAGCCCCATGGACACCTCCATCTATATGCGTCTGGAGCTGTGAATCACTGAACCAATGAGCGCGCCGCAAAAGCGGCGCGCTCATTGGTTTTGATCGGAACAACAATCAGAAGGTGTCGCCGATGCGGTAGATGCCGAACTCCTTGTGGCCGAGGCTCTCGGCCTTGGTCAGATCGCCGTTGGCCACCTTGAGCAGGCAGTCGAAGATCTCGCGGCCGAGCTGGTCCAGGTTCGCCTCGCCGGTGATGACCTTGCCGGCGTTGATGTCGATGTTGTCGGTCATCTTCGCATAGGTGTCGGGGTTGCCCGTGACCTTGACGACCGGCGCGATGGGGCAGCCGGTCGGCGTGCCGCGGCCGGTGGTGAAGACCACGATCTGCGCGCCGCCCGCCACCATGCCGGTGATGGAGTCGATATCCTCGCCCGGGGTGTCCATGAAGTACAGGCCTTTATTGGCCGGGTCCACGCTCTCGGCGTACTCCAGCACGCCGACCACGGGCTTGTCGCCCGCCTTGTAAACGCAGCCGAGGGACTTCTCCTCGATCGTGGTCAGACCGCCCTCGATATTGCCCGGTGTGGGCTGGGTGCCGCGCAGATCCACGCCGTAGGAGATGGACTTGTCCTCGATGCGCTTGACCATGAAGACGAGTCTGTCGGCCAGCTCCTTCGTGACGCAGCGGGCCGCGACGAGATGCTCCGCGCCGATCAGCTCGGTGGTCTCGCTGAGGATGCTGGTGCCGCCCGCGTCGATCAGCAGGTTCGAAGCCTTGCCGACGGAGGGGTTGGCCGCGATGCCGCTGGTGGGGTCGGAGCCACCGCACTCGAGCCCGAGCACCAGCTCGGACACGTCGAAGTCCTCGCGCTGCTGCGCGCCGATCTCCCGCGCGAGCTCCGCGCAGAGCTCCGCGCCCTTCGCGATGGCCTTGAGCGTCCCGCCGCATTCCTGGATGATGACCGTCTCGACGCGTTTGCCGCTCTCCCGGATCTGTCCGGCGACGACGGCGGGCTGGATGCCCTCGCAGCCGAGGCCGACCACCAGCACCGCGCCGACATTGGGGTTACGGCCGAAGCCGACCAGCGTGCGCACCGTCTGCCGGTAGTCCGCGCCCACCTGGCAGCAGCCGTGCTGATGCGGGATGGCGACCGCCCCGGGGACCAGCGCCGCGATGCGCGAGGCCGTCTCGCTCGCGCAGACCGAGGTGGGGATCACCAGCAGGTGGTTGCGGATGCCCCAGCTTCCGTTTTCTCTGCGATAGCCCTTGAGCGTGATCATGTCCCCTGCTCCTTTCCGGCCTTGTCCCCCCGGCCGCGGGTGCTGTCGATGTTGTGGATGTGCGCCCATTCGCCGACATGGATGTCGCGGCTGGCGACGCCCATGACCTCGCCGTACTTGTAGACGGCCCCGCCCTTGGGGATCTCCGCGATCGCCAGCTTGTGGAACTTCGGGATGTCGTCCTTGACCTCGATCTCTCTGCCGTCCACCAGGACCCTCTCGCCCGCCCGCATCGCCTTGACGCAGGTGACCAGATTGTCCCGCTCGGACGCGTGCACATAGCCGTTCATGTTCCGTCTCCTCCTTATCGTATTTGCCGGTATTCCGCTGTTTTCATTGTAACGGGGCCTCCCTCCCCTGTCAACGCCGCGCCCGCCTCCGGACGTACGGATCTGAAACGCACTCCGCCGCGCATTTTGCTTCAGAGCAAAATGCGATCATCCGGAAAGCTGAAAAACAGGCTTTCCGGACGGCGGTTTATCCAACTCGAGGCGGGCCTGTTCTCCCTCGGGCTCCCCTGCTGCTCAGTCATCGAACATCGCAGCATGGTTTTTTGACAGTATCAAAAAGGGAGTCCGAAGCGCAGTCTTCGGACTCCCTTTTTCAATCCTCGTATACCAACACGATGCCGGGCATTTTGGAGAGCTGTTCGATCAGCTCGGCTGCCTTGAGATTGCCCGCCAGCTTGACCGTGGCCGCGTAGGCGGCGTAGGCGGCGCCCTCGTCCTCCTGGGTGTGGATCTGCAGGCCGAGGATGTTCATGTGCTTGTCCTTGCAGTAGCGCATCATCGCGTTGAGCGCGTCCTTGTCGTTGTACAGCAGCTCCAGCGCAAACTTCGGGTCCGGCTGGATGCGCGCGCTGAGCTTGGCCAGCGAAGCCTCGGTCAGCAGCACGAGCACCGTTCCGAGCAGGCCGCCCTCGTAAAAGCCGCTGCCGATGGCAAGGCCGATGATACCGGTGGTCCAGAGTCCCGCCGCCGTTGTCAGGCCCTTGATGCTCATTTTCTTGGTCACGATGATGGTGCCCGCGCCGATGAAGCCCAGGCCGGTGATGACCTGGCCGCCGAGACGCGTCACGTCCGCGGGCATCTGCAGCACGAGATAGATGAAATGCGCGGTCACCGCGGCGACGGCGCTGCCGAGGCAGACCAGGATGTGCGTGCGGAAGCCTGCGGGCCGGTTCTTCATGCTTCGTTCGATACCGATGGCGGTGCCGCAGAGCGTCGCCGTCAGAAGGCGGACCAGCACGGAGAGATAGTCCATCCCCCGCAGGGGATCAAAAAAGCTCAACACTGCCTGTCCCTCCTTTACGAGATCAGCTCCTGCACGGAGCGCACGCAGGCCAGTTCCGCCACGGAGCTGAGCATGCCGGAGTGGGAGCTGTTGGAGCGGCTCATCTGCAGGATGAAGATGGCCGAAGCCGGGGACTTCACCTTTTCCACGTCGGTCTCGTAGATCGTGGCGTTCTGCGCCTCGATGGCCTCGGAGACGGCGGCGACGTCCTCCACGCTGTCCATCTGCACGTTCAGCGTGATGTTGCGCAGACGGCGCTTGAAGCCGATCTCCAGCGGCGTCATGATGTTGAGCACCAGCACGATCAGCAGCAGCACGGTGATCACGCACTCGTAAAAGCCCGCGCCTGCGGCGAGGCTCATGCAGACCGTGGCGAACAGGCCGGTCGCGGTGGTCAGGCCCTTGACCTGCTGGTGCGCGACCTTGAGGATGGTGCCGGCGCCGAGGAAGCCGATGCCCGTGACCGCCTGCGAGGCCAGACGGGTGGCGTCGAATTTGTCCCCGACGACGGCGACGATGTCCGCCCAGGTGCTGTGGAGCATCTGATACTCGTAGAGCGTGACCGTGATGGCCAGCGCCGCGCCGAGACTGATGAGCATATAGGTGCGAAGCCCCGCCGCGCAGTTCTTGCGGGAGCGTCCGTAGCCGATCACGCCGCCGCTGACAAGGGCCAGCAGCAGACGCAGCACGACGCTGCCGAAGGTGAACTGCCGCAGGGGATCGAAGAAGGTGAGCATGGGGCACCGCCTTTCGGGTGGCATTGTCGCTTTCATTATATCTTCACCCGGCCGCAAAATCAAGCGCGGCCGCAAAACGCGCTTGTGTTTTCGGCAATTTCCTCGTACAATACAGACAGAGAACGAGAAACGGGAGGCCGATGTATGAAGCTGCTGCTGATCCGCCACGGGGAGCCGGACTATGCGACCGATTCGCTGACCGACATCGGCGCGCGTGAGGCGCGCTTTCTGGCCGGGCGCATCGCACCCATGGACATCCGCGCCTATTATGTCTCGCCGCTGGGGCGGGCGCGGCTCACCGCGGCGCCGACGCTGGAGGCGGCGGGGCGGCAGGCCGAGGTGCTCGACTGGCTGCGCGAGTTCGAGGTCCCCGTCAAGCGGCCGGACACACAGGACACGACGATGATCCCCTGGGACTGGCTGCCGCAGGACTGGCTGGGCGATCCCCGCTTCCTGACGCCCGACGCATGGCGCGACAACGAGGTCTTCCGCCGCGGCGGGGTCGGGGAGGCCTATGACCGGATCGCCGCGGCCTTCGACGCGCTGCTCGCGGAATACGGCTATGAGCGCGAGGGCCTGTACTACCGGGTGCGCAGGGCCAACACGGACACGCTGGCCTTCTTCTGCCACCTGGGGCTGAGCTGCCTGCTGATGAGTCACCTGTTCAACTGCTCGCCGATGCTGCTTTGGCACTACGTCGCCATGGCGCCCTCGTCGGTCACGACGCTGGTCACCGAGGAACGGCGCGCGGGCATCGCCATTTTCCGCGCCACCTCGATCGGGGACGTCTCGCATCTGCGCGCCAACGGGGCGGAGCCCTCCTTCGCCGCGCGCTTCTGCGAGGTCCACGGCGACGGCACCCGCGAGGACTGATCCGCCGGGATCAAGAGGGATATTGCAAATGGAACGCCATTATAAAGCCTTTATCAGCTACCGCCACCTCCCGATGGACGTCTGGGCGGCCAAAAAGCTGCACCGGCGCATCGAGCGCTACGTCATCCCGGAGGAGCTGCGCAGGGACGGGCAGAAAAAGCTCGGTCTGGTCTTCCGCGATCAGGACGAGCTGCCGCTGTCCAGCAACCTGTCCGCCAGCATTGAGACCGCGCTGGACCGCTCGGAGTTTCTGATCGTGATCTGCACGCCCGAGACGGTCAAGTCCCAATGGGTGCTGCGGGAAATCGACTATTTCCTTTCGCACCACGACCGCGATCATGTCCTGGCCGTCCTCGCCGACGGGACGCCCGCCGAATCCTTCCCCCGGCAGCTGACTCAGCTGCGCGGCGAAAACGGCGAGGTGCTCGACAGCATCGAGCCGATCGCCGCGAACATCGCCGCGCCCACGCGCGCAAAGCGGGAGAAGCTGTTTCGCGTGGAGAGCCTGCGTATCCTCGCCGCCCTGATCGGCTGCCACTTCGACGCGCTCTATAAGCGCGAGCTGCGTTACCGCCGCCGCCGCGCCGCGCTCGCCCTTTCGGCGTGCGCGCTGATCGCCGCCGCCTTCATCGGCATGCTTTTAAACCGCAACGCCCAAATCCGCGCCCAACTCACGCAGACGCAGATCAACGAGTCCCGGGCCCTGGCCGCGCTGTCCGAACAGGCCTACGGCGAGGGGGACTACTTCGGCGCGCTGCGCCTGGCGCTGGACGCGCTGCCCGGCACGGGCGGCGAGCGCCCCTATGTCGCCGAGGCCGAGCGCGCCCTCGCCGGGGAGCTGGAGCCGTACAGGCGCTATGCGCTCGGCTACGCCTGCTCGGTCGAGAAAGACACCGATTTTGCAAACCCGGCGCTCAGCGCGGACGGAAGCCTGCTTGCGGTCTCGGATCTCTACGATACGATCACCGCCTATGACACCGCGTCGGGGGCCGAGCGCTGGCGCGTCACGACCGGCCGCTCCGAGCTCCTCTGTCTGCCGGAGGCGGCGGAGGGCCTGCTTGTCCTCGGCATGGAGCGCTGCGCCCTCTATGCGCTCACGGACGGCGCCCTGCTCTGGGAGCGCGACGATCTGGACGCGGTCAATCTGACGGGCGTCTCTCCCTCCGGCGCGCTGGGACTGCAGTTCTGCTACAACGAAGCCGCCCCCGCCGAAACGGAGACGGTCTCGCTGATCGGCCTGAAAAGCGGCGAGACGATCCGTACCTATCCGCTGGGACCCGGCCCCGGGCGCTGGTGCGCCGCCGCCGCCTTTGACGTGTCCGAAACCCGGGCGGCCTTCCTGCTGAAGGAGCCCGCGGACAGCACGGCGCGCCTGTATCTGCTGGAGCTGTCGGACGGGACGCTCCGGGAGCTCGGCAGCGCTCTGCCCTACAGTCCGGGCGCCGAGGCATACCGCCTGCACTTCACCGAAAGCGGCGACCTGCTGCTCGGCTGCGACAGCATGGAGGAGCCCTCGTCCCTGCGGCTCTATGCGCAGGCGGAGGACTACGCGCTGCGCTTTACCGCCGGGACGGAGGCCGACAAGGTCACCAAGCTCTTTCTCAACTCCTATCCCTCTCTCGATCTGCTCGACTGCAGGCAGGGCCGCATCGCCTTCGGCAGCAAAAACGAGCTGTTCATGCTGGACGCGCAGAGCGGTGGAGTCCTGTGGCAGCGCATCCTGCCCGGCGCGATCCTCGCCGCCCGGATGTACGACAACGCCTGTCTCGGCCTTGTGCTCTCGGACGGGACCGTGAGCTTCTGCACCGACGACGGCAGCCTGAGCTCCACGCTGGGCGTATCCTGCTTCAGCGCCGGATACCCGCTCGCCTGCGCCGCTATGCGGGGGGACAGCTATCCGGAAAGCGTCTTTGTGCTGGTGCCGGACGCTCACCGGCGGCACGCCGCCGTCGTCCGCTGGCTCGACGATCCCGATCTGATCCAGATCGCGGCCTTTCCCGCGGATGTGGGCCGGGGCATCCTGCTGCCCTCCGACACGGGCGCGCTCATCGCCTGTCTCGGCTACGATCCGGGCGGCAGAGCCGTCAGCTGTACAGTTCTCGACACGGCGGAGGGCAGCACCGGCGAGACCTTCGCGCTGCCCATGCCCGAGCTCTGGCGCGATCCCGGCGCCATCCGTCTCACGGACAACGGGCTCCTCACGGCAAACGGCGGCGTCCTAGACACGAACACGCGCGAGCTGCGCGCCGCGGAGGCGCAAGCCGCCGCCCCTGAGGACAGCAGTCTCTCCGGGCTCTCCGCGTGGGGTGACGCTCTCGCCGCCGCGCTGGAGGGACGGACGCTCACGGTGCGCGAGACCGGCTCCGGGGATGTGCTCTGCACGGTACAGGCGCCGCCCGCGGCAGCAAAGCTCCTCTTTGCCCGCGGCGACGAGCTGCTGATCGTCTGCACGCGGACGGGGCTGCTCAACATCTACGACGCGCGCGGCGGCGGGCTGCTCCACAGCTCCGACCACGGCGATCTGAGCGATCTCTTCCTGTCCTCGGGCGTCTGCTATTCCGTCTCCGAGATCCCGGCGGAGCACCGCCTGCTCCTGTTCTGCGACAGTCTGGGCCGGAACGAGGCGGTCTGCATCGCCCTCGACACGGAGAGCTGGGACTGCGTCGGCGTCTATGAGGGCGCGGCGGCCTACCTTTCTGCGGCGGACCGCATGCTGGTCTGCCCCTATCTGGACGGGGTCTGGCTGTCTCCGCGCCGGACGCTGGACGACATGACACAAAAGGCCGCGGCCCTCCTCGCCGAGGCAAAAGGAGCGTGAACGCACATGGGAACTCTGACAAGTCTACTTAATTCCTTCCGCGCTGTCGGCGTCGTCCTGATCCTGACGGCCTGCGGTTACGTTTTCGCGTCGCTCGGCTGGATACAGCCCGACGCCAAGCGCTTTCTCAGCCGGTACCTGATGCGCTTTGCGGTGCCGGTCATGTGCGTGTATTCGCTGCGCACGAATCTCACGCTCGAGCTGCTGAAAAGCTCGCCCAGGCTGCTGCTGGTCCCGACCGTCGTCTCCGCGGTGCTCTATGTGCTGACTCTCCTGATCGGCAGGGCCATGCGCCTCGACCCGAAGCAAAGCAGCGTCTTTGCGGTCATGGGCTCGGTGTCGAACGCCATGTTCATCGGCTACCCGATGTGCATCGAGCTCTTCGGCGAGGCCTGCGTACCCTATGTGATGATCTACTTTTTCGTCAACACGGCCTTTTCCCAGCTCGTCGGCGTCAACGGCATCCGCCGCGCGGGCGAGCAGGAGGGCGGCTCGTTTAAGGAGGCGCTGCTCGGCTTCCTCAAGACGCCCTCGGTCGCCGGCGTGCTTGTGGGCTTCCTGCTGATTCTGCTTGACTGGACGCCGCCGCAGCTTGTGATGAGCTGCATGCGCTACATCAACAACGCCGTGACGCCGCTGGCCCTGGTCATGGCGGGCAGTATCATCTACGAGATCGGCCTGAAAAAGCTGCGTCTTGACAAGCTGCTGTGTCTGACGATGATCTTTCGCTTTCTGCTCGCCCCGGCGATCAGCCTCGCGCTGTGCGCCGTTCTGGGCGTCACGGGGCTTGCGCGCAGCGTGATCGTCGTGCAGTCGGCGATGCCCGTGCTGACGCAGGCTGTCGTCGCGGCTGCCGAGTACGGCGCGGACGAGCGCCTGGCCGCGCAGGGCGTCGCGATCAGCACCCTCGCCTCCTTCGTGGTGATCCCCGTCCTGATGCTGCTGCTGTGACGCGCAGCCTCCCGCCCCTCCGATCGCAAAGCCCGCGGCAAAACAGCTGCGGGCTTTGCAATTTCTTTTAAAAGTTTCAATAATAAAAACTTGCGGTCTTGTAACGTCCATGTTATGATTGTCATGCGACACACGTAAATATTTTTCCTGCGAGTGGGGCATGCTTGCTTCGGCAAAAAATGCACCCTCCTTTACCATGCTTCCTCGCAGGAGCTGTGGGCGTGTGTCGCAACCGCGGAGCTCTGCATTTTTTCGGCGCATAGCTTCACGGCTATGCGCTTTTTGCTGTGTCAAACAGTATTTACTTTCTTGGGGGGACATTAAATGAACAGACGTCTGAGACGCATACTCGGTTTTGCCCTGTCGTTCATCATGTTGTTCTCGCTGTTTTCGGGAGTCCCTCTCATCCCGTCAAAACGCGCTGCCGCGCCGCTCAGAATGTACATTGTCGCTTACGCATTGGAAGGCGACAGCACGCCTGCCCCCTCCGGCGACAATAACGATCCTGCCCCCTCCGGCGGCGGCAGCGACCCTGCGCCCTCCGGCGGCGGCAGCGACCCTGCGCCCTCCGGCGGCAATAACGACCCCGCGCCCTCCGGCGGCAACAGCGATCCCGCGCCCTCCGGCGGAAAC
>JAILNC010000080.1 GCA_024691985.1 Oscillospiraceae bacterium | reverse complement strand
CACCCCGATCCCGGTGGGGGAGGAGCTCGGAAAAGGCGTCTTCCGCTCGGAGACCGGCGTGGGGCTGAACCTGCGCGCGGTCTGGACGGCGAACGTCATGGACGAGCGGCACGTCAAGGTCACGGTCCAGGTGTTTCTGGACTCCTACTCGCTGCACATCACCCAGGCCTACAACTGCGTCAACGTCTCCGTCGGGGACAGCTTCGTCTCCGCCGGCGCCCCGACCGCGGATTATGAGGACAACACCCTGCACGAGACCCTGCTCGCCACGACCGAGCATGTGATCAATCTGGCCGACGGGGAGAGCCGCAGCTTCCCGGTACAGGTCGAGTACCATTTCGGCGGCGTCTATCAGAAGCTGGAGCTGCCGGTGCTCGAGTGCGGCGGCCCCATCGAGATCGAGAGAGCGTGATATGAGAACACCCGAACAGGTCAATGAGATCGTGCGGCTGCTGCTGGAGGAATACCCCGAGGCGTCCTGCACCCTCGACTGGGGCAAGGATTACGAGCTGCTGTTTTCCGTGCGCCTCGCCGCCCAGTGCACCGACGAGCGCGTCAACCAGATCACGCCCGCCCTCTTTGCGCGCTTTCCCACGCTGGAGAGCTTCGCGGAGGCGGACGTGGCCGAGGTGGAGAAGTACGTCCACTCCTGCGGCTTCTTCCGGGCCAAGGCGCGGGACATCGTTTCCTGCGCGCAGGTGCTGGTCGCGAAGTACGGCGGGGAGCTGCCCCGCACCATGGAGGAGCTGACGGCCCTGCCCGGCGTCGGGCGCAAGACCGCGAACCTCATCCTGGGCGACGTGTTCCGCGTCCCCGGCTCCACGGTGGTGGACACGCACTGCATCCGCCTCACAAACCGCATGGGGCTGGTGGACGATCTGAAAGACCCTGTGAAGATCGAGATGGCCCTGCGGAAGATATTGCCGCCGGAGCGCTCCTCGGACTTCTGCCACGCGCTCGTCCTGCACGGCCGCGCCGTCTGCGACGCGCGAAAGCCCAACTGCGAGGCCTGCTGCGTGAAGCACCTGTGCCGGACCTTTTCGGGCTGAAAAGCCCCACAGCCCCGCCGTATCCCACACGAAAGAGGAGAAGCCTCATGCTGAATTTTACCGTCGGCCCGGTCATGTCCTGCGCGGAGGTGCTGGACATCGCCCACGAATCCACGCCCTATTTCCGCACGCCGGAGTTCTCCGCGCTCATGAAGGAAAACGAGCGCATGTTCCTCGAGCTGCTGCACGCGCCCGCGGGCAGCCGCGCCGTGTTTCTGACGGCCTCCGGCACCGGCGCGATGGAGAGCTGCGTGATGAACCTGCTGCATGCGCGCGACCGCGTCGCCGTTGTCAACGGCGGCAGCTTCGGCCAGCGCTTCGCCGATCTCTGCGCGCTGCACGGCCTCGACTATACCGAGGTCCGCTGCCGCTTCGGCTCCGCCCTGCGGCGCGAGCAGCTCGAAGGGCTCGAGGACCATACGGCCCTGCTGATCAACATGCACGAGACCTCCTCGGGCGTGCTGTACGACATGGACATGGTCGCCGCCTTCTGCCGCGAAAACGGCCTGCTGCTGATCGTCGACGCGGTCAGCGCCTTTCTGGCCGAGGAGCTGGACATGGAGGCGCTGGGCGCCGCCGCGGTGATGACGGGCTCGCAGAAGGCTCTGGCGGTGCAGCCGGGCGTCTCGCTGATCGCCCTCTCGCCGGAGGGTCTGCGCCGCGTTGAGGAAAACCCCGAGAAGTGCCTGTACCTCAGCCTCAAGCAGGCGCTCAAAAACGGCGAGCGGGGCCAGACCCCCTTCACCCCGGCGGTCACGACCCTGCTGCAGATCCACACGCGCCTGTCCGCCATCGCAGCCCAAGGCGGCGCCGCGCGGGAGCGGGAGAGGATGGCGGCCCTCGCCGCGGCCTTCCGCGAGGGGATCAAAGATCTCCCCTTCTCGACGGTCTCCGAGGCCCCGTCCAACGCGGTCACGAGCCTGCATCCCCTGCGCGTCCCGGCCACGCAGATCGTGCGCGTTTTGAAGGACGAGTACGGGATCTGGGCCTGCCCCAACGGCGGGGAGCTCGCGGACGAGGTCTTCCGCATCGGACATATCGGATATATCACCCCGGCCGATCTGCAGGCCCTGCTCGACGCCCTGCACGACATGGACCGCCGCGGCCTGCTGTAATCCCCTCCTTGTCATTCTGAGCGCAAGCGAAGAATCTTATCAGATCCTTCGGGTCCGCTTCGCGTCGCGAAGCCATGACAGCAAAACCATCAGAGAAAGAGAGAGTCCGTTCATGGTTAAGGTCATTACATACGGCACCTACGATCTGCTGCACTACGGCCACATCCGCCTGCTCGAGCGCGCGAAAGCCCTGGGCGACTATCTGATCGTCGGCGTCACCGCGGACGATTTCGACAAGCAGCGCGGCAAGATCAACGTCCGCCAGTCGCTGATGGAGCGCATCGAGGCGGTGCGCGCCACCGGCTTTGCCGACGAGGTCATCGTCGAGGAGTACGAGGGCCAGAAGATCGACGACATCCGCAAGTACGACGTCGACATCTTCACGGTCGGCTCCGACTGGGTCGGGAAGTTCGACTATCTCAACGAATACTGTCAGGTCATCTACCTGCCCCGGACCGAGGGCGTGTCCAGCTCGGAGCTGCGCGAGAGCGACAGCCCCGTGCGTCTCGGCCTCGTGGGCGACGCGCGCTTCGTTTCCAAGCTCTGGCGGGAGGTGCCCTTTGTCAACGGGCTGCGCGTGGCCGCCCTGTGCACCCGCAGCGGGGCCCTCTCCGCGCAGGGACGGCGCGAGGGGCTGACCCTCGTGACGGAGGATTACGACGGCCTCCTCGACGCGGTGGACGCGGTATATCTGCGCTCCCGGCCGGAGGAGCACGCGTTTCAGATCCGGCGCGCGCTGGAGAGAGGGAAGCACGTCCTGTGCGAGTCGCCCCTGACGCTCTCGCGCCGGGAGGGAGAGGAGCTGATGGCCCTGGCCAAAGAGAAGAAGCTCATCCTCATGGAGGCCATCAAGACCGCCTACGCCACGGCCTATGCGCGGCTGCTGCTTTTGGTCAAGGGCGGGCGCATCGGCGAGGTGCTGTCCGTCGACGCCGCCTGCACCAGTCTCCGCGGCCCGGACGATGCGGCGGAGTGGAACGGCATCCACGAGTGGGGCCCGACCGCCCTGCTGCCGGTCTTCCAGATGCTCGGCACCGACTACCGGGACTGCCGCATCGCCTCCCGCTTCCGGGACGGCGGGCACGACAGCTTCACGAAGCTGGACTTCGTCTATGAGCACGCCGTGGCCTCCGTCAAGGTGGGCGACGGGGTCAAGACCGAGGGCGAGTTGATCGTCTCCGGCACCGGGGGCTATCTCTACGTGCCCGCGCCCTGGTGGAAGACCGACTATTTCGAGCTTCGATGCGAGGACCCGGCGGACAACAAGCGCTGGTTCTACCAGCTCGACGGCGAGGGGATACGCTACGAGCTCGTGGCCTTCACCCGCGCCATCGAGCGCGGCCGCCTGATCTCGGACATCGGCGAAAACGTCACCCTGGCCATCGCCTCCGTCATGGAATCCTTCGACGCGAAGCGCAACATGGTGCTGCTGTAAGTCTCGGCTCCCGCGTTCCACCCGCCAAAAACCCGCACGTCATTGCGAGCCGGTGCGCACACCGGGGCTGAGAGGGGTTCCTTCCAAGCGTCCGCGCGGCGGACACTATAACGCCACTCTCCACTCTTCACACTTCACACTCTCTTGAAAAGGAGGCCGGACATATGAACAACTTCACCGCGTTCGAGCGCGACCGGCTTCCCTTCTTTTCGGCGCTTCTGTTCGGCCTTGCGGCCCACGGCTTCTGGCTGACGAACAAGCTGCCCTTTGACGACGATCTGCCCAATCTCTTCACCAAGGGCGCGACGTTCGTCTCCGGCCGCTACGGGCTGGAGCTGCTGCGTCTCGTGATGCCCGACGCCTCCATGCCCTGGATCTACGGGCTGATGAGCCTGTGCTTCCTCGCCGCCGCGGTGTGCCTGACGGTGCGCATCTTCCGCATCGAGAGCAGGCTCCTGCAGGTCCTGCTCGCCGGGGCCCTCGTCTGCTTCCCGGCCGAGGGGGCCACGATGGGCTACGCCTTCACCGCCGCGCCCTACGCCCTCGCCCTGCTGCTGACTGTGGCGGGCGTGTGGTGCTTTGAGAGCGGAAAGCGGGGCAAATGGATCCTCGCCCCGCTGCTGATCGCCTTTTCCTGCAGTATCTATCAGGGCTACTTCGCCTTCGCGGCGAGCTTCTGCGTGCTCCTCATGCTCCGCGCCCTCGTGCGGGAGGGGCGGGACGCGAAAACGGTGTTTCGCTGCGGCCTGCGCCTGCTGGGGATGCTGCTGCTCGCCCTCGCCCTCTACGGCCTGAGCGTGCTCGTCGCCTCGCGGCTCTTGGGGCTGCCCCTGCTCGGCGAGGCCGTCAACGCATCCCAGAGCCTGCCGATGCGCGCCGCCGTGGCGTACTCCGCCTGGCTCAAGACCCTGTTTCGCGGCTACTTCGCCTATGTGCCGACGCCCGTGTCGCTGATCCTGCACGCGCTGCTCCTGCTCGCGGCCGGGGCCGCCCTGCTCCTGCGCCTGCGGGGCGAGCGGGACGCCGGGCGCATCGGCCTGCTCGCGCTGCTGCTGGCCCTCTTCCCGCTGAGCTGCTACTGCCTGTATCTGCTGGCGGACAACGCCTATATCCACTCGCTCGCCCTCTACCCCTTCGCCTCGCTGTACGTGCTGTGCGCGCTGCTGCTGGACGCGCCCCTCCCCGACGCCGGGAAATGGCTCCGCGCCCCGGCCGCCGCCGCGCTGGCCGGGATCGTGCTCGGCGGGGCGTACTTCTCCAACGCCCTCGGCCTGTATGCGAAGCTCCAGTACGAGGAGAGCTCCGCCCTCTACACCTCGGTGCTGGCCCGCGTGTTCTCCGTCGAGGACTTCGACGAGAGCTGCCGCGTCGCCCTGGTCGGGGACGCGCCCGGCGCGCGCTGGGATCTGAGCGGGGACTTCCCCTTTGAAAAGCTGCAGCTCCCCGGCGTGAACATCACCGACGTCCGGCAGGCGGAGAACGTCATCCGCTATTATCTGGGCTATGATCTCCCCTTCGCGGACGAGGCGGAGACCGCGGCGCTGGAACAGAGCGGGGCGATCGACGACATGCCCGCCTGGCCGTACGACGGCTCGGTCCGGCGGCAGGGCGAGCTGATCGTTGTGAATTTCTCGGAGGTGAGACCATGAGGAAATCCGGCTATGATCTCTGCCGCGTCATCGCCTGTCTCTCGGTCGTGGCGGGCCATACGATGATGCTCTTCTGGGACTTCGACCCCGGAAGGCCTCTCTGGGCGGTGTACAATTTTCTGATGATCACCGCCCGCTACAGCGTGCCGGTGTTCTTTATGATCCCGGGGGCGCTGATGCTGGAGCGCAGGACGCTGAACTTCCGCCGTCATATGCGGCGGACGGGGCATCTGCTGGTGCTGTTCTACTGCTGGTCCGCGATCTGCCGCATCGTCGACGCCTGCTGCGGCCACGTCTGGATGGACGGGGAGCCGCTGGCGCTGCTGATCCTGCAGGGCTATTTCCACCTGTGGTTCCTTCCGGCGCTGGCGATGTGCTACTGCGCGATCCCGCTGCTGCACGGCCTTATCCACGGCGACACGGAGAACATACGGCGCGGGACGCTGCTGCTGTGCGGCATCGTGCTCGTCCTGTTCACGTTCGAGGCCGAGCCGGACAAGCCCCTGTGGCTGGTCTCGCTGCTGACCCCCTACAAGCTGGAGCACTTTTTCTATGTCCTCTATATGCTGCTGGGCTGGGTGCTCTCGAAGCAGAGCCTGTCCAAGAGGCAGCAGACGGGCCTCGGTCTGACCGCGCTCGCGCTGTGCCTGATCGTCGCCTGGCTCAACCGGCGCGCCGCGATCCGGGCCGGACAGGCGCTCGACGCGTATTTCGGCGAGTTCGTGATCAGCGCGGCGGTGACGGCCACCTTCTTCTTCACGCTCTGCCAGCGGCTCGAGAGCGCGGCCGCGAAGCACGGCGCGCTGCTGCAGAAGCTGTCGGACAGCTCGCTCGGGGTCTATCTGATGCACCCGATCTTCATCGACCTGCTGCGCGGCTCCGGGCTGGAGCTGCGCGCCTACAGCGCGGCGTGGCTGTACCCGCTGTGCCTTGCGGCCTTCGTGCTCCTGCCGCTGGGCATCACCCTGGTCCTGCAGAAACTGCCGTATGCAAAAAAGCTCGTAAGCTGAAAAAAGCCTGCACCGCTTGCGGTGCAGGCTTTTTTCATGTATTACGGCCCGGCGCGGACGGGGAAGATCACCCTGCCCCGCAGCTGCGCCTGCGTCACGAGGCCGAGGGCGGCGTTGCGGCTGTCCACGCTTTCGGCCCGGTTGTCGCCGAGGAGCAGGAACTGCCCCGGCGGGACGGCCGCGGGCAGGACCGCGCGCTCCGATTCCTCCGGCATGGCCGCGGCCCAGACGCCGTTGATGTACAGGCCGTCGCCCTCGACCGCGAGGGCGTCGCCCTCCGTGGCGGCGATGCGCTTGACGACGCTGCGGCCCAGGGTCTCGCTGCGGCAGAGCACCACGTCCCCGCGGCTGTAGGCGGCGGGGCGCTTCTGCAGCAGGACCAGACTTCCGCTGCGGTAGACGGGGGACATGGAATCGCCGTGGATGAGCAGGAGCTGGACGAAGAAGGCGGAGCAGAGGGCGGCCAGGAGCACCACGGCCAGCGCCGCGGCAAAGAAGCGTTTGTCCTTCATCCGGCTCACCCTCTCTCGTTTTTTCTTATTATACGTCTGTTTTTGCGGAAAGTACAGGCCCGGCGGCGGGAAAAGATTGTAATTGCGCATTCCCTGTGCTATAATAATACAGATTTTTCTGAGACATCCCCGAAAACCATGAAAAACGGGAGGCGAGTCCATGCAGACGAAGGAGAAAAGGAAGAGCGCGGGCATCCTGCCCGGGCTCGTATGCGCCTTTACCCTCTGCGTCCTGCTTTTCGTCTACGCCCCCTACGAGCTCTACCTGACCAACCAGCTCGAGTTCTGGTTCACCGCCGGGCAGCTCGTCAAGCCGATCCTGGTGCTGTTTGCCGGATGCTTCGCCCTGCTCGCCCTGCTGCTGCTCGGCGCGCGGAAGCTCGGGGAGAAGGCCTGTACCGTGCTGCTCGCCCTGCTGTGGCTCGTGCTGCTGTGCACTTGGATACAGGGCAGCTATCTCGTGTTCGACCTGCCCGCCATGAACGGGGAGGAGGTCTGGTGGGGCGGCTTCCCGCTCGACCGCGCCATGTCCGCGGGGCTCTGGATCGTGCTGGGGGCCGCGGTGTTCGTGCTGGCAAAAAAGCTCGGCCCGGCGCGCTTTTCCAAAGTCGTGCTCTTCGGCTCGCTCGCGCTGTGCCTGCTGCTGACGCTGACGCTCGGCGGGCTGTTCCTGACCACCGATCTGGCCGCGAAGGAGCGGGCCTTCATCTGCACCGACGCGGACGAGTTCGTCTACTCCACGGACGAGAATTTTCTGATCCTCGTGCTCGACGCGGTGGACGGGCGCGCCTTTTCCCAGGTGCTGGAGCGGGATCCCGCCTACCCGGAGATCTTTACGGACTTCACCTGCTACACCAACGCGATGGGCGGCTATCCCTTCTCCAAGCTCTCCATCCCGCTGATTTTGACGGGCGAGCGCTACGAGGCGGAGCAGGACTTCCTGGTCTATGAGCGGCAGGCCCTGCTCGACTCCCCGCTGCTGAACCGCGTGACGCAGGAGGGCTACAGCCGCCGCCTCTATACCGACGACCCCGCCCTGCTCGCCTCGGTGAGCGAGGGGCAGTTTAATAATCTCTCGACCGATCAGCCGACCTTCGGCTCGCTGGCGCACAGCTGCAAGCTCGTGGTCAAGATGATGCTCATCAAGCACGCCCCCTGGGATCTCAAGTTCCTGGGCTACGACCTGCCCGGCCGCCTGCGCGAGCATGTGGTCTACGGCGGGGAGGGCGCGAAGTACTTCGACTGGTCGGATCTGCTGTTCTATGAGACGCTGGGGGAGGAAAACCCCATCCGGACCGTGGAGGGGAAGTGCTTCAAGTACCTGCACCTCGAGGGCGCGCACCAGCCGCACGTCTACGACAAGGACATGAACGTGCTCGACGACAGCCCCTACCGCGATGTGATCGAGGGCAATCTCACGATGCTCAAGCGCCTCTTCCAGCGCATGAAGGAGGCCGGGGTCTACGACAACACCGTCATCGTCCTGCTCAGCGACCACGGCAGCTCCAACACGACGGATCTCGTCACGCTCAACCAGCACACGATGCTGCTGATCAAGGGCCGGAACGAGCACCACCCCTTCCGCACGGACGACGCGCCGGTCTCCTACGACGATCTGCAGGGGGCCTATACCGTGCTGCTCGACGGGGGAGAGTCCGCCGACTGCTTTGAGTGGAAGGCCGGGGACGCGCGCACGCGCCGCTTCCTCGACTACATGCTGACCAACAGCGATATTCTGACGGAATACGTCCAGACGGGCCACGCCGAGGATATGGAGACCTTTACGGCCACCGGCCGCGTGCTGGAATACAAGGGATAGAGGACGCCCATGGAAATGCTTTACCGGGCCCTGACCTGGGTCCTGCTGCGCTGCTACGCGCTGTGCGGGGACTTCGGGCTGGCCGTTCTGCTGTTCACGCTGCTGAGCAAGATCGTGCTTTTACCCATCTCGGTGTGGCTGCAGAAAAACTCCATCAAGATGGTCAAGATGCAGCCGGAGATCAACCGGCTCAAGGCCGCGCACTTCGGCGACGGCGACGCGATCGCCGAGGGGCAGGCCGCCATCTTCAAACGGGAGGGCTATCACCCGCTTGCCACCGTGATCCCGCTGGCCATCCAGATCGTGCTGCTGATGGGCCTGATCGGCGCGATCCGCGCCTGCATGGGCGTCGAGGGCGTGAGCCTGAAAAGCTTCGGCGTCGACCTGGGTCTCGTGCCGAACGAGGGGCGGGGGTGGCTCGTCCTGTCCCCGATCCTCGCGGGGCTCTCGGCCTGGGCTATGTGCGCCGCGCAGAACGCCTCGAACGTGCTGCAGAGCGAGCAGAGCGCCTGGAACAAGTACGGGATGCTGATTTTGTCGGTGGCGCTGAGCCTGTATCTCGGCTGGTTCGTGCCGGTGGGCGTGGCGCTGTACTGGATCGCGAGCAACCTGCTGGCCATCGTGCAGCTCTACGCGCTCAACGCCGCCATCAATCCGAAGCGCTACGTGGACTATGAGGCGCTGGAGGCGAGCAAGAAGGAGCTGGCCGCGCTGCAGTCCCTCGGCGGCAGGAAGCGAAAGCTCCTCGGCGACGGCGACGCAAGGCGCGAGCGTGCGGACTACAAGCGCTTTTTCTCCGTGGTCAACAAGCATCTGGTCTACTACTCCGAATCCAGCGGCTTCTACAAATACTTCAAGGGCGGCATCGAGTACCTGCTCAAAAACACCAATCTCACGATCCACTACGTAACGAGCGACCCGAACGATCAGATCTTCGAGCTCGCCAAAACGCAGCCGGCCATCAAGCCCTACTACATCGGGGAGAAGAAGCTGATCACCCTGATGATGAAGATGGACGCGGACGTGGTGGTCATGACCGTGCCCGACCTCGAAAACTACCACATCAAGCGCAGCTACGTGCGCAAAGACATCGAGTACGTCTATCAGATCCACGGCGTCGGCAGCGTGAACTCCGCCCTGCGCAAGGGCGCGCTCGACCACTACGACACGGTGTTCTGCGTGGGCGGGCACCTCAAACGCGAGATCCGGCAGATGGAGGCGCTGGACGGTCTGCCCGCGAAAAAGCTGGTGGAAACCGGCTATCCCCTGCTCGACGAGATGACGGCCGCCTACGAGGCCGCGCCCCATCCCGAGCGGGCGCAGAAGCAGATTTTGATCGCGCCCTCCTGGCAGAAGGACAACATCATCGACAGCTGTCTGGAAACGCTGCTCGACGAGCTCAAGCAGACCGGGCACCGTGTGATCGTACGGCCCCACCCCCAGCAGGTGCGCCACCAGCAGGCGTATTTCGAGCAGCTCAAGACCCGCTGCGCGGCGGATGAGAACGTGGAGATCCAGACGGATTTCTCCTCCAACTCCACCGTATTCGAGTCGGACCTGCTGATCACCGACTGGTCGGACATCGCCTGGGAGTTCTGCTACACGACGAAAAAGCCCGTGCTGTTCATCGACACGCCCATGAAGATCATGAACCCCGACTGGGAGAAGATCGAGGAGCCGCCCATGAACATCGCGGCCAGGAGCGAGGTCGGCAGGGTGCTGAAGCTCGACGAGCTCGACCGCACGGCCGAAACGGCCGAGGAGCTGCTCTCCTCCGCCGCGTACTACCGCGAGGCGATAAGCGAATCGCTCGCGCGGCACGTCTACCATCCCGGCCACAGCGCCGAGTTTGAGGGGAAATACATCATCTCCGCCATCCAGAAAAAGATCCGCGAAAGAAAGGAAAACAAAACGACATGAAAAGAAGCATCCGATTTTCCGCCCTGCTCTTCACCGGCTGCGCCGCCATGCTGCTCTTCGGGGCCAACGGCGAGGCCTATATCGACCCCTCCGTCATGACCTACATCATCCAGGCGGTCGCCGGCATCATCATCGCCGTCGGCGCGGTGGTCGGCATCTACTGGCGCAAGGCCAAGCGGAAGGTCAACGACACGCTCGGCATCGACGAAAACCGCAACAAGGAGGTCGAATCCGACGAGCTCGTGGTCAGCGAGACGGCGGAGGAACCGGCGGCGGAAGAGAAGGCAGAGGAATAAGACGCAGGCTGTATGCGAAAACAGCACCCGATCAAACGATCGGGTGCTGTTTTTTTGCGTATGGGCGATGTCGGGCTTTCCGCATCCGGTATGCAGACCGTGAGCTGCGTAATGCGTCCCCCTGTCTTTCTTTTCGTCTTGCCGAAAAGAAAGACAGCGCCGCGCCCGGTGTAAGAAAGAAAAGGGCGCTGAATGCGGGCAACGTTTCCGCAAGGCCGAACATTGTGCCCGCAACTATCCGCCCTCTCTGCAGCTCCGACGAGGCTTTCGCACCAACTCCCGTCAGAAAGAAAACGCGCCGAACCAACCGACATTGTGCAGACAATAACTTTATTGCTCCCTGCTTCCTCCTGTATGTCATTGCGAGCCAGTGTGCACACTGGCGTGGCAATCCGTATCCCCCGTCTCCATCCCCCGGGGGAATCCAAAGGGGCGGAAGGCCTGCCGCTGCCGGTGGCAGAGGAAGGCAGGCTTTCCGCTCCGCAGCCGCGCCTTTGGCGGGCCGTTGCGAAGCAGGCCCGGGAAAGGCAAATGCGGCAAGGCGGACGCAGCCCACGGTCTGTATCCCTGCCGCTGCCGGTGGCAGAAGAAGGCAGGCTTTCCGCTCCGCAGCCGCGCCTTTGGCAGACCGCCGCGAAGCAGGTCCGGGAAAGGAGCCCGAAGGAAGGCAAAAGACCCATTTCTCTTTTCGCTCTTGCGCGAAAAGAGAAATGGGTCTTGCTTTGCGCAGGAGATGGTCTGCAAACCGGACACGGGGGGCGTGACACCTCATCCGCCCCAGTGTGCGCACTGGGGCACCTTCCCCTCAAGGGGAAGGCTGCGGGGGAAGGCTGCGGGGGAAGGCTTAGCGGCAGACGAGCTCGCCGGCTTCGACGTCGACGGTGATGGTGCTGTCGGGGGCGACGTCGCCGGAGAGGATGCGGCGGGCGATCAGGGTCTCGACGCTGCTCTGCAGGGTGCGGCGCAGGGGCCGCGCGCCGTAGAGCGGATCGTAGCCGCGCTCGATGATGAGGCTCTTCGCCGCCGGGGTGATCTCGAGCCCGATGGAGCGCTCGGCCAGACGCTCGCGCAGGGAGGCGACCATGATGTCGATGATGCCGTCCAGGTTCTCCTTCGTCAGAGGCTTAAAGAGGATGGTCTCGTCGAGCCTGTTGAGAAACTCCGGGCGGAAGGCGCGCTTGAGCTCGGCCATGACGGCCTTCTGCGCGCGCTCGGAGATCGTGCCGTCGGGCAGGATGCCGTCGAGCAAAAACTGGCTGCCGAGGTTCGAGGTCAGGATGATGATGGTGTTCTTGAAGTCCACCGTGCGGCCCTGGGAGTCGGTGATGCGGCCGTCGTCGAGGATCTGCAGCAGGATGTTGAACACGTCCGGGTGGGCCTTCTCGATCTCGTCGAAGAGCACGACGCTGTAAGGCTTGCGCCGCACGGCCTCGGTGAGCTGGCCGCCCTCGTCGTAGCCGACGTAGCCCGGAGGCGCGCCGATCAGACGCGAGACGGAGAACTTCTCCATATACTCGGTCATGTCGATGCGCACGATGTTGTGCTCGTCGTCAAACAGGCACTGGGCCAGGGACTTGGCCAGCTCCGTCTTGCCGACGCCCGTGGGGCCGAGGAAGAGGAAGGAGCCGATGGGTCGGTTCGGGTCCGAGATGCCCGCGCGCGAGCGCTGGATGGCCTCGGTGACCTTCTCCACGGCCTCGTCCTGGCCGACGACGCGCTTGTGGAGCTGCTCGTCGAGGTGCAGGAGCTTCTCGCGCTCGCTCTCCATGAGGCGGGAAACGGGGATGCCGGTCCACTTGGCGACGATGCCGGAGATGTCGTCCTCGGTGACGGACTCGTTGACCAAGGTGTTCTCCCCGGCGGCCGAGGCGCGCTTTTCCGCCTCCTCGATCTTGCGGTTGAGCTCCGGAATCTCCTTATACTGCAGCTTCGCCGCGGTCTCGTAGTCGTAGCGGCGCTGGGCGCTCTCCAGATCGAAGTGCAGCCGCTCGCGCATCTCCTTGAGCTCGCTCAGCTCGTTGACGGCCTCCTTCTCGCTCTCGAGCCGGGCGGTCATCTCATGCTCGGTCTCCCGGAGATTGGCCAGCTCCTCCTGGACCTTGGCGAGCCTGTCGCGGCTGAGCCTGTCGTCCTCCTTCTTCAGGGCGTTCTCCTCGATCTGGAGCTGGATCGCCTTGCGGCGGATGTCGTCGAGCGCCGCGGGCACGGAGTCCATCTCCGTGCGGATCATGGCGCAGGCCTCGTCCACGAGGTCGATGGCCTTGTCGGGCAGGAAGCGGTCGGTGATATAGCGGTTGGACAGCGTGGCCGCGGCGACAAGGGCGTTGTCGTGGATGGTCACGCGGTGGAAGCTCTCGTAGCGCTCCTTGAGGCCGCGGAGGATGGCGACGGTGTCCTCCACCGTCGGCTCGTCCACCTGCACGGGCTGGAAGCGGCGCTCGAGCGCGGCGTCCTTCTCGATGTACTTGCGGTACTCGTCGAGCGTGGTCGCGCCGATGCAGTGCAGCTCGCCGCGTGCCAGCATGGGCTTTAAGAGGTTGCCCGCGTCCATGCTGCCCTCGGTCTTGCCCGCGCCGACGATGGTGTGCAGCTCGTCGATGAAGAGAATGATGCGGCCCTCGGACTTGCGGATCTCCTCGAGCACGGCCTTGAGCCGCTCCTCGAACTCGCCGCGGTACTTGGCGCCCGCGATGAGCGCGCCCATGTCCAGTGAGAAGATGGTCTTGTCCTTGAGGCCCTCGGGCACGTCCTCGTTGACGATGCGCTGGGCCAGCCCCTCGGCGATGGCGGTCTTGCCGACGCCGGGCTCGCCGATGAGGACGGGGTTGTTCTTCGTCTTGCGCGAGAGGATACGGATGACGTTGCGGATCTCCGCGTCGCGGCCGATGACGGGGTCGAGCTCGTGCTCCCGCGCGCGCTTGACGAGGTCCGTGCCGTATTTGTTGAGCGCGTCATAGGTGCCCTCGGGGTTGTCGCTGGTGACGGGGCCGGTCTTGATCTTGCTCAGCTCGGTCGAAAAGCCCGCCTTCGTGATGTTGTGGTCGGCGAGGATGCGCTTGACCGCGGGCGTGGCCGCGGCAAAAATGCCGATCATCAGATGCTCGACCGAGATGTACTCGTCGCCCATGGACTTGGCGGCCTTCGCGGCGGCGTTGATGGCGCGGCTGGTCTCGTTCGAGGCGTAGACCTGGGGCGCGCCGCCGACCTTCGGCAGCTGCGAGATGGCGGTGTCCAGCTCGGAGAGGATTTGATTGCAGTCCGCGCCGAGCTTTTTGAAGATCGTCTGGATCGTGCCGCCGTCCTGATCGACCAGGGCGTAGAGCAGATGCTCCGGCGTGAGATAGTTGTTGTGGTTTTCCTGCGCCATGGCCTCCGCAGTCTGCAGGGCCTTGACGGAATTCTGGGTGTAGCTGTATTCGTTCATGGTTCAAGCCTCCAATCCAAGGAGTGTAGATGTTGTGGTTATGGTGTGGATTTGATTCGGGGCGTCGAGGGCGCCGCCCCCTACGGTTCGGGGCTGTGCCGCTCAAACGTGCACGGGGCTGTTTCGCATCTGGGAGAAATAGGCGGCCTCCACGTCGTGCGCGTCGAGTCGCCCGGCGAGCCACGCCTTCATCAGTTTGTCGAAGAGCTTGATGTACTCCGACAGGGCGGAGGCGAGCTCGTCCGCCGAGCACTCCCGGTCGGGCGCGGCGAGGGAGCGCACGAACTTGCCCTCGTACAGGGCGTAGTCGATCTCGGCGCCGGTCAGCGGCTTGAGGTGCGTATCCTCGATCTGCTTCCAGAGGCGGAAGAACTCGGTCATCGCCTCGATCAGCGCGTTCGACTGGGTGCGGAAGACCACCGACAGCTGGCCGATCGACTCCTCCCGGCCGCGGTAGAGCTCCACCTCGTACTTGACCGTGGGGCGGTACTTGTACTCCAGCGAGCTCTTGAGCGACATCGAAAAGCTGTTCGGCGCAAAGAAGGGCACCAGCTCCCGCGAGGGCTGCATCAGCGCCTCGATGGCGGAGAGCACGTCGTTGATGCGGCGCTCGGGCGTGGTGTAGTTGACGTATTCGGCGAGGATCTGGTTGATGAGCGCGGAGCGGTTCGTCCCCATGCGGTGGGCGCAGCGGTCCACCTCGCGCACGACCTCGTCGTTGAGCATGAGACTGTAGAGCGTCTTTTTCATAGCTATGCTCCTTTTCCGGTTTTCTGCATACAGTATAGTCCCGGAGAATAACTTTGTCAAGATATTTATATAAAATTATTTTCGAGAAATATATGCAATCGCAGAGAAGTTGCGCACAGGGACAGCAGAGAGCCCCTCGTCAAAGGACGGGGGCTCAGACTGCAGATAAAGTACCCGCTCGATGTCATCTCGACCGAGCGAAGCGAGCGGAGAGATCCTGGGAGTTTGGATTTCCAAGCTTCTGGATCTTTCGACTCAGCAGACAAGCTTGGAATGTCACACGCTGCCCGCGCGTCAGAATGCTCCGCTCAAGATGACACGTTCTGGGGTTTGTTGACAGCAGAGAGCCCCTCGTCTTCAGACGAGGGGCTCAGACTGCAGATAAAGTACCCGCTCGATGTCATCTCGACCGAGCGAAGCGAGCGGAGAGATCTTGGGAGTTTGGATTTCCAAACTTTTGGATCTTTCGACTCCGGCTTCGCCTCCGGTCAAGATGACACGTTCTGGGGTTTGTTGACAGCAGAGAGCCCCTCGTCTAAAGACGAGGGGCTCTCTGCCGGATGCGTAGCTTACCACGAGAGGAAGGACGCGTTCACGTAGCCGGTGACGCCGTTCTTGGGCGCGAACACCGTGACGTAGGTCCTGCCGTCGTAGCCCTGCGTATAGGGGCCGCGGATGTACACGACGTCGCCGTTGTACAGCTCGGCGCCGCGGATCTCGTTGTTGAAGTCGTAGGTGGGCGCCGTGCGCATCGCCAGATACCCGGTCTGCAGCCCGCTCACCCGGCGCTGGTCGGGGTTGGGGTAGTAGCCCGCGCCGCCCGCGACCTCTTCGAGCTTCTGGTCGTTGAGCTTGTCTTCCATGGATGATCCCTCCTGTGTTTTTTTGTTTTACGATCCAAGCATAGCACAGAGGGGCGCGGAAACGCAAGGCGGGAAATGCCCCCATCTGTTCCCATTCGGAACGGGGCTTCAAACTGAAGCCTTGTGGGGAAGCGTGTTTTTATACTATAATAGACCAAAGAGAACAAGGAGGGCGAGACGCATGGACGAAAACACAAACGTACCCGTTGTTTCCGCGGCTGAGGCGGAAAAGCTGGCCTGCGAGGTCAAATTCCTGCTCGACGCCGGGCGCGTCATGGAGGGAGAGCGGCTCACGGAGGAGTTCCGGGCGCTCTTCGGACTGGGCGAGGAAGCGCAGGCGATCGACGTGGTCTATCTGGAGACGGCGGACAAGGCCTTCATTGCGGAGGGCTGGGTCAACCGCATCCGCTGGAAGGAAGGAAAAAAGAAGGCCGAGCGCACCTACAAGAAGCGCTATATCGTCGACGGCGGAGACGAGGCGGCGGTAGCGGCCGCCCTGCGGCAGGCGGAGGCGGAGGGCTTCGTCCCCGGGGCGGGCGGCTATGAGGCGGAGCTCGACTGGGGCTACGCCAAGATGACCCTGAGCCTCACGCACGGGTCCGCCGGCGCGTTCAAGGGCTACCAGAGCCTCGGGCAGTTCAGCGCCGAGGACGCGGTCGCGTTCTTTGAAAAGACCATGCCGGGCGAGGAGCGGGACTGGGGCGAGGAGAACTGGGCGGCCTCGACGCTCGGCCGCGCGCAGCTCTTCGGCCCGATCCGCATCCTGCGCTATCGGGGACACTGGGACGGCGTCGGCGTCACGGCCGAGCTCTGCCCCGTCGGCGACGGGCAGACCGTCGCCGAGCTGTCGTTCAAGGCCGACGACTGGAAGGCCGCCGCCGGGACGCGGGAGCGCCTGCTGGCCTTTCTGGACGGGCGGGGCATTTTGATCCACGGCGATTCGCTCAAGACGCAGGCCGTGCTCAGCGCCTGCCTGCTGGCGTAAGGAGGAGACCATGGTCGATTGCGGATTGCGGGCCCGGATACTCACGGGGCAGGTCGTCAGGGCATCCGGCGGGCACGCGCTCTGAGAGCGGGGAGGCGGCGCAAATGGAACTGATTTGGCACGGGACGGCCTCGATGGAGGCGGTCTGCGGGCAGGGCCGGCTCCTGTTCGACCCCTTCGTCCCGCTCAAGGGCTCGAGCGTGAAAACCTGCATCGCCGATTACGACGGCTTTTCCGACATCTTCGTCACGCACTGCCACCTCGACCACGTCGTGGATCTGCCGGAGATCGCGGAGCGAAATCCCGATACCGTGATCCACTGCACGCAGGCGGCTTTTGATGCGCTGCGCAAAAAGGGCGTGCCGGAGAAGAACCTGTCCCTGCTGCGTTACGGGGACCGGCGCGACGTGAACGGCTTTGCCGTCCGCGTCTTTCACGGCAGGCACGCGGTCCTGCCGAAGCTCGACGCCAGGCGCGTGCTAAGCTGGATCAAGTCTCCGGCGCGCCGGAACGTCCCGTATATGTACCGGGAGAACAGGGCCTGCCGGGAGCGGGACGAGACCGTCTGCTATCAGCTCGAGGCGGAGGGGAAGAGCGTTTTCCTCCTGGGCAGCATGAACCTGCGCGACGAGGTAACGTACCCGACGGGCGCGGACGTCCTCGTGCTCCCCTACGCCGGGTGGGTCGACAATCTGCCGCCGGCCGTCCGGGTCATCGAGCGCCTGCAGCCGAAGCGCGTGCTGCTCGACCACTGGGACGACACCTTCCCGCCGCTGTCCTCATGGGTCGACACCGCGCCGCTCGTGCGGAGATATCCCGATCTCGTGACGGCGCTGACGCACGGCGAGCCCGTGCGGGTGTGAGGCGGCAATAAAACAGGCCCGAAGGCGTGAGCCTTCGGGCCTGCGCCCCGCCGCCCCGGTCCGCGGCGCTTCGGGGCGGCGTCATATCGCTTGCTTTATCAGGCAATCTTTGGTAAAATACTTGCAGACATCCGCAAGGAGAGACGTCCCCGAAAACAGCCGGAGCGCGGAGGGATCGCGGAAAGGCGGCCGCGCGCCGCCCGGCTGCGGGCGAGGACAGGACGGGAGGCCGGAACTAAAATGGGAACCGTATTGGAAATGGGAAACGTATTCTCTTTTGACTGGGAAGACGCGCTGATCATCTGGCTGCAGTCCCATATGGGCGCCGCGGGGACCGCGCTGTCGACGGTTTTTTCGATGTTCGGCGAAGAGCTGCTGCTGATCCTGGTGATGGGATTCTTTTACTGGGGCTGGGACAAGGAGATCGGCAAGCTGCTCGGCCGCTGCACCTGCGCAGAGCTCGTGTTCAACCCGATGCTGAAAAATATCGCGCTGCGGCTGCGGCCCTACATGGTCGACCCCGAGATAAAATGCCTCAAGGCCGTCGATTCTTCCGCAGACGTCATGGACGTCGCGGCGCAGGGCTACTCGTTCCCGAGCGGCCACTCGGCCAATGCCGCCGTGACGTACGGCGTGATCGGGCGCTGCAGCAGAAAAACGTGGATACGGATCCTGGCCGTATGCATCCCGCTGCTGGTCGGGATCAGCCGCTTCTGCCTCGGCGTCCACTATCCGACGGACGTGCTGGCCGGCTGGCTGCTCGGCCTCGCGCTCATCTTCTTTATGCCGTGGTTCGTCGGGAAGTTCAAAAGCCGCTGGATCCCGTATGTGATCCTGCTGCTCGTCATGCTGCCCGGCTGGTTCTACTGCAAGAGCAATGACTTTTATTCCGGCTACGGCATGACGCTGGGCTTTTTCCTCGGCGATTTGTTTGAGGAGAAATACGTGCGCTTCCATAATACGCGCGTCTGGTGGAAGATCCTGCTCCGCATCGTCGGCGGCGCCGCGATCTACTTCGGGCTGAACACGGTCCTGAAGCTGCCGTTTTCCCGGGCGTTTCTGGACTCCGGGACCTTCGCGGCCTATCTGGTCCGCGCGCTGCGCTACGCCGTCATCCTGTTCGTCGACATCGCGATCTATCCCCTGCTGTTCGACAGGATCGGGAAGAAGAAGGAGCAGACGGACTGAGCGAGGCTTGGTCATTTGAATACCAACAGCCACCCCGGAAGGGGTGGCTGTTGCTGTTTGGGAGAAGGTGCGGTTGTTCTTAACAAAAAAGGGCAATCGTTGATTCTTACTCAACTGAATACTAGCCCGCCATTATAAAACTCAGATAAGGCGGCATTACTCTTTTTCGCTGAGAATGTATCTCCAATAGAAGCCTTGCGATCTGCTGCCGTTCTTAACAGCTTGAAAGATGGCATTCGGTGTTAATCGCATTGCTCTTGCTGCCTCATGCAATCCTTGGTAGGTATTAATCAATAAACGATTTTCATCAAATTGCCCCACTGTTTTAGAATTCTTTTTTCCAATCTTTTTGTGAGCACAATCAGGGCAGCCAGAGCCCTTCACTCTATTACCCGGATACGACGGATAAGATTTTCCGCAAACAGGGCAAAGCCAGTAATACTTCTTATTGGAATAAGGCTTTATTTGCGAAGGAAGAATACCTTCATTTTTTTCGTAATCCCATTCTTTTGCTAGATCCGGATATAAGGTTTCCAAATCATCAACTCCGGGCATTGCCACTCTTCCTGTGCAATGAGGGCAATCCGATATGCTGTCTACTCGGACTCTTGAGTTAGGAGAGCTGGACCACCTATATCTGCACTTGTCACACTTCCACGCAACCTCAAAACTATAATTCAAAGGGACTTCATATGGCGAAAGGCTACCATTTCCTTCGTAATCCCACTGTCTTAACAGTATTTCGCTTCGTTCTGCAAGGCTGCCAGATTCAGCGGTTTTTACCTTGGTTATGTTCTTTCCCATTTCTCGTCTGGAACATGCTTTACAGGTTGTTACTTTCCTTGAGACAATACTAGAGATAGGTGATTTCCAAATTGTTCCGCATTCAGGACATTTCCATGCTGCCATATAATTTGATCCAGATGTAAACATGAACGGAGTTAAATTTCCATTTGCTTCTTCGCACCAAATTGCTGCCAACTCCGGATGTTGAGCGCCGAAAGAGTGATCAACATTGATTAAGTATTCTAAGATTTCCGGTCGATCCCTTGATATGTTAAAATCCGTCGGGAACCCATAAAGGCGGTTTAGCTGTGTTTCTTTGCTGTTCTCGCAATTAAAACTATATAAGCTAAAGGGGAACAGGCTACCAAACATAAACCTCAAAAAAACTGAAAGCTCAGTATCTTTCATTCTTTTGCTTACATAGAAAATGTCGTCAGCCGTGTCGCTCCAAGTGTCCTTTGATTCTTTTATTCTGGCAAGTCTTATACCTTGTTGTTTACATGCCAAATACTTTCTTCGTTCACGATCGTGCTGGTCATCATCGTTATGAAATGCTAAGCCATCATATTCGATACCAATTTTGTAAAAAGGTATATAGATATCCAGTTCCATTCCATTGTCAAAAGGTTCTTTGTACCTGTTGATCGCATCCGGAAAACACTTTTTCGCATAGAAATAGATTGCTTGTTCCGGGAAAGACGTGGAGTGTGCCTTAATACATTTGGGGCAGTCTATCGGCTTGTGAAACTTTGTCCTCTGTATTACTTTTTTCTTATATGAATGACCTTTGGGGCAAATCCACCAAACGGAGTTATATGTAAAGGGGGACACATCTTCTGGTAAAATGCCATTGTTTTTCTCCGAATCCCACTCTTTTGCTATTTCAGGGTAAAGAGTTACCAAATCATTAACCCCACAAACAGCTTTTCTGCCTGTGCAGAAAAAGCACTTGTGTTTTCTCCTGTATATAACATTCACCTTTTCTTTGAAGGTGTGCCCGTTCTCGCACTTCCAGTTTATCATCTTCGAGGAATTAACAGATAGTTTTGAAACATCAATGCTTTCCATCTTGTTTCTATCATTATCTAATATAGATACTAAATCTTCTATTTCTGTAATCATCGTTTTATTAACCATAATAAACGGCCTCACAGTTACAACTAAAACATAGATCATTCAATAACGGACACGTCTGCAATTAATTATACCACATTGAAAGAAAGCGGCAATAAAAAAGGCTTGCTATCTTGTGAAAACAGCAATCCTAATCTGGCGGACAGGGTGGGATTCCCCGCCTGCGGGCGGGCCTGGGCGCTATACCATCAGGGTGGGATTCGACCTCCGCTGCGGCGGAGGCCACCTCGCGGCTCTGGGCTTCCACCTTGCGGTGCCCGAAGAATCGTTCGGGCTTTCGCTGATCCTCCGATTCTTCGACCGCTGCGGAAAGGGGCCGCCGCCTTACTCTGCCACCGGCAGCGGCGGCGTCCCCTTTCCCCCGGCGCCTTGCCAAGAGCCCTCGGTTCGAATCCCACCCTTCTTTATGCAAAGATCCCCCGCCCGAGAGGGCGAGGGATCTTTGCATATGGCTAAAGATTGCTATTTTAACAAAAAAGGGGCAATCGTTGATTTTTACTCAACTAAAAAAAGTATTGGAGTTGAAAACACTTCTACAGGATTGATCGTATTACTTGGCTTCCCAGAGAACGAGGTCTCCGAGAACAATGCGCTGAACATCATCGATGTTGATAGCGCTGCCCCAGCCACAGAAAAGGTTTACAGTACCGTTCTCATAGGGGGTGGTCAACGCTCCGCCGGTCGAGAAGGTCGAGCCGTCCGAGAAGATCAACTGCGTGTCGATGCACACCTTATCTTCCAGTTTGCTCCAAGGCTGATAAGCATCCCAATCTGCATCCGGGGTTTGGAAGGATTCCGCACCCTCGTAACTTACTTTCCAAACAGCGCTAAACGGCGTCAGTTCCAATCCGACGATCTCGATATCCTTATCCAACTCCGTATCATGGTAAACCGTGTGGTCAAAATCGAAATACCGACGCTGTTCC
>JAILNC010000055.1 GCA_024691985.1 Oscillospiraceae bacterium | reverse complement strand
GGAAATACAAAGCTGATACATGATTATCACCAAACACACATTAAGGAATCCGAGCGGCAAGAATATGGCCGAGCTTTTTCAAAGGGAATGTTTGCAATATGCGCAACACTTATCATCAGTGGAATTGTTGCGTTATTTGGCAAAGAAAATGCAATTATAGCGGCGAGTTTGACCGTTTTGATCGCAGGACTCATCGTTTCTTTTATTATTCTGGCAAAAGTTCAAAAGAAGTATAACGGAGGATTCTTTTGAAACATAAATTCAAACTTGCCGAGGTGAACAAATGGAATTTGGATGGATCAACGTATTTGGTGCAATCATTGTGATTCTATTGCTGATACCGAATATTGTTTATGCGATAAAGAACAAAGACGAGAAGAACATTTGCACGAATCGATTAATGAACATTGCCGAGCAGATGGACGGTACGCCTGCATCGTGCTTATGTGGTTTCCTCTCATTGTATGGAAATTCGGATTTGCGAGTGTGTTTGAAATGGTGCTTTATATGGTATGCAATGGGACGTTGCTTGTCGCCTATTTGATTTTGTTTGCGGTCTATATGAAGCACAAGACTGTGCGACTCGCACTTCTCCTTGCAATTCTGCCCTCATGCATTTTCTTACTTAGCGGGGTTCTTTTACGACATTGGTTGCTGGTTGGTTTTGCTGTGCTGTTCGCCGTCGGACATATTTACGTGACTTATCAGAATCAGAACGCAGCGCATATCAAGAACATTAGCTGACAAATTCCGGCTTATCGCTTTGCCGATATTCAACTTACTGTCCCGCCCCTGACCTGTCGGGAAATTGCCCGTTTCTTCATTGGGATGAGACAGTGGGCCGAATACAAGCCTTTTTATTTGACCTGCTGCCCCAAGGCATGCGGAGACAGCGGCACTTCTATACCACGGATAACGGAGGTAAAAACATGAACTTTAAAATACTTGACGGCGCGGAGAACATGGCGCTCGCGGACGTCGTCAGGCTGCTGCGCATGACCTACTGGGCGGATACGCGTCCGATCGAGGTCATCGAGAAGTCGCTGCGCAGTTCGAGCTGCTACGGCGTATGGCTCGAAGAGGAAGAAAAACTCGTCGGCTTTGCCAGAGTGATCAGCGACTATGCCACGACCTATTACCTGTGCGACGTCGTCATCGACGAGGCGTACCGGGGCCGGGGCCTGGGGACCGCCCTGCTGTCGTACATCGAGTCCCTGCCGCTGTATGCGGGCCTGCGCGGGATCCTGATCACGCGGGACGCGCACGCGCTGTACAGGAAGTTCGGCTTCGAGGTGCTCGACGGCCGGGTGATGGTCAAGGGCTTGAACTGCTGAGACCGGGAATAAGCTGGAGGTGTTCGGCATGGACTGCGTGATTCGGAGATGGCGGCTGGAAGACAGCCGCTCGCTGGCAAAAAATCTCAGCAACAGAAAAATTCTGGACTATCTGCGCGACGGGCTGCCCTATCCGTATACCGAGGCCGACGCGGAGGCTTATATCTCCGCCATGCTGGCGGCGGACGCGGACAAGGCCTTCGCCTTCGCGGTCACGCTGGACGACGAGGCCGTCGGCAGCATCGGGGCCTTCCGCTGTGAGAATATCCATTCCCGCACGGCGGAGCTCGGCTACTACCTCGGTGAAGAATACTGGGGCAGGGGCTGCATGACAAGCGCGGTCCGGCAGCTTTGCGCGTACATATTTGAAAACACCGACATCATCCGCATTTTTGCCGAACCCTTCTCATATAACGTCGGCTCCTGCCGCGTGCTGGAAAAGGCGGGCTTCCGCTATGAGGGCACGCTGCACAGCAACGCGGTCAAGAACGGGAAGGTCCTGGACATGAAGATGTACGCGCTGGTAAAGGAATGACAGACGATGAACGAGGTCAACAAAACTCTGTTTATCCCGCTGTGCGGGAAGGCGCGGGTCAGCAGGCAGGGCATCCTCCTGCACGACCCGAGCGCCGAGAGGATCTGGGCGGCCGAGGGCTTCCCGCTGCGCGGGAGCTCCGCCTCGAAGTGGCTGGCTTACAACATGGCCATGCGCGCCCGGGTCTTTGACGACTGGACGGACGCCATGCTCGCCGGGGACCCCGACGCGCTGGTGCTGCACATCGGCTGCGGGCTGGACAGCCGCTGCGAACGGGTGAAGCAGCCTTACCGGCTGTGGCTCGACTGCGATCTGCCGGAGGTCGCCGACGTCCGCAGGCGCTGTTTTGCGGAGTCGGAGCGGTATCGCATCCTGGCGCTGGACGCGTCCGACCCGGCGCAGATCGGGGCCCTGCCGGACAGCGAGGCGGCGATCGTCGTGCTCGAGGGGCTGAGCATGTATCTGACGAACGCGCAGCTGCACGGCCTGTTTCGCGCGCTGCGGGACAAATACTCACGGCTCCACATCCTGATGGACATCTATACCGTGTTCGGCGCGAAGGCGTCCAGATACAAAAACCCCATCCGAGACGTCGGCGTCACGGAGGTCTGCGGGGTCGACGATATCCCGGGCCTGCTGCGCGGCCTGGACGTCCGCTTCAAGGCCGAACACTCCTTTACCCCGCCCGCGCTCGTAAACGAGCTGAAGCCGTCGGAAAGACGCGTTTTCAGGCTGCTGTTCACCGGCAGGACATACCGCAGGATCTACCGTCTTCTCGAATTCGAATCGTGATCCTGAACGATAAACAAAAAACTTGAGGAGGTCTCGCCATGTGGTTCAAAATCATTGCGCTCGTGCTGGCGTTGGTGCTGCTGACGCTCTGTGCCGTCTTTTTCATCCCCTCGCAGAGAGCCGACCCCGAGATCGAGCGCCTGCTCGACTCCATGACGACGCGGGAGAAGATTTGTCAGATGATGGTCGTCTCCTTCCGCATCTGGGAATCGGTGCCGGACAAGGACCCGGGGATCAACGAGACCGTTGAGAACGCGGCGACCGAGAATCCCAAGGAGAACGTCGTTGCGCTCAACGACACGATCCGCGACTGTCTTGCCCGCTATCCCTTCGGCGGGACCGTCCTCTTTGCCGAAAACTGCTCCGACGCCGAGCAGACGCTCCGTCTCGTGGCCGAGCTGCAGCAGGCGACGCTGGCGGGCGGCGGTCTGCCGCTGCTCGTCGGCATCGATCAGGAGGGCGGCAGCGTGACCCGTCTGAGCTACGGCACCAGCGGCGTCGGGAACATGGCGCTGGCCGCGACCGGCGATCCTGCGCTTGCCCGCCGCATGGCAGAGGTCTACGGGGAGGAGCTGCGCCTGCTGGGCATCCATACGGACTTTGCTCCCGTGCTGGACGTCAACAGCAATCCTGCCAACCCCGTCATCGGCATCCGTTCCTTCTCGGACGATCCGCAGACCGTATCCGAATACGGGCTTGCGTATCTGGAGGGGCTGCGTCAGACGGGCACGATCGCGACGCTCAAGCACTTCCCGGGGCACGGCAACACCGCCACCGACAGCCACACCGGCTTCCCCTGCATCCAGAGCAGTCTTGAAGAGCTGAAGGCCTTTGATCTGGTCCCGTTCCGGGCGGCCGTCGACGCGGGCGTTGACATGATCATGACCGCGCATATCCAGTATCCGCAGATCGAGACGCAGACCTACAGCTCGATCTCCGACGGGGAGCAGGTCTGTCTGCCCGCGACCATGAGCCGCGTGATCCTGAGCGATATCCTGCGCGGCGACATGGGCTTTGAGGGCGTGATCATCACCGACGCGCTGGATATGGGGGCCATCAAGAAGAATTTTGCGGCAGAGGACGTCCTCTGCAACACGATCAACGCGGGCGTCAACATGCTGATGCTGCCGATCGTCAAGAACAACGCCCTGTTCCTGCAGGCCATGGAGTGGACGGATCTCGCCGTCGAGCTTGCGGAGGAGGGCAGGATCGACATGGAGCGCGTCGACGACTCCGTGCGCCGCATCCTGACGCTGAAGAAAAAGTACGGGCTGCTGGAGCAGACGGATTTCACGGTCACGGACGAGCAGGTCCGCGCCGCGGTCGAGGGCGTCGGCAGCGCCGCACACAGGCAGCTCGCGCAGGAGATCGCTGTGAAGTCCCTGACCCTGCTGAAAAACGAAAACGGCGCCTTCCCGCTGGATATGCAGGCGGGGCAGAGCGCGCTGATCCTGTTCGCGGATTCCTGCGCCAGCCGCGTCGGCACGGGTGAGCTCGTGAAGAGCATGCTGGCAGACGCGGGCGCTCTGCCGCAGGGCGCGGAGCTCCGGGTGATGGCCAGCACGGCCGACAATGCCGAAGACTGCCTGCGCGCAGCGGAGGAGGCGGACCATGTCGTTCTGGTCCACCGCACCTACAGCGCGGCCTGTCTGGACCCGGCGACCGGGGACGGCCTGTCCACGCCGGTCTTCGACAAGATCATCGAGGCCTGCCACGCCGCCGGGCAGAGCGTGATCCTGGTCTCCTGCCAGCTGCCGTACGACGCCGCCCGCTTTGAGACGGCGGACGCCATCCTGCTGGCCTATTGCTCCAGCGCCATGAAGACGCCGCCCCCGGCCTCCGGCAAGGGCAGCGACTATGTGCCGAACCTGCCCGCCGCGCTCTGCGCCTGCTTCGGCATGGGCGAGCCGTCGGGCCGTCTCCCGGTCGATCTCCCCGCGCTCGACGGGAATTATCAGTATACCGATCAGATCCTGTTCCCCCGGAGCTGAGCCCGGGCAAGCGGAGGTGTTTCTGTGACGATCCGTAAGATCACGGAAGCGGAAATGGGCGCGGCCCTCGACCTGGTCTGGCGCGTCTTTTTGGAATACGAGGCCCCGGACTATCCGGAGGAGGGCGTCGCGGAGTTCAGGCGCTCGATCGACGATCCCGTCTGGGTCGGGGCCAGGGAGTTTTACGGAGCCTTCGACGACAGGGACGGGCTGATCGGCGTGATCGCGACAAAGGATCAATCGCACATCGCCCTGTTCTTTGTCGACAGCGCCCGGCAGCGGCAGGGCGTCGGGCGCGCGCTGTTTGCCGATGCGAAGGCCCGCAACCCTTACGGCTTCTTTACGGTGAACGCCTCTCCCTATGCGCACGGCTTCTATCTGCGTCTGGGCTTTCGCGACGCCGCGCCGGAGCAGTGCGTGAACGGCCTGCGCTTCTATCCCATGAAAAAAGAGGCGGAGACCGGCCTGCAGATCCGGGACGCGCAGCCGGAGGATCTGGACGCGATCGCCGCGCTGTATGTGGAAAACCACCGGGAGACCTACGCGGGGCTGCTGAGCGAGGAGTACTTTTCCAGACTGACCCCCGCCCACGCGCGGGAGAAATGGGCCGCGTACCGGGACGCGCCCGGACACAGGCTTTGGGCGGCGTACGAGGGCGGCGTCTTCCTTGGCTTTTCCGCCGGGATGCCGGATCCGGTGCTGCCGGACTGCTGGTATCTCGATTCGCTGCACGTCGCGGAGGCGGCGCGGGGCCGGGGCGTCGGAAGCGCGCTCCTGCGCCGCCATGCCGCCCACGCCGCCGGACAGGGCTTTGCGAACATGAGCGTGTGCATCGTCCGGGGAAACGAGCGAGCGCGGAGGCTGTACGAAAAGCTCGGCGCGGAGCATTTCTCGTATTTCGAGGACGACTTCTGCGGCACGGTCTCACACTCCGAAAAGCTGGTCTGGCGCGATCTGAGCGCGCTGAAGGGAGAGGGATGACATGGCGTCGTCAAAGGAATATCTGGAGTTCATTCTCGAACAGCTCTCCGACGTGGAGGACGTCACGATCCGGGCCATGATGGGCGAATACATCCTCTACTGCAGGGGGCGCGTCGTGGGCGGGATCTACGACGACCGCCTGCTGGTCAAGCCCACTCCCTCGGCGCTGGCCCTGCTGCCGGACGCGGCGCGCGAGCTGCCCTACGAGGGGGCGAAGGAGATGCTGCTTGTGGACAGGCTCGAGGATCCGGCCTTTTTGAAGGAGCTGTTCGAGGCCATGCTGCCCGAGCTGCCCGCCCCGAAGAAGAAGCGGATGGCTTTCCCGTCCGTGTGAGCCCTCCCCCCGGCGGCTGCGCCGTACAAAATTGAGACAGCGATCCCGCGCGGGATTCCTTGACAGACCCCGCGGGATTCCAATACAATATCCACAGATGTTTGCAACGCGCATCCCCGGCACAGACCGGGGATGCAGTGCTATTGAGCAAGAGAGACAGAATCTGACCTGACAGGAGGCTTATCCATGACCAGATCCAAGGTATTCTTCACCGACTTTCACGCGACGCCGCGCGAGACGCTGCCGCAGAAGCTGCATCGGCTCATGAAGAGCGCGGGCTTTGAGGAGATCGATTTCACCGACCGCTTCGCCGCGATCAAGATCCACTTCGGCGAGCTCGGCAATCTCGCGCACCTGCGGCCCCAGTACGCCCGCGTCGTCGCCGACTATGTGCGCGAGCGCGGCGGCATGCCCTTTCTGACCGACTGCAACACCCTCTATGTCGGCAGCCGCAAGAACGCGCTGGACCACATGGAGACCGCCTATCTCAACGGCTTCTCCCCGCTGCAGACCGGCTGCCACGTCATCATCGCCGACGGGCTCAAGGGCTCGAACGAGGCCCTCGTCCCCATTGATCTGCCCTATGTCAAGGAGGCCCGGATCGGCCAGGCCATCATGGACGCCGACATCGTCATCTCCCTCTCCCATTTCAAGGGGCACGAGGAAGCGGGCTTCGGCGGCGCGCTCAAGAACCTCGGCATGGGCAGCGGCTCCCGCGCCGGCAAGATGGACCAGCACTGGGAGGGCAAGCCTGTCGTCGATCCCTCGCTCTGTATCGGCTGCGGCTCCTGCGTGCGCATCTGCGCGCATGACGGCCCCCGGGTCGAAAACGGCAAGGCGCGTATCGACCACGCCAAATGCGTCGGCTGCGGCCGCTGTCTCGCGATCTGCCCCAGGGATGCCATCGAGCCGAGCAACGCCAACTCCGCGGCGATCCTCTCCTGCAAGATCGCCGAGTACGCATACGCCGTCGTGAAGGACCGGCCCGCCTTCCATATCTCCCTGATCTGCGACGTCTCCCCCTTCTGCGACTGCCACTGTGAAAACGACGCGCCCATCATCCCGAACGTCGGCATGCTCGCCTCCTTCGATCCCGTGGCGCTCGACCAGGCCTGCGTCGATCTGTGCAACAAGATGCCCGTGCTCGCGGGCAGCCGCCTCGACAAACACATCAAGAGCTTCTGGGACGACGACCCCAACCACGAGTACTTCCATCTCAACCACCCGGACGCCGAATGGGAGCCCGGTCTCATCCACGCGGAGGAGATCGGTCTCGGCACCCGGCTGTACGAGCTGGTGACGATCTGATATCGTTCTCTGATAAAACCTTTTACTTTTGACGGGCGGAGGCGTATAATGAATACGCCTCCGCCCGTTGTCCCCCGACCGACAGCAACAGTGCCTACAGACAAGCTGAGCGGCGGGCGCGGCTGCATCTTATGCGGCCGGTAAGGCTGTTCCCAAAAGAACTGTGAAAGGAGCGACGATATGGATACCGCAGTTTCCGCTCCCCTTCGGGAGCTGAACGGGAAGCAGCAGACCTTTCTGGACTGCTTTCGGATCGCCGCCGCCTTTCTGGTCTTTGTCGGCCATTCCCTGTGCTTCGCCGGGATCCCGGAGACTGTTGACGCCTCTTACTACAACGCTTATGCAGAGCTGGGCGTCATCATGTTTTTCATGCTCTCCGGCTTTCTCGCCGCCTATACGCTGGAAAAGAAGAACGCGGATCACAGCTATGAATTCCGGCGCTTTGCCGTGCACAAGCTCCGCCGCATCATGCGGGAGTATATTCCCGCGCTGCTCTTTATCGCTGCGCTGGACGCGGTCTCGATCAAGGTCCTCGGCCCCCGCTATCGCTATTACGACACCTACGACCTGAAGACCTTCCTCGGTAACCTGCTCCTGATCCAATGGACCGTGCTCAACCGTCTGCCGGGCATTTCGGTGCTCGCCTTCGGCTCGGCCAAGCCGCTGTGGACTCTTTCGGTGGAATGGTATTTCTACCTGATCCACGCCCTTTTGCTGCTGAGCATCCGCAACCGCAGGCAGCTTCGTCTGCCCGAGCTTGTCGTTCTCGCGCTTTCGCTGCTGCTCCCGATCGAGTACCTGGTCGGCGGACGCGGCGGAGGGCTCGGCTTTGTATTCGCGCTGGGCGTCTTCGGATACTATTTCTTCGAGCGCCTTGACCGGCGTATGGCCCGGCTCCTGCTCCCGGCCTGCGCAGTCCTCACCCTCGTCTACGTCTTCCTCAAGGTGACCGCGTACTCCATCTATGTGTTTCTCCTGCTGTGGATCGCGCTGTGTTCGGGCCTGTGTCTTCTCGACGGGCAGACCCGGCAGGGCCGCCGCCGTTTTACCGCTTATCTCTCCGGAAGCTCCTTCATGCTGTATATGCTGCATTTCAGCATTCTTGATTTTGTCTTCATGTCGGACGCTCTGCACTCGACTGGATGGAAGCTTGTCGTCGGCCCCCTGCTGACGCTCGGCATCTCCTTTGGGATGTACTCTAGTTTCGGACGGCGAAAGCCCTTCGCCGCCCTCTTTCCCAAGCGCAGATAAAAAAAGCACCGGATCTCTCCGTCATGAAGAGATCCGGTTTTCTGTTCATCGATCCAGCAGCATCTTCACATGGAGGATGCCGTCTTCGTCGAAGGGCTCCGAGATCGGGCGGAAGCCCAGCTTCTCATAAAAGCCCCGGGCGTAATCCTGCGCCTCCAGATAGATCGTATCCGCGCCGAAGCGCTCCCTTGCCGCGCGTATGCCCTCGCGCATCACCCGGGCGCCGAGGCCGCAGCCCCGCCGCGCCGCGATGACGCGGCCGATCGTCACATACTCGCTGCGCACCCCGCGGTCCATGACGCGCAGATAGGCCGCGATCCCCTCCCCGTCCTCGAGCCAGACGTGCAGCGCCTTCTGGTCGCAGTCGTCCAGCTCCGGATAGAAGCAGCGCTGCTCGAGGATGAAGACGTCAAAGCGCAGTTTCAGGATCGCATACAGCTCCGCCGCGCTCAGCTCGTCAAAGCGCCTGACCTGTACCTCCATTTCCCGTCCCCCCTTTTCTTCTATTTTGGCACGCAGCACTTGGCCTGTCAAGCTTGTCAGAAGCGCGGATCGCTGGTATACTGATCAAAAACGGGCAAAGGAGGGCTGTCCATGCCCGACCGGAGAGACGCACGCGAGATCGCGCATCCCTTTCCGCCCCTGTTCGACGCGCGCTCCCGCATTCTGATCCTCGGCTCCTTCCCCTCCGTCAAATCGCGCGAGCAGCTTTTCTTCTACGGCCACCCGCAAAACCGCTTTTGGCGGGTGATGGCCGCGGTGCTCGGCTGCGAGACTCCGCAGACCGTCCCGGAAAAGCGGGAGATGCTGCTCTCGCACGGCGTGGCGCTGTGGGATTCCATCGCGCGCTGCGAGATCGTGGGCTCATCGGACGCGAGTATCAGCGCCGTCGTGCCGAACGATCTCTCCCCCATCTTCGCGGCGGCGGAGATCCGGCAGGTCTTCTGCAACGGGAAGAAGTCCCACGAGATGTACCGCCGCTATCTGGAAGCGCAGACCGGGCGCGCGGCGCTCTGCCTGCCCTCGACCAGCCCGGCCAACGCCGCCTGGCCGCTCGAGCGGCTCACGCGGGTCTGGGCGGACGCGCTGCTGCCTTTTCTCGGAGGACAGCCGTAAAAGTGTGAAAAAAGGTCTTGCATTGCCGCAATGTCTGTGATATACTTTCAAAGCTGTCTTAATACGTATGATTATTCGAAAGGATTGAAATACATGTCTGCTCTCACCATCGTCTTCACTGTTCTCCAGGTTCTCTCCGGGCTCGCCGTCACCACCATCGTTCTGATGCAGAGCGGCAAGAGCGCCGGCCTCTCCGGCGCGATCTCCGGCGGCGCCGACACCTTCCTGTCCAAGGGCAAGGCCAAGACGCTCGACGCCAAGCTCGCCAAGGCCACCAAGTGGTTCGCCCTGGCCTTCGTCATCCTGACCCTGGTCCTGAACCTGATCTGAACTTACGCGAACAAAAAAGGACTGCTTCATGGGAAGCAGTCCTTTTTTTGTTCGCTTTTATTTGAACTTGTCCAGCAGCTCGCTGAGCTTGCCGAAAAACTCGCTGACGGATTGCGCAAGCTGTTTCACCGTCTCCGCGAAGCCGACGACCTTGTCCTTGGCCTCGGACACCTTTTCCAGCGTGCCCTGGAACTCCTCGACCCGCTGTTTGATCTGCTCGGGATTGAGGCTCTGGATCGAGCGGCAGAGGCTGACGAGCTGGCCGATCTGCGTCTCGGTGAGCTTGACCTTGTAGCGTTCGGCGATCTCCGTGATCACGCCACGCAGCTCCTCGTCGGACAGCTCCTGCGTCCGGCTGAGCACGCTCTTGAGCTCGCCCACGATGGAGGCGGAGTCCGTGCTGCCGATCTCCTCCGCGAGATCGCCCGTGACGGTGAGCTCCTGCGTACCGGCGTGCTTCGCCTGCTCGTCGAGCACAACGCCCGTCATATCCTCATAGGCCTTGTAGATGCCGGTGAGCGCCGCGGTCCCGCTGACCTCGAAGGGCGCGGCGACGATGATGCGCGCGTCGGTGATGCCCGCCGTGAGGAGGGCGTTGGCATACATCTGGCCCGTGTACCAGGTGATGTTGTGAGTCTCGACGTTCAGGCCGCCGCCCTCCGGCAGCAGCTCCATATATACGCAGGAGATCGAGCGCGTCCCGATCACGCTCTCATCGACATAGCCCGTGAGCGACTCCCGCTCCTCGGCGTTGGTGACGCGCAGCTCTGGTACGCTGCCGCGGCGCACGCCGAACAGGGCGTACACGGCTTCGATCTGCCCCTCGTCCAGATCGGCCCCGATGACCGCGCGGCTCGGCATGCTCTCCGCGCTCGCCGGAAGCGGGAGACTCAGCAGCAGCGCGAGCAGCAACAGCAGGCTGACTGTTTTCCTCATGGTATTCTCCTTTCCCGGAGATCTGACGAACAACGGAATATCCTGTTCCCTTTTCGTTCCGTAACAGGGTAACATAACATGGCAAAAAAAGAAAGGGGAAATTGTAAATCTTTTCGCCCGCGCGCCGTGACACCGAATTGTTTCTTGACGAATAACAGGGGGAAGACTATACTGTTTCCGGCATATTTAAGTATTTACAGGAGGTCAATCCATGAAAGTCATTGTCACAAAGGATTATGCAAGCCAGTGCGCCGCCGGCGCCGATATCATCGAAGAGATCGTCCGCGCCAAGCCCGACTGCTGCCTCGGTCTCGCCACCGGCTCCAGCCCTGTCGGCATGTATCAGGAGCTCGCCCGCCGCTGCCGCGAGGAGGGGCTTGACTTCTCGAAGGTCAGCACCGTCAATCTGGATGAGTATATCGGCCTTGAGCCCACCCATGACCAGAGCTACCGCTACTTCATGGACACCAACCTCTTCGATCATATCAACATCGACAAGGCCAACACCTACGTCGCCAAGGGCACCGGCGACATCGACGCCAACATCGCCGAGTTCCAGGCCGTCATCGCCAGGAGCGAGGTCGAGGTCCAGGTCCTCGGCGTCGGCCCCGACGGTCACCTCGCCTTCAACGAGCCGGGCGAGAAGCTCTGGTGGCACGCCCACCGCGAGGTGCTCGACGAGAGCACCATCGACGCCAACGCCCGCTTCTTCGCCTCCCGCGACGAGGTCCCCCGCTACGCCGTCACCATGGGCATGGGCGAGATCATGATGGCCAAGCGCCTGCTGATGATCCTCAGCGGCAAGAGCAAGGCCGACGCCGCGCGTCAGCTCCTCATGAGCGACGCCATCACCTGCGCCTGCCCCGCCACGCTGATGAAGCTGCACCACGACGCGACCGTCATCATCACCGAGGAGCTCGCCGACATGATCGGCTACAAGGGCTGATCCGAGCATACAAAAAGACGCATCCCCGCTTGTGCGGGGATGCGTCTTTTTGCGTTTGGAAGCGCGGCTCAGAACAGGCCGGGGAAGCCGCCCAGACCGCCCTGCAGCTTGTTCATGGCCTTGCTGGTCTCGTCGTCCGCCAGCTTGATGGCGCCGTTGACCGCGGCCAGGATCATATCCTGCAGCATCTCCACATCGTCGGGATCCAGGACCTCGGGGTCGATGGTGATGCTCTGGAGCGTGCGCGTGCCGACCATGACGGCCTTGACCGCGCCGCCGCCGGCTGTGAATTCAAACTCCTTGCTCTCCAGCTCCTGCTGCATCTTCATGAAGTCCTGCTGCATCTTCTGCGCCTGCTTCATCATGTTCATCTGGCTGCCTCCGCCGAAGCCGCCGCGATATCCCTTTGCCATTTTTCTGTTCCTCCTGTATGATGATCAAATGAAGTGTACTTCCTTAAAGCCTTTGAGCTCGTCCAGACTCCGCCGCGGCGCCGCGGGCGCGTCCGTCAGCTCCGCAGCCTTTGCCCGGATCTCGCGCCCGGCGAGCGCACTCGCCTCGGCCGAGATTTTGTCGAGCACCTCGGGCCGGTTGACGCGCCCGAAGAGGAAGCCGGGCAGGACCTCGAGTCTGAGCACGCTCCCCTCCATACGGGCGCGGATGCTCTTCTCGTCGTCCAGCAGCGTCGCCAGCTCGCGTGGGAGCACGGCGGCAAGCCGCTCGCGCAGCCTGTCCCAGCTCAGCTCCGGCGCGGGGGGCGCGGGCTCCGGTTCCGGCTCCGCCGCGGGGGGCGGCACAGGAGCCGGTTCGGCCGCGGGCACAGATACAGGTGCCGGCGGGGGCGGTGCGGGCGTTTCGTCTTCCTCCGGGAAGTCCGCAGGCTCCGGGTATTCGTCCTCCGGCGGGGGCGGCGTCTCCTCCGTCTGTGCGGGCGCAGGCGCGGCGTGAACCACGCCGCTCTGTATCTGCTCCTCCAGCCGGGAGATGCGCGCGCGCAGCTCTCCGACGCTCTCGCCGAGGGTACTGTCGCACAGGGAGACCAGGCACAGCTCCGCCGTCGTCCTGGGGTCGGTGCTCTGGCGCATCGCGCCGAGCGCACGCTGCAGGGTCTCCATGGCGCTCAGCAGTTCCTCCTGCGTCATGCGCGCGCCGAGCCTGCGCAGGGTCTCGCCGTCGTAGCCGCCGGAGATCAGACTCGCCCCGCCCTTGGGCGCGACCTTCATCATCAGCGTGTCGCGCAGAAGCCCCGTAAGCTCGGTCAGGAGCACGGCGGGGTCTTTCCCGTCCATCCACATGGCGTGAAACTCCTGCAGGGCCTTTTCCGTATCGTGAGCGATCACGCGTTCAAGCAGCGAGGCCGTGCGCCGGTTGCCCGCCAGACCCATCGCGGCGTAGACCGCGTCGAGGTCGATCCTCTCGCTCGCCGAGCACTGGTCCAGCAGACTCAGCGCGTCGCGGACGCCGCCCTCGGCCAGCCGCGCGATCAGCTCGGCCGCGTCGGGCGTGAGGGTGAAGCCCTCCTTCTGCGCGATCGTCGACAGATAGGCCGCGATCGTCGGCGCTTCGATGCGCTTGAAGCTGTGCCGCTGGCAGCGGGACAGGATCGTCGCGGGCACCTTCTGCAGCTCCGTGGTCGCGAGGATGAACATGAGATGCTCGGGCGGCTCCTCGAGGATCTTCAGCAGGGCGTTGAAGGCGGAGGTCGAGAGCATGTGCACCTCGTCGACGATGTACACGCGTTTCTTCACCGCGGCCGGGCTGAAGACCGCCTCCTCCCGCAGGGCGCGGACGTTGTCGACACTGTTGTTGGAGGCCGCGTCCAGCTCCACCACGTCCAGCACCGAGCCCTCGAGTATGCCGCGGCAGGCCGGGCAGACGCCGCAGGGGTTGCCGTCGACCGGATGCTCGCAGTTGACCGCGCGGGCGAGGATGCGCGCGCAGGTGGTCTTGCCTGTCCCGCGCGTGCCGATGAACAGATAGGCATGGGAGAGACGGCCGGACTTGACCTGGTTTTTCAGCGTTTCGGTGATATGCCGCTGACCGATGACCTCGTCAAAGGTCTGGGGCCGCCACTTGCGGTACAGAGCCTGATACATCCGCCGCCCTCCCTTCGTGTAAAAAATGTGACCCTTGACAAGACTGCACACCCGGATCCGAATACTGCATTATACCCGTTACGCCGGCAGCCGGCTCAGACCCGGCGCCCCCGCGGCACACGGAAAGCACCGCTTAATGCTGCTCGGTTCCCCGCCTGACATGGTTCACGGGTTCCCGTTGCGCAGGACCGGATCGTCAACGCTGCTTACCGGGGTCAGACGGCACAAAGCATATCCTCGTCCGGGAATTCATCCCTGCTGTAGCGGATTGCAGGTTACAGGGCACCGCTGGCTCCCCAACTAGTGCAGCCTTGTCAAAAGTCACGCTGATACTATACACCATTGTATGGATTATTTCAATGAAATTTTTCTTTACAAAATCAAAAAGTGTGCTATAATACAAAAGCTGTCACCGCGCAGCACTTGGGGGCGTAGCTCAGCTGGGAGAGCGTACGGTTCGCATCCGTAAGGTCAAGGGTTCGAATCCCTCCGTCTCCACCAATCTTGGGAAGTCTGGTTTCAGACTTCCCTTTTTCTTGTCGTGAGACGTTCTTTGAAAGATATGGAATCCTTGTGTCTCAGTATTATTGAAAATAAACTCCTTTCGTGGTAAAATAAAATAATAAAACTGCAGTTTACTGGAAGGGCGATATGCGAAATGGCGGGAAATAGCAACTTGCATGATTCTGCAAGGAACAAGCAAGATGAATTTTATACTCAACTTTCTCTGATTGAAAGTGAGCTGAAGCACTATAAAGTACATTTCAAAGGGAAAACAATTCTTTGTAATTGTGACGATCCCTTTGAGAGCAATTTTTTCAAGTATTTTGCTATGAATTTCAATTCTTTAGGATTGAAAAAGTTGATAGCAACCTGCTACGCAACGTCACCCATTACAGGGAAAGAGCTTGACTTTTTTCAAGATGCAAAGGGACAACTGTCTTTTCTGCCCCTGCCAAATGCTTTGCCAGTTGATGAAAAGCGCCGCCCGTACCGTGTTGAGATAACCGAAGTGACAGACGAAAACGGAGATGGACGAGTAGATCTTGCAGATGTTGAGTATCTATTGCGCAACAAGAAAAACGCGCTAACTCTATTAGACGGAGATGGTGATTTTCGGAGTGCGGAATGTATCGAACTACTAAAACAAGCGGACATTATTGTTACCAATCCGCCTTTTTCTCTTTTCCGGGAGTATATTGCACAGCTTATAGAGTATAATAAAGCATTTATTGTCATTGGAAATATGAATGCCGTAACATATAAAGAAATCTTCCCGCTTATAGCCCAAAATGTATTATGGCTTGGATATAATTGCGGTCATTTCTGGTTCAAAGTCCCTGAAACCTATGAAGAAAAGAAAACAGACTTCAAAATTGACGAGTCCGGGCAGAAATGGCGGCGAATGGGAAATATTTGTTGGTTTACAAATCTTGATATAGAAAAGCGACATGAAAACATGGTGCTTTTTAGACCGTATTCCCCCGAAGAATATCCCACTTATGATAATTACGACGCTATCAACGTAAATAGAACTGTTGATATTCCTTGTGATTATTATGGGGTTATGGGAGTCCCTATTACATTTCTTTCTCAATACAACCCCGATCAGTTTGAAATTGTTGCTTTCCGCAAAGGAAACGATGGCAAAGATTTAGTATATTCATTTTCTGATAGTTCACATTTTTTTAATGTAGAGAGAGAGAGAGAGAGAGAGAGAGAGAGAGAGAGAGAGAGCAAACGGCGCACGGTACAACCGTACTTCCGAATCCTTATCAGAAGAAAGTAGATACATCTCACGACGACGTGATACGTCCTGTGCTGAATGGAAAGAAGCTATACAGGCGGATAACTATTCGTTTGCGACATCAGTACCTGGCATGATAAAAAACGCAGAGGGCAAGATTAACGGGAAACCTACCTATGCGAGAATAACAATTATCAGAAAGCAGGACAAAACATGAAAATAGAATTGCACGAAATACCTGTCCGTGACGTGGTAAACGGATACGTAGACAGCGCAGAAAACGGCGTTGTCGGATATGGTGGAAAACTAAATATCCGGCCTGCTTTTCAGCGGGAGTTTATCTATAAAGATAAACAGCGCGACGAGGTTATTCATACCGTTGTACGTAGTTTCCCTTTGAATGTCATGTATTGGGTTAAGAGTGATTCCGGCAATTTTGAAGTATTGGATGGACAACAACGTACAATCAGCATTTGTCAATATGTTATGGATGATTTTTCCGTTATGCTTGACGGGATGCCGCGCAAGTTTGGAAACCTCACTAAAGCGGAACAGGATCAAATTCTCGACTATCCCCTTATGATCTATATCTGCGAAGGCACAGACAAGGAAAAGCTTGATTGGTTTAAGATCATCAATATTGCTGGCGAGCAACTTACTGCCCAGGAGTTGCGTAATGCTATTTATACTGGAGAATGGCTGACTGAAGCAAAAAGGTTTTTCAGCAAAACTCAATGCCCCGCTTATCAAATTGCAGGCGATTATTTGAACGGCTCCGCAATAAGGCAGGACTATCTCGAAACAGCCTTGAAATGGATCTCCGCAAGAGACGGTATAGGTATTGAGGATTATATGTCACAGCATCAGCACGATACGAATTGCAACGAACTGTGGCTCTACTTTCAGACCGTAATCAACTGGGTTAAAGCTACATTCCCCAAATACCGTGCGAAGCTTATGAAAGGGCAAGAATGGGGTTTGTTTTATAACAAATTCGGCTCTGGAAAATATGACCCGAAAGCACTTGAGATTCGTATTGTTGAGCTGATTGAGGATTATCGTAACGGCTATATTACGAATCAAAAAGGAATCTATGAATATCTGCTTGACGGCCAAGAAAAGCATTTAAATATCCGTGCTTTTTCGCCTGAAATGGCACGCGCAGCATACGAGCGGCAAAAAGGGTTATGCCCTAAGTGCGGCAAGCATTTTGAGATCGAAGAAATGCAGGCTGATCACATTACACCGTGGAGTAAGGGCGGTAAGACCAACGTCGAGAATTGTCAAATGCTTTGCGCCGACTGTAATCGCCGAAAGAGCGACATATAATCTTGTCGCACGGTGAGATGGATTCTTATATGGTGAAGTCTGACTACATAGCCTCCTATCTACAGGTAACCATGCACTTTTTTGGTTGACAAAAGGACTCCTTGCACCTATAATGAGATTGAAAAAGAGCGTTGCCGGTAAACGGCCCCGCCCTAATGAGTTATCTTATACGTAAGCATAAGACGCCGTCACTTGGCCGAGTGGCGGCGCCTGCTTTTTACCGTGATCGTCACAGTGACATTCAATACATGAAACGTCAATGTAATCGGCATGGCAA
>JAILNC010000045.1 GCA_024691985.1 Oscillospiraceae bacterium | reverse complement strand
ATCAACCCCGACAAGATCCGCGAGGTCATCGGCTCCGGCGGCAAGGTCATCCAGAAGATCACCGCCGACACCGGCTGCAAGATCGACATCAACGACGACGGCACCATCTTCATCGCCTCCTCCGACATCGAGGCCTGCCGCACCGCGCGCAAGACCATCGAGGACATCTGCTTCGAGCCCGAGGTCGGCGCCCTGTACTACGGCAAGGTCAGCAACATCCGCTCCGACTTCGGCGCGTGGGTGGAGCTCGCCCCCGGCAAGGACGGCCTGGTCAAGATCAAGGATCTCGAGTTCAAGCGCACCGAGAAGGTCGAGGACGTGCTCAAGGTCGGCGACATGACCTGGGTCAAGGTCACCAACATCGGCCCGCGCGGCATCGATCTGAGCCGCAAGGACGCCCTGCGCGAGCGCGGGGAAGCCTGATAATCTGATTGCAGGGGGCGGCGCCCTCGACGCCCCGCGCGCTTAAACCCTGCAATGTTCAAGAATCCCCGGCGAATACGCAGCATGTACGCATTCGCCGGGGGTTTCACCATATCGAACATGTTTCCCGCCGGGCCGCCGAGGGCGTCGGCCCCTACACGATTACAACCAAGGAGGAATACACATGCTGTCCTTTGCCTGTGATTACAACGAGGGCGCGCATCCGAAGGTGCTGGCGCATCTCACGGAGCGCAACCTCGTCAGCCTGCCGGGCTACGGCGCCGACCCCGATACCGAAGCCGCCATGGCGAAGATCCGCAGAGAATGCGGGCGCGACGACCTGCAGATCCAGTTTCTGACCGGCGGCACGCAGACGAACCTCATCGCCATCTCGTCCATGCTGCGTTCTTACGAGGGCGTCGTCGCCGCCGAGACCGGCCACGTCAGCGTCCACGAGGCCGGGGCCATCGAGTTCAGCGGCCACAAGGTCATCGCCCTGCCGGGGCATGACGGCAAGCTGCCCGCCGAGACCCTCGCGCGCTACATGGAGCGCTTCCTCGGCGACGAGACCAACGAGCACATGGCCCGCCCGGGCATGGTCTATATCTCCCACCCGACCGAGCTCGGCACGCTCTACTCCAAGGCGGAGCTGACGGCCCTGTCCGCAGTCTGCCGGAAGTACGGCCTGCCCCTCTACATCGACGGGGCGCGGCTGGCCTACGGCGTCATGAGCCCCGCAAGCGACGTCACGCTGCAGGACATCGTGGAGCTGTCGGACCTGTTCTACATCGGCGGGACAAAGGTCGGCGCCCTCTGCGGCGAGGCGCTGGTCTTCACCAAGGGCAACATGCCGCCGCACTTCCTCTCCATCATCAAGCAGCAGGGGGCGCTGCTCGCCAAGATGCGCGTCGTCAGTCAGCAGTTCGACGCCCTGTTCACCGACGGGCTCTACTGGGAGATCGGCCGTCAGACCGTGGCCCTTGCCATGCGGATGAAAAAGATGTTCGTCGACCACGGCTATGCGCTGTATATGGACTCCCCCACGAACCAGCAGTTCTTCATCCTGACGGGCGAGCAGCTCGAGCGCCTGCAGAAGGACGTGGTCTTCTCGGTCTGGGAGCATATGGACGACGGCCGCGCCGCCGTGCGCTTCTGCACCAGCTGGGCCACCACCGACGCCGACCTCGACGCGCTCGAAAAACTTCTGTAAGGAGGACGAAACCATGGACAACACGACGAAAGCCCCGTCTTCGCGGGGGATGCTGATCCCCGGCAAGCGCGGGAAGCTGCTGGCCAACTCTTACCTGCCGGGCGGCGAGGGCCCGTACCCGGTCGTGGTGATCTGCCACGGCATCCCGGGCATCGAGCGCCTGTTCGATTTCTCGATCGCCCTGCGCGAGGCGGGCTTCGCGACAATCAACTTCCACTACAGCGGCTGCTGGGGCAGCGACGGGGACTACTCGGTGCTGCACTGCATGGAGGACACCCTGTCGGTGCTGGACTATGTGCAGCGCAACGAGTTCGGCGACCTCGACCTTGACCGCGTCTTCCTGCTCGGCCACAGCATGGGCGGGCTGATGGCAACGCGCTCGGCGGCGCTCACGCCCCGGGTGAAGGCCGCGTGCATCATGGTGCCGATGGACTTTCGCCTCGCGGGGCTGGAAGCGCTCGAGGACCGCGCGCCGCAGTACAAGGCGATCATCGACACCTCCGTGCCCTGGGTGCACGGCTTGAGCTGGGAGAGCTTCCGCGCCGACGCGGAGCGGGATCTGGAATCGATGGACCTCATTTCCTACGCGCCCGCGCTGGCCGACAGGCCGGTGCTGACCGTGGCGGCCTCGCTCGACACCCTGCTGCCGAAGGAGGATCACATCGACCGGCTCAGCGACGCGATCGAGGCCTGCGGCAAGGGGAAGCTGAAAAGGCTCTGCTACGTGGACGACCATTCCTTCAACCGCAACCGCGCCGAGGTGCGCGAGGCGGTGTGCGCGTTCTTTAAGGAGAACGCGTAGTATGCTGCAACATCTTAAACATGTCATTCTGAGGAGCGCAAGCGACGAAGAATCTTTTGAAAGATCCTTCGACTCGCTTCGCTCGCTCAGGATGACGCGTTTAGCTTTCGCTGTCACAACGTACTGCAACAAAAAAACCGGCCGCTTTCGCGGCCGGTTTTTTCACGCTTTTGGCAATTACTTGTAGTGGTGGGCGTCCTGCAGCACCATTTCCTTGACCTTGAGCAGGCGCACCTTCGTGGCGTTTTCGTTCTCCTCCAGCTTCATGGTGATGTACTTGATGTTCTTCTCCAGATCGGGGATCATCACGTACTCGAGGGCGTTGACCCTTCTGCGGGTCTTCTCGATCTCCTCGGCCAGAAGCTGCATGGTCTTCTCGACCTGCGCCAGCTCCAGCATGTCCTCAAAGACCTTGGCCATATGCTCGAGCGCGGCGTCCAGCTCGCCGCTGGTCTGCGCGAAGCCGTAGGGGTAGATCTCCGAGGGGTCGCTGTTTTTGGTCGTGAAGCTGTAGAGGGGGACGTTGACCGACATGATGTTCTTGTACTTCATGTCGAGCTCCACGCTCTGGCGCGGATACAGCAGCGCCTGCTCCAGCATCTCGGGCGACATGATGGAGCTGGCCACCTGGAGGGAGGCGAAGGCCTCGGTCAGCCCTTCCTCCACGATGGTGCGAAGCTGCTTGTTGCGCTTGACGACGTCCATGAACTGGCGCATCAGCTCGTCCCGCTTGTCCTTGAGCAGCTTGTGGCCGCGGCGTGCGGTCTTGAGCCGTCCCTTGAGCTGGTTGAGCACCATGCGGGTCGGGGTAATCGTCGTACCTGCCAAAAAGCATCACCTCCTGATAAAAATGGGATAGCAGCCTGCAACAGCCTAAACTTACACTGTCATTCTGAGCGAGCGCCGGCGAGTCGAAGAATCCATTGTCAGCGTATCGGCGGAAAAGATCTTTCGACTCCGCTTCGCTCCGCTCAGGATGACAAGTTTAAGCATTACGGCTGATAGGGGTCTTACTCCTTGGGCAGATACTTGTCGATGTACTCGGTCTTGATGCGCTTGAGCTCGCGGCGCGGCAGGATGCTCAGCAGCTTCCAGCCGAGGTCCAGCGTCTCCTCGATGGAGCGGTTGGTCTCGTTGCCCTGGCTGACGTAGACCTTCTCGAACTCGTCGGCGAACTTGGCGAAGAGCTTGTCGTCCTCGCTCAGCGCGGCCTCGCCCAGGATGGTCATGAGCTCCTTGGCGTCCTTGCCGCGGGAGTAGGCGGCGAAGAGCTGGTTCATGGTGCCGGCGTGGTCCTCGCGGGTCTTGCCGACGCCGATGCCCTTGTCCTTGAGTCGGCTCAGAGAGGGCAGCACGTCCACCGGGGGCACGATGCCCTTGCGGTGCAGCTCGCGGGAG
>JAILNC010000066.1 GCA_024691985.1 Oscillospiraceae bacterium | reverse complement strand
ACCAGCGCCTTGATGTGCGTGGAGGAGGTGCCGTTGCAGATTACGAAATAGTCGGCCAGGATCGTCTGCTCCCGGGTTTTGAGAACCTTGACATCCTTTGCCTTTTTGTCTTCCAGCGCTTTTGCGGCAATGACCGCAATCTGTTCGGCTGTCAGCATGATGATTCCTCCTCTTTATGTGAGTTCAGATTTCTATAATACGCGTATGCCTCCAGGGTATCCCGAAAGGGCTCGGCCCCCCGGGCGCGGATCTCCTCCGCACTCATACGAAGCCCCAGCTCCATGGCGGCATCCAGATCCTCAAAGCACAGCTTCCGCAGCGCTTCGACCCCTTCAAAGTCCCGCGTCGGCTCCACATAGTCGGCCAGGTAAATGATCTTCTCCAGCCGGCTCATGGCGGGCCTGCCGGTGGTGTGCCAGCGGATCGCCCCATAGATCTCGTCGGGGATGCCGAAAAGCTCCCGGGACAGTGCCGCGCCCGTCCTTGCGTGCAGCAGCGCCGGGGTCTCCCGCTCTGCGATGTCCAGTATGATACCATACTTTTTGCACAGTTTCAACTGTTTCTCAGGCGAAAGGGCCTTGGTGATATCATGAAGGATCCCCGCCTCGGCGGCAGTGTGGCTGTCCTCTCCCCAACGCTCGGCAAGGCCGACCGCCATGGCCTCCACACCCTCCACATGGGGCAGGCGCTTGGGCTTCAAATAGGGCCGGACCTGCGCGCGCAGCCAGGTCAGCTCCGGTTTTGCGCCGTAGCTGCCTGTCTGCAGGATGCGGCGGTACACGGCCTCGGGCAGCAGCTCAGAGCCTTCCCCTCTCCGCAGCTTCTCCCTTATCTCGGTGGAGCTCATGGGCAGCGGCTCATGCGGGATCCGCTTCACCTTCGCGCCGCAGTCCTTTTCGAGTCTCTCCCGCAAGGCGGCGATCTCCGGCCCGTCGTCCTCATCCCGGCTCAACACCGCCAGGTTGCACTCGGAGGCCAGATACTCCCAGCGATACCAGGTGCGAAAGCTCAGGAACATGTCGGTGCCCATCACGATGCACAGCTCCGCCTTGGGGTACTTCTCCCGCAGGACGGCGACCGTGTCGGCGGTGTAGCTCTTCCCCTCGCGCAGGATCTCCATGTCCGAGATCTCCGCCCCCGGGATGTCCCCGAAGGCCAGGCGGGTAAACTCCAGCCGCGTCTGCGGGCTGGGGCTGTTCTCCTCCATCACCTTGTGTGGGGGGATGTTGGTGGGCATAATCAGGAAGCGGTCGGGGTGCAGCGCCTCATATACGCTTTGCGCGGCGGCCACATGTCCCCTGTGCGGAGGATTGAAGCTGCCGCCGTACAGGACGATCCTCATTTTTTCTTTTCCTTTACCAGCTCGATCTTCGGAGCATTGGGGTTGCGCTTAAAGAGAACGAACTTGGTCCCGATCACCTGGACGGCGTCCGCCTTGCAGGCTTGGCAAAGTGCATCACAGGCCTCACGGGCAGTGAGCATGGAATTCTCCAGCACCTTGCCCTTGACCAGCTCTCTGGCCTTGAGGGCGGCGGACACGGACTCGATCACGCTGTCGGTGATACCGCCCTTGCCCACCTGAATGATGGTATCCTCCTGCATGGCGAGGCTTCTCAGCTGCGCCCGCTGTTTGCTTGTTATCATAGTATCTCCTTCCTTACAGGCTCCCCTGCCTGAGGGGAGCTGTCAGCCGCAGGCTGACTGAGGGGTTTCTCTGGTTTGTGCTTATTTAAACAGCGCCTCAATAAAGTCCTTGGGCACGAAGGGGATCAGATCGTCCATCCCCTCGCCAACGCCCACAAACTTGACCGGCAGCTTCAGGCGGTTGGCGATGGCGAAGACCACGCCTCCCTTGGCCGTGCCGTCGAGCTTGGTGAGGACGATGCCGGTGATGCCGGCGGTCTCCAGGAACTGCTCGGCCTGGATGAGGCCGTTCTGCCCTGTGGTGGCGTCGAGGACCATCAGGGTCTCCACATCCGCGTCGGGCAGCTCCCGGGCGATGATGCGGCGCATCTTGTTGAGTTCGTTCATCAGGTTCTGCTTGTTGTGGAGTCTGCCCACCGTGTCAATGATGATGACGTCGGTTCCCCGGGCCTTGCCGGCGCTGATACCGTCAAAGACCACGGCGGCGGGGTCGCTGCCCTCCTCGTGGCGCACCAGCTCCACGCCCGCGCGCTCGGCCCAGACCGCCAGCTGCTCGGCGGCCGCGGCGCGGAAGGTGTCGCCCGCGCAGAGCAGGACCTTCTTCCCCTGCCCCTTGAGCATGGCGGCCAGCTTGCCGATGGTAGTGGTCTTGCCCACGCCGTTGACGCCGACCATCAGGATGACCGAGGGCTTTGTCGTCAGCTTGAGGCTGTTGTCCCCCGCGTCGAGCTCCTTTTCCAGTTCCCCGATCAGCAGCTCCCGCGCCTTGTCGCCGCGCTTGACGTTCTTGTCAAAGCAGAGGTAGTGCATGGAGGTGACCACGCGGTCGACCGTCTCGGCCCCCATGTCCGCCATGATGAGCAGCTCCTCGAGCTCGTCGAAGAACTCGTCGTCATCCGGCTCGTAGCTGCGGAAGATCTCCTCGAGATCCTCCATATTGCTGCGGGTCTTGCTCAGGCCCGAAAAGAGTTTGTCAAAGAAACCCATTGTTCAACCTCATCCCTTTTTCAGTGTGGAGTTTGGAGAGTGGAGAGTGAAGTTGTGGTATCCGCTCCGCGGATAATTATAACGCGCCGCAGGCGCACAACAATTTCACTCTTCACACTCCACTCTTCACTCTCATTCTTCTATCGTCTTCTGCGCCTGTTCAAGGTCGAGCTCGATCACGGTGGATACGCCCTTTTCCTGCATGGTCACACCGTAGAGCATATCGGCCTCCTCCATGGTGCCGCGCCGGTGGGTGATGACCAGAAACTGCGTCCTGTCCGCCATGCGCCGCAGGTAGTCCGCGAAGCGCTTGACGTTTACCTCGTCCAATGCGGCCTCGATCTCGTCCATGACGCAGAAGGGCGTGGGCCGCACCTTCAGGATCGCGAAGTAGAGCGCGATGGCGACGAAGGCCATCTCCCCGCCGGAGAGCAGGCTGATGGTCGACAGAGCCTTGCCGGGCGGCTGCACGCGGATGTCGATGCCGCAGCCCAGCACGTCGTTTTCGTCCTCCAGCTTCAGCGCCGCCTTGCCGCCGCCGAAGAGCTCCAGGAAAGTCTCGCGGAAGCACTCGCTGATCTGGTTGAAGCGCTCGATGAAGACGGTCTCCATCTGGGCGGTGATATCGCGGATGATAGTGATCAGCTCCGCCTTCGCCTTGTCCACGTCGCTGCGCTGGCCGCTCAGGAATTCATAGCGCGTGCTGACGCGCTCGTATTCGTCGATGGCGCCGAGGTTCGGCGTGCCGAGGGCGCCGATCTGGCTGCGCAGCTCTGAAACGGCGCGGTTGGCCTTCGCCATGCTCTCGATGGGCCTGCGCAGCGCCTGCGCCGCGCTGTGGCTGAGCTCGTAGCCCTCCCACAATCTGTCGAGGATCTGCTTTTCCTCCAGATCGGCGGCGAGCTTCTTCTGCTCGATGCGGGCCGAACGGCGCTCGAGCTCCAAAATCTCGGCGTTGCGCGTCTGGGCCTCCTTCTCGGCGCGGGTCCGCTTGCCCTCGAGCTCGAGCCTGGACCTGCTGATCTGCCCGATCTCGCCGCGGATGGCGTCAGCTCCGGCCCGGCAGCGCGCAAGCTCTTTTTCCTTCTCCGCCAGCCGATTCCGGAAGCTCTCGAGCCTTTCGTCGAAGGCCTCCACGACCCGCTGGCGCTCGCGGCTGTCGCCCGACAGGCTCTCCAGCAGCAGCCGCAGCTGCGCGCTGCTGTTCTCCCCCGCCCGGCGCTCGGCTTCGAGCGAGGCGCTTTTGCTGCGCAGCTCCGCCTCTTCCTCCTGTGCGCGCTCGAGCGTGTAGCGCACCTGGGCGAGATTCGCCTTCGCGCGCTCCAGCTCCTGAGCGCAGAGCTTTTCCTCCGCCTGCGCCGAGCCGCGCTTCTTTTTGAGCTTTTCCAGCTCGTTGGCGCGGGAGAGGATGCCGCTGCCCTTCGCGCTGCTGCCGCCGGTCATGGCGCCGCCGGGGCTTATGAGCTGCCCGTCGAGCGTCACGATGCGCAGGCGGCTGCCGCTGTTTTTCGACATGCGGATCGCGTCCGGCAGGGCCTCGGCGATGACCGTCCTGCCCAGCAGGTTTTCCACGATGCCGCGGTACTTTTCTTCAAACTGCACCAGCTCCGAGGCGATCCCCACGAAGCCGGGGTCGCGCTCCGGCGCGTCCTTCATCACGCAGCCGCGTATCGTGTCGAGCGCGAGGAAGGTGGCGCGGCCGCCGTCCGTGCGCTTGAGATATTCGATGGCCGCGCGGCCGTCGTTCATCGTATCGGTGACGATGTTCTGGGAGGCGGCGCCCAGCGCCGTCTCAATGGCGAGGGCGGTCTCCTCGTCCGTGCGCAGGAGGTTTGCGACCGGGGCGTGGATGCCCTTCAGCACGCCGTGCGCGCTCTCGCGCATCACGCTGCGCACCGCCTTGGAGTAGCCCTCGAACTCGCGCTCCATATCCTCGAGCATGCGGATGCGCGCGTCCATGGTGCGTCCGTCCACCGCGAGGCGGTTCGCCTTCTCGCTCAGCCCGTTCAGGATCTGCTCGCGGCTCGACAGCTTCATGCGGCAGCCGTCGAGCACGTTCCGGCAGCGTCCGCTCTCCTCACGGCAGGCGGCGAGCTCGCGGTCGATCTCGTCCGTACGCTTTTTCGCCTCGTCGATGTTTTTCTGCACCTCGCGCACGCGGTTTTCCTGCTCGGAGATGTCGTCCAGCATGCGCGCCTTCGCGTCCTCGGTGCTCTTGCAGTCGGCGCGCAGGACCGCCGCGTCCGCCTCGCAGCGGGCGATCTCGGCCTCGGCCGCGCCCAGACGGCCGCGGGCCTCGTCGGTCTCGATGTCCTTGCGGTGCATGCGCTCGCTGATGCCTTCGGACGAGGCGTAGAGCGCCTGCAGGCCCTCCTTCGCCGTCTCCAGCTCCGCCGTGACCTGGGCGTATTCGACGCGAATGCTCTCGCTCTGGCTGTGCAGCTTGTCCAGCGTCGCCATCCAGAGGGAGATCTCCGCCGTCTTGAGCTCGTCGCGCAGCTTAAGATACCGCTTCGCGACCGCGGCCTGCTCCTTCAGGGGGCCGACCTGCAGCTCCAGCTCCTCAATCTTGTCGCTGATGCGCAGCAGGTTCTCCTCGGTCCTCTCGAGCTTGCGCTCGGCCTCCTCCTTGCGGTAGCGGAAGCGCGAGATGCCCGCGGCCTCCTCGAAGACCTCGCGCCGGTCGGTGCTCCTGGCGGAGACGATCTCGGCGATGCGGCCCTGGCCGATGATGGAATAGCCGTCCCGGCCGAGGCCCGTGTCCATCAGCAGGGCGTTGAGGTCCTTGAGGCGCACGGCTTCTCGGTTTACATAATATTCGCTCTCCCCGCTGCGGTAGTAGCGGCGGGTGAGCATGATCTCGCTGCTGTCGGAGTCGAAGATCCGGGCGGAGTTGTCGAGGATCAGGGAGACCTGGGCGTAACCCAAGGCCCCGCGTTTTTCGGTCCCGCCGAAAATGACGTCCTCCATCTTGCCGCCGCGCAGGGCCTTGGAGCGCTGCTCGCCCATGACCCAGAGGATGGCGTCGGCGATGTTCGACTTGCCCGAGCCGTTCGGCCCGACGATCGCGGTGATATCCTTTTCAAAGCTCAGGCGCGTCTTGTCCGGAAAGGACTTGAAGCCCTGGATCTCAAGCGCTTTTAAATACAAAGCAGTAACCCCTACGATTATTCTTGCAAAAAACGATTTATTATACCCCGGTTTTGGTAATTAATCAACGGAAAACAAGAGAATTTCCTCTGTCTGCTCCGGGTTTTCAGAGATTTTGAGAGCGCTCAGGCCGTATCGGCGGCAGAGCCAGGCGATATTTTCGCGGTGCTGGCCGATCATCTGGGAGAGCTTTCCCCGTCCCACCGAGAGCTCGACCCGGCTGCCGGGCTCCACGTTTTGCAGCAGCTCCGCGGCTTTCTGGCGCAGGATGCGGCTCTTGACCAGCTCGCCCAGCGCGGGGTGATAGGCCCCGCCGACGGCCGCCCCATTGGTAAGCTCCTCGGTCGGATTGAGGCCGAGGCGGATGACGGGCACGCCCGCCTTTTCAAACAGCGGCAGGAGCTTTGCGCAGATCTCCACCGCGTCCTCCACCGTGTGTTCCCTGTATTCCCCGCGCTCAAACAGGCGGCAGAGCGCGGTGTCCCTCACGATCACCGTGGGGTAAATGCGCACGGCGTCTGGGTTGAGGGCGATCAAGCGCCGGGCGGTCTCGAGGTCCTTTTCCTCCGTGTCGCCGGGCAGGCCGGTCATCATCTGCAGCACCAGGCGAAAGCCAGCCGAGTGGAGCAGGCCGGAGGCGCGCTCCACGTCCGCCGCCGTGTGGCCGCGGCCGGAAAGGCGCAGCACCTCGTCGTCCATAGACTGCGCGCCGAGCTCGACGGTCTCCACACCGTAGGCGCGCAGGCGTGCGAGCACTTCTTCGTCGATGGCGTCGGGGCGGGTGGAGAGGCGGATCGCGTCGATCTCGCCGCGCTCCATCGCCTCCCTTGCCGCGCCCAGCAGCGCCTCCTGCTCGGGGATCGGTATGGCCGTGAAGCTGCCCCCATAAAATGCCAGCTGCCGCTTTTCCCCCCGCGGGAGAAAGGCGGCATTGGCGACGGCGCGGCGCACGTCCTCCGCGGAGGCGGGGCGCGCCTGTCCGGAGATGCGGTTCTGGTTGCAGAACACGCAGGCGTGCGGGCAGCCGAGATGCGGCACAAAGACCGGGATGACGTCAGTGCGGGCGCTCATTGAGAGAGGCTCTCCAGCGCTCTGCACGCGGCCATCTGCTCGGCCTCCTTCTTCGTACGGCCGCTGCCGGAGCCGACCGCGACGCCGTTGATGCGCACCTCAAAGGTGAAGCGCTTGTCGTGGTCGGGGCCGGATTCGTCCGCCAGCACATAGCTGATGTGCTGGTCGCTGCGGCGCTGCACCACTTCCTGCAGGCGGGTCTTGTAGTCCGCGCCGCGGTGGCTGTCGCTGATCTCGGCGTCCTTGAGGATCTTATCCAAAACGAAGCGTCTGGCCTCGTCCATGCCGGCGTCGAGATAGATCGCGGCGATGACGGCCTCGACCATGTCGGCCAGGATGGAGGGGCGGGTCCTGCCGCCGGTGTGCTCCTCGCCCCTGCCGAGGCGCATATAGTCGCCCAGGGAGAGGGAGAGCGCCGCCCTGTGCAGGCTCGCCTCGCATACGAGCTCGGCGCGCAGACGGGTCATCTGCCCCTCAGGCAGGGCGGGCTCGTGCGCGTAGAGAAACTCCGCCGCCGCGAGGCCGAGGACGGAGTCGCCCAGGAACTCGAGGCGCTCGTAGCTCTGCGCCTGTTCAGCGTGCTTTTCGTTGGCATAGGAGCTGTGCGTCAGGGCCGTCTCCAGAAGGCTGCGGTTTTGAAAGCGGTATCCGATCTTTTGTTCCAGCCTGTCCATCAGCTCTCCGTTTTCAGCTTCATGTATTCGATGTTGCGCTCGATGTCCCCGATGACGCCCGCGTCCACAAAGGCGATGGCCTGGCGGACGGCCGAGAAGATGCAGGCCGCGTCCGAGGCGCCGTGCGCCTTGATGACGGGCCTGGAGATGCCCACGAAGGCGGTGCCGCCGACCTCGTTGACGTCCATGGACTTCTTCATCTCTTTGAGGTCGTTCTTCAAAACCGCCGCGGCGAGCTTGTTCTTCGTGCTCTTGTAGAACACGCCCTTGAGCGAATTCATCAGGAACTTGATGGTCCCCTCGGTGGCCTTCAGGAGCACGTTGCCCGTGAAGCCGTCGGTGACCACCACGTCGGCCGCGCCGGCGAAGACGCCCGTCCCCTCGACGTTGCCGACAAAGTTGATGCGCCCCTCCTCATGGGCCTGCCTGAGCAGGGCAAAGGCCGCATGCTGCAGATCGCCGCCCTTGTTGTCCTCGGTGCCGACGTTCAGAAGGCCGACGCGGGGATTGTCGCAGCCCATCATCTTTTTGGCGTAGAAGCTGCCCATGTAGGCGAACTGCAGCAGATACTCCGCGGTGCACTCCACATTCGCGCCGCAGTCGATGAGCATGATGCCGTGCTCGCCCGCGGGCAGGACCGGGGCCATGGCCGCGCGGCGGATGCCGCGGATGCGCTTGACGATCAGCGTCGCGCCGGTCAGCAGCGCGCCGGTGGAGCCGGCGGAGACCACCGCGTCGCCCTTCCCGTCGCGCAGCAGGTTCAACGCCACGGTCATGGAGGAATCCTTCTTGCGGCGTGTGGCCGTGCTGGGATCGTCCTCCATGGTCACGACCTCGCGCGCGTCCACGATCTCAATCGCGTCGGCCTCTTCGGCGGCGCCCTCCCGCTCAAGGCAGGCGCGCACCTCCTCCGCCCGGCCGACGAGCGTGACGCTCACACCGAGCTCTCTGTGTGCCCTGACGGCACCCTTTACGATCTCGCCGGGGGCGTTGTCGCCGCCCATGGCGTCAATGATGATTCGCACAGCGGAAAACCTCCTTCTCCTTCATACGTTCTATGATGGCGAGGGAACGCTGAGAGATCTCGGCGTTCTTGTTTCTCTTTCCCTTGACCCGACGGTCCAGCGGCGTGATGATGCCGAAGTTGATGTTCATCGGCTGGAAGTCGCCGACGCTGCCGCCGGAGACGTAGAGGGCCAGCGCCCCGATGGCGGTCTCCTGCGGGAAGTCGGCGTGCGCGAGCCCCAGAAGCTCCGCCGCCGCCTCGATCCCGGTCAGCATGCCGGAGGCCGCGGACTCCACATAGCCCTCCACCCCGGTCATCTGGCCGGCAAAGCGGATGCGCGGATCGCTTTTCAGTCTGTAATACCGGTCCAGCAGCTGCGGGCTGTTCAGATAGGTGTTGCGGTGCATGACGCCGTAGCGTACGAACTCCGCGTTCTTCAGCGCCGGGATCATGGAGAACACGCGCTTCTGCTCGCCCCAGGTCAGATGCGTCTGGAAGCCGACCAGATTGTACAGCGTCCCGTCCGCATTGTCGCGCCGGAGCTGGACCACCGCGTAGTTGGCGCGGCCGGTACGCGGATCGACGAGACCGACCGGCTTGAGCGGCCCGTAGCGCAGGGTGTCCGCGCCGCGGCGGGCCATGACCTCCACCGGCATGCAGCCCTCGAACACGCCGCCGTCGTCAAAGCCGTGGACCGGGGCCTCTTTCGCCGCGGCGAGCTCGCGCACGAAGGCGTCGTATTCCTCGCGGTCCATCGGGCAGTTTACATAATCCGCCGTCCCCTTATTGTAGCGGGAGGCGAAGAAGGCGCTTTCCATATCCACGCTCTCGAGCGTGACGATGGGCGCGACGGCGTCGTAAAAGTGCAGGGAGCCCGGGCAGAGTTCGGCGATCCTTTCGGCGATGGCGTCGCTGGAGAGCGGGCCCGTGGCGACGACGACCTCTCCCTCCGGGAGCTCGGTCGCCTCCGCCTCGACGATCTCGATATTCGGGTGGGCGCAGAGCTTTTCGGTGATGCAGCGGGCAAAGCCCTCGCGATCCACCGCCAGCGCGCCGCCCGCGGCGACGCGGTTCTGGTCGGCGCTGTCCAGAATGAGCGAGCCCAGAGCGCGCATCTCGGCCTTCAAAAGGCCGACGGCGTTCGTCAGCTCGTCGCTGCGCAGAGAGTTGGAGCAGACCAGCTCCCCAAACCAGGGAGAGACGTGGGCGGGCGTCATCTTCGCGGGCTTCATCTCCACGAGACGCACATGCATGCCGCGCAGGGCAAGCTGCCATGCGCACTCGCTCCCCGCGAGGCCCGCGCCCAGTACGGTGATCTCCGCCATGGTTTATTCCTCGGCGGCCTTCTTTTTGGCCGGGGCCTTCTTCGCCGTGCTCTTTGCGCCGCTCTTCGCCGCGGCGGACTTCCCGGCGGCCTTCTTTGTCCCGGCGGTCTTCTTCCCGGCACGCTTTGCCTCGGCGGCCGCCTTCTCCTCCGGCGTCTTCCTCTTGTATACCCGCTTGTCCTCGGGGACAAAGTTCGGGCAGGCCTCGTTGATGCAGAAGGATTTCAGCGGGCCGCGGCCGCTGTGCTTGAACAGCGTCTTGCCGCAGGCGGGGCAGAAGTCCTTGGTCGGCACGTCCCAGGTGATGAAGCCGCAGTCGGTACCGCGCTCGCAGGCGTAGAACACATAGCCCTTCTTCGAGGTGCGCTTGAGGATGCGGCCGCCGCACTTGGGGCACTTGCCGGGCATCTCGATCACGATGGGCTTGGTAAAGGTACATTCGGGGAAGCCGGGGCAGGCCAGAAAATGGCCGAAGCGCCCCTTCTTGATCACCATCTGGCGGCCGCAGACCTCGCAGAACTCGTCGCTGAGCACGTCCGGCACCTTGAGGCGCACGCCGTCCATGGCCTGCTCGGCCTCTTTTAGCTCCTTGCTGAAGCTGCCGTAGAAGCCGGAGAGCACGCTGCGCCATTCGGCCTTGCCGTGCTCGATCTCGTCCAGCTCAGACTCCATCTGGTTGGTGAACTTGAGGTCGACGATGTCGGCGAAATGCTCCTTCATCAGCCCCGTGACCACCTGGCCCAGCGGCGTGGGCTTGAGGTACTTGCCCTCCTTGATGACGTAATCCCGTGCGGTGATGGCCGAGATCGTCGGTGCGTAGGTGGAGGGGCGGCCGATGCCCTTTTCCTCCATGGCGCGGATGAGCGTAGCCTCGGTATAGCGGGCGGGCGGCTGGGTGAACTGCTGCTCGGGCAGGAGCTTTTCCAGAAACAGGCGCTGACCCTCCGTCAGACTGGGCAGCGGATTGGCGAGCTCGTTCGACTCCTCGTCCTTTGCCTCCTCATACACTGCGGTGTAGCCCTTGAATTTCAGCTCCGAATAATTGGCGCGGAAGCTGTAGCCCGCGGCCTCGACCTCGACGGCCACGTTGTCGTAGACGGCGTTGGCCATCTGGCAGGCGGTGAAGCGCCCCCAGATCAGACGGTAGAGCCGGTACTGCTCCTGCGTCAGATCCTTGCGCACGACCTCGGGCGAGAGGGCGATGTCCGTGGGCCGGATGGCCTCGTGCGCGTCCTGCGCGCCCGCCTTGGTCTTGTAGCGCCGCGGCTTGCCGGGATAATAGGCGTCGCCGTAATGCTCGGTGATATAGGCGCGGGCGGCGGAGAGCGCCTCCTCCGACAGTCTGAGCGAGTCGGTGCGCATGTAGGTGATCAGACCGATGCTGCCGTGGCCGGTGATCTCGACGCCCTCATAGAGCTGCTGGGCAATGGACATGGTGCGCCGCGGCGTCATGCCGAGGCGGCGCGAGGCCTCCTGCTGCAATGTGGAGGTGATGAAGGGAGGGGCCGGGGCCTTCTGCTTGTCGGCGCGCTTGACGGAAGAAACCGTGAAGTCCGCGCCCTCGACAGCCTTGATTACCTTGTCGACCTCCTGCTCGCTGTGCAGCTCCTGCTTCTTCTCGCCGCGGCCGTGGAAGCGGGCGGTGAAGCTCGAATCCGCCTCGCCGCAGTTGAGGCGCGCGTCGAGCAGCCAATACTCCTGGGGCACGAAGCTCGTGATCTCGTCCTCACGGTCCGAGACCATGCGCGTGGCGACGGACTGGACGCGCCCGGCGCTCAGGCCCTTTTTGACCTTGCGCCAGAGCAGGGGCGACAGCTCGTAGCCGACGATGCGGTCGAGGATGCGGCGCGCCTGCTGGGCGTCGACCAGATCCTGGTCGATGCTGCGGGGATTCCGGATGCTCTCGGTGACGACGCGCTTGGTGATCTCATTGAAGGTCACGCGCTTGGCCTTGCTGTCGTCCAGCTCCAAAAGCTCCTTGAGATGCCAGGAGATCGCCTCGCCCTCGCGGTCGGGGTCGGTCGCGAGGTAGACGGTCGACGCGTCCTTCGCTTCCTTCTTCAGCTCGTTGATGAGCTCCTTCTTGTCCCGCACGGGGATGTACTGCGGCTCAAAGCCGTGCTCTATATCCACGCCCATCTTGCTCTTGGGCAGATCTCTCAAATGTCCCATGGACGCGGTCACCTTGTAGCCGCTGCCCAGATATTTCTCGATCGTCTTCGCCTTGGCCGGCGACTCCACGATGACGAGATCCTTCGCTCTTGCCATGTTCTTTCCTCACTTTTTCGTTACGTTCAGTACCACGCGCCTGCCCGCCGCGCGGCGGACATAGCCCTTGATCTCCAGGATCGTAAGCTGGGAGAGCACCTTGGCCGCCGACAGATTCGTGGTCTCGATGATGTCGTCGATGTGCGTCTCTCCCCGGCCGATGGCCGAAATGATCTGCAGCTGCTCGGCGTTCAGCCCCGCAAGCTGCTCTTTCCAGTCAATATAGCCCGCGCTTTTTTCCTTGTCAATCTCTTTTTTTGTCGATTCCGGGGGCCGGGACGGCGCGGGCGGCGTTTTTTCGGCGGGCGGCGCCGCGCTCTCCGCTGCTTCCTCCGGCGGCAGGACGATGGCCCCGGGCCGGTGCACGGCCTCGGGATAGACCGCGGCGAAATCCTCCATCACGTCCCAGCCGCAGACCGCGGGGCGTGCGCCCTGCTTGATGAGCGCGTTGGTCCCGGCGCTGTTTACCGCGTCCGCGTTGCCGGGCACGGCGAAGAGCTCCCGCCCCTGCTCCACGGCCTCGCGTGCAAAGAGGAGACTCCCGCTCGTCTCCGGGGCCTCGACCACACAGACCGCGTGCGACAGGCCGGAGGAGACGCGGTTGCGCTCCCGGAAGAAGCGGCGCAGCGGCGGTGTGCCCGGCGGGTATTCGCTGACCAGCGCGCCGGAGACAGCGACGTCGCGGCTCAGATCGCCCTCCGTGCCGTGGCAGGTGCCGAGCACGCCGATACAGGTCCCGCCCGCGAGCAGGCAGCCCCGCGCCGCGGCGCGGTCCACGCCCTCGGTCAGGCCGGAGACGACAATGCCGCCGCATTTGACGATCTCAAAGGCGACGTCCCGCCCCATCTTGAGGCCGTAGGGCGTGGCCCTGCGCGTGCCGATGACAGCCACGGAGGGGACGCTGTCCACGTCCGGCAGGCGGCCCTTGACATACAGCACGACCGGCGGGGCGAAGATGTTTTTCAGTCTGAGCGGATAGCGCGAGTCCTGCATCGTCACGACATCGATCCCCTCCCGCTCGCAGTCGGCGAGGATGCGGTCCGCCGCGGTGAGATCGCGCGCTTCGAACAAAGCGGCCTCGTTCTCCGTGAGGCCCGGGACGTTCTTAAAGTCCCCGGACGGGGCGAAGAACGCCTGCTCCGCGCCGCCGTAGTACGCGCACAGCGCGGCCCGGGCCTTCGGGCTCGCGTTGGTCACGCTCGACAGCCATACCCAGTGCCGGATCGACATGCTTCTCCCCTGCCTTTCTTTTTGTATTATCTATCCCGCGTCATTTCCCAGAGGACGATCGTTCCCGCCGAGGCCGCGTTGAGCGACTCGCTCCCCTGTGTCATGGGAATGATGAGCTCCCCGTCGCAGAGGGCGAGCAGCTCCGCGCTCAGGCCGTGTCCCTCGCTCCCGATGGCGACGACCGCGCGGCGCAGGTCAAGCACGCGGATGTCGGACGCCCGCTCGGAGAGCGCGGCGCCGTAGAGCGGCAGGGCGTTTTTTTCGCACAGGGCCTTTGCCCCGGCGGCATCCGTGTGCACCAGGCGTTCGCGAAAGACGGCGCCCATCGTCGCACGCGCGGTCTTGGGGCTGTAGACGTCGGCGCACGCGCCGCACAGCAGCACCGCGTCGACCCCCATGGCCGCCGCCGTGCGGATCAGCGTACCCACATTGCCGGGGTCCTGCACGTTCTCCAGCAGCAGCGCCCTGTCAAAGCACGGCTCCCTCTCCTCCGGCGGGATACGCAGGGTGAAGAGCGGACCGGGGCTGTTCTTCATCGGGGAGGCGTAATCAAAGAGGTCTTCGGGCACGACATACTGCCGCACGTCCTCAAGGCCGGGCAGGTCCTGCGCCCGCCCCTTCCACAAAACCGAGGTGACCGCGGCGCCCTTCTCCAGCGCCTCGCGCAGCAGCTTGTCCCCGTCGCAGATATACTCCCCCTCCGCACGGCGAAGGGCCGCGTCCGCAGCCAGCGCGCGGAGGCGGACGATGACCGGGTTTTTTCTTGAGCTCAGCCGCTCCGCTTCCATGCCGTTCTCTCCCATACTATTATAATAACGGTTTATTATAATAATACAAGTTTTTCCTTTCCGCAAGCCCCCATATGAAAAACTGAAAACCGTCTGCGGAAAACCGCAGACGGTCAGTGTTCGGACAAAGCACTCTTATGATGTCATCTCGACCGAGCGAAGCGAGCGGAGAGATCTGACACGTGAAGACTTCCAACGCTTTGGATCTTTCGACTCCGGCTTCGCCTTCGCTCAAGATGACATGCTTTGAGATTTGTCATACGGAATACACTGTCAGACTCCCCAGACGAGCCAGATGACCAGCGCGCCGACGATGACGGCCGAGAGCGTAAACGGTACGCCGATGCGCAGGAAGTCGCGGGTCGTGACCGTCTCGCCGTTCTTGCGCAGGATGCCGATGGCCGTGATGTTGGCCGAGGCCCCGATGGGCGTGAGGTTGCCGCCGAGCGTCGCGCCGGTCAGCAGGCCGAAGTAGAACACCAGGGGGTCCGCTCCCATCAGGGCGGCGATGCCCCGCACCACGGGCAGCATCGTGGCCACATAGGGGATGTTGTCGATAAAGGCCGAGAACACGACCGAGAACGCGACGAGCGCAATATAGAGCGTCAGCGGATTGTTGCCCGCCACGCGGTAGAACAGCGCCGCGACCGCGTCGATCACACCCGCGGAGCGTATACCCTCGATCACGATGAACAGGCCGAACAGGAGCAGCAGGGTCTGAAAATCCATCTCCTTGAAGGCGCGGCCGAAGGGCGCGCCGGAGCGCTCGCGCAAGCAGGCACGGATAAGCCCGACCAGGGCGACGAACACACAACACAGACCGCTGCGCATGCCGTAGAGGGTTTTGAGGACAGGGTCCGCAGGTTCCTGCAGGAAGGAGACGCAGATCAGCAGCAGCACCGTCCCGAGCATCAGGCAGCTCGGGAAGTAATCGTCCACCACGGTCTCGACCTCGCACTCCACGGGCTCCGTGCTCTTGCGAAACAGAAAGATCAGCACCAGCAGGGAGGCCAGCGCGCCCAGCTCCACCGCCCAGAAAATGCCGGGCTTGCCGTGCATCCAGAAGAACTCCATGAAGTTCATGTTCGCAAAGCCGCCGAGCATGATGCTCGTCGTGTCGCCGACGAGGGTCGCCGCGCCCTGCAGGTTCGAGGAAACCGCGACGGCGATCAGCACCGGCACCGGCGAGATCTTGAGCTTCCGCGCGATCGCCAGCGCGACAGGCGCGACCATCAGCAGCGTCGCCACGTTGTCGATGAAGGCGCTGATGATGCCCGCAAACAGGCTCAGCGCCGTGACGGCCCAGAGGACGTTCGGCACCTTGGACATCATGATCTCCGCCATGCGGGCGGGCATGCGGCTCTCGATAAAGAGCGCCACGATGCACATGGTCGACGAGATCATCAGCAGCACGTTGTAGTCCACCGCGGCGAGCGCGGAGGACAGCGTCATCTCAAACACGCCGAGATAGCCCATCACCAGCATCACCGCCGCGGAGCACAGGGCGATGTAGGGCCGGTACTTCTGGAAGCTCAGCATCAGGACATAGGTCACGATAAATACGATCAGCGCAGGAATCAAGGCCAATCCCCCCGATATGCCTGGAATTTTCTTTATACTATCATATTCCGGGTCGGAAATATGAAGAAACTGTAAACAGACAAGGCGATTCTTTTCCGCTTTCGCGCTACTTTTTGTGGAAAAGCCGTGCGCGCTGTGCTACAATAGGGGCAGAAAAAGCACAAAGGAGTGAGCGTATGGATCTGGAATGCCTTCCCCTGAGCGAGATCATGACCGCGCAGAGGCGTCTGAAAAACGTCCTGCATCACACGGAGCTGGATCTCTCCGCGACCTTCTCCCGCATGAGCGGCGGCAATATCTATCTCAAATGCGAAAACCGGCAGAAGACCGGTTCCTTCAAGATCCGCGGCGCAACCAACAAGATCAGCGCCATGATCGAACGGGGCGAGCGCGTCCCCGTCGTGGCCTCCTCCGCCGGCAACCACGCCCAGGGCGTGGCCTACGCGGCGAGCGCGTTCAATATCCCGGCCACCATCGTCATGCCCGCGGCGGCACCGATCGCCAAGGTGCAGGCGACCGAGGGCTACGGCGCGAAGGTCGTGCTCGCGGGCTCCTGCTACGACGAGGCCTACGCGAAGGCCTGCGAGATCTGCAGAGAGGAGGGCGCGGCCTTCCTGCATCCCTACAACGACTATGAGGTCATGGCCGGACAGGGCACGCTGGGGCTGGAGATACTCGGCGATCTGCCGACGGTCGACGTCATCCTCGTCCCCGCGGGCGGCGGCGGTCTGCTGGCCGGTATGATCGCGGCGGTCAAGCAGGTCAACCCGCGCGTGCAGGTCTACGGCGTGCAGGCCGAGGGCGCGGACGCCGTCGCGCAGAGCTTCCGCGAAAAGCGGCTCATCGCCACGGACAGCGCCTCCACCATCGCCGACGGCATCGCGGTCAAGGCCCCTGGCGATCTGACCGTCGATATCATCAACCGCTGCGGCGACGGAGTGCTCACGGTCTCGGACAACGAGATCTCCGGCGCGATCCTGCTGCTGATGGAGCGCTGCAAGCAGATCGTCGAGCCCGCGGGCGCGGCCCCGGTGGCGGCGGTGCTGAGCGGGAAGCTCGACGTGAAGGGCAAGAACGTCGTCTGCGTCCTCTCCGGCGGCAACATCGACGTAAGCTTCATCCAGTCGATCATCGAGCAGGGCATGGTCGCCCGGCACCGCCGCATCCGCTTTGTGGTCAAGCTGCGCGACAAGCCGGGCAGTCTGGTGCAGATGCTGAACGTGCTGGCCAAGCAGAACGCCAACATCCTCACCATCGAGCATGACAAGCTGGCTGCCGGGCTCAAGCCCGACGAGACCTCCGTGCACATCGCCTGCGAGGTGGGAGGCAAGTCCCACGCGGACGCCGTGCTCGACGCCCTGCGCGCGCAGGGCTACGCTGTGGAAGTGAACTGAACATGGCAAACCGCCTGTACCCTTCGGTACAGGCGGTTTTATGCCCTTCTGTTATGTCAACTATTTTATGTTTACTGAACTATGTTAATCACATTTGCTCTGCCGGCAGGAGCTTTGCGGTCTTTTCATCGAGCCAGCGGCACAGCGCCTTCTCACGGTACAGCCTGGCAAACTGTTTTCGCGCCGCCTCTACCCCGATGCCCAGAAGGTACAGGACCGCGCCCATCAGCAGCGCCCACAGGATCCCCGTCCAGGCGTTTTGTGTTTCCGCCATCCCCACGCGGTTCCTCAGGTCCAGATACTTCTGCATGTGAAGCAGATAGACGCCGATCATGCAGGAGGATATTTTATTGATGAGCTTTGTCCCTTTTGTCACTTTCAGCTTCTGAAATGCGGAAAACAGGCAGACGCCCATAAATATGAAGACGGGTGAGGTCGGGAGGAAGAACAGGCCCGCCCCCTTGGGGGAGCCGGTAAAGCGGAAGGCGAGCGTCCCGATAACCAGCCTGCTGAGCGACAGAAACACGCAGGAAACGAGATACCAGAGAGCTCCCTTGGGCACATCCAGACCGTAGAGCCGGATATAGGCGCCCAAAAAGTAGACCAGAACAAGCCAGTGCAGGTCGAAGCCTTTGCTGAAATAAGACTGTGACCAGTACAGGAAGGTGGGGATAATGCTGAACAAAACACCGAGAACCGCGATCACCCATATGAGTTCCTTTTTGGAAAGGCTGTGTATGAACTTGTTCAGAAAAGGGCTGATCGCGAGCAGCAGAAAATACTGCGTAGTAAACCAGTAAGCACTTCTTGTGATCGGGAAGAATGCATACAGCAGCGCATTCAGGTCGAGCGGTGTGTGAAAAACAAAGTGTGCTGCCAGCGTTCCGAACAAGGTATAGAACAGAACCATCAGCCACAGGCGCAGAAGCCGCGAGGCACGAAACGGGAGCTCGACCATAAAGAACGCGCTGATCAGGATAAAGCAGGGATTCGCGGCATGGCAGAGCCCGCTGACAAACCAATGAGCGAAGTAGCCCGCTCCCCCGAAACCGATCCGTTCCACATGCTCTGCATTCCCCAGCAGGTGCGCCAACACGACATAGAACATCACCAGCATGCGAAGCAGCTCAAGGTTCGCCCATCGGTTCTTTTTCGTTTCCATGTGTTCTACCAAACGCGAAAGCGCTTACATCTCCGGGTAGAGGGGAAAGGCCTCACAGAGGGCGACGGCCTCGGCCTTCACCTCGTCGACGGCGGACTCGCCCTCCTCGATCAGGCGGGCGATCATACGGCCGATCTGGCGCATCTCGGGCTCCTTCATGCCGCGGGTGGTGACGGCGGGCGAGCCGAAGCGCATGCCGGAGGTCACCTTCACGGACAGGGTATCGAAGGGGATGGTGTTCTTGTTGGCGGTGATGTTCGCCAGATCCAGGAGCTCCTGCACCTCGGCCCCGGTCTTGCCGCGGCTGTACACGTCGGCCAGGATCAGGTGGTTGTCTGTCCCGCCGGAGACGAGGCGGACGCCGCTGGCCTTCAGCTCGTCCGCGAGGGCGGCGGCGTTGAGGACGATCTGGTGCTGGTAGGCCTTGAAATCCACGCCCAGATCCTCGCCGAAGCAGACGGCCTTGGCCGCGATGATGTGCATGAGCGGACCGCCCTGCGAGCCGGGGAAGACGCCGGAGTTGATCTTCTTGGCCAGCTCCTCCTTGCAGAGGATCAGCGCCCCGCGCGGGCCGCGCAGGGTCTTGTGCGTGGTGGTGGTCACGACGTGGGCGTACGGCACGGGACTCGGATGCTCGCCCGCGGCGACGAGGCCCGCGATGTGCGCCATGTCGACCATCAGGTAGGCGCCGACGGAGTCCGCGATCTCACGCATGCGCTTAAAGTCGATGAAGCGGGGATAGGCGCTGCCGCCGGCGATCAGGATCTTCGGCTTGACCTCCTCGGCCCGCTGCTGAACGCTGTCATAGTCGATGCACTCGGTCTCCGGGTCGACGCCGTAGAAGCAGGCGTTGAAGTACTTGCCGGAGATGGAGGCCTTGGAGCCGTGGGTCAGATGGCCGCCGTGGCTGAGGTCCATGCCGAGGATGGTGTCGCCCGGCTTTAAAAGGGCGAGATAGACGGCGACGTTGGCCTGCGAGCCGGAGTGGGGCTGTACGTTGGCATGCTCGGCGCCGAAGAGCTTCTTGGCGCGCTCGATGGCGAGATTCTCGACCTCGTCCACGTACTGGCAGCCGCCGTAGTAGCGCGCGCCGGGATAACCCTCGGCATATTTATTCGTCAGATGGCTGCCCATGGCCTCCATGACGGCGGGAGAGACAAAGTTCTCCGAAGCGATCAGTTCGATATGATCGCGCTGGCGACGGAGCTCGTGCATCATGGATGCGTAGACCTCCGGGTCCTGGCGCTTGAGATATTCGTAACTCATAGGGGCTTCCTCCCTGTTTTCTCTAGTCTTGGTTTCTCATTATAGTACAAGATGTTGTGCTTGGCAATCCGCCGTTTTCACAAAACCTGTACTTCCGCTTGCATGTTTTTTTACACCGTGATACACTGTGTATACTAAATCGACGGAGGTTTTCTGCCATGAAAAAGATTTTGAAAGCGCTCCTGATTCTCATTCTTGTCGTCGTCGCCGCCGTTGCGCTGCTCTTCGGCTGGCTCACCGCAGTGGAGTACATGCCCGACGCTGAGGAGGCCGCAGAGGTCAAGCTCAGCGGGGACGTCGACAGGCTCAAGCCCGGTCAGCCGCTCACGATCCTGAGCTGGAACATCGGCTACGCCGGACTCGGCAAGGACTCCGACTTCTTTATGGACGGCGGCAAGGACACCCGCTCCGCCGACCGCGAGACCGTGGGCCGCTATCTCGAGGGCATACGCCGCACCATCGACGAGCAGAACGCCGATCTCGTGATCCTGCAGGAGGTCGACAGCAACTCCTACCGCACCTACAGCATCGACGAGCGTACGGTGCTCGACCGCGGCATGAGCTGCGAGACCTTCGCCCTCAACTACTCCTGCCCCTTCGTGCCCATCCCCATGCCGCCCATCGGCAAGGTGCACAGCGGCCTGTACACCATGACGGACGGTCTCACCATCGAACGGGCGGAACGCATCTCCCTCCCCTGCCCCTTCACCTGGCCGACGCGCGTGGCCAATCTCAAGCGCTGCCTGCTCGTCAGCTACCTGCCGATCGAGGGCAGCGACAAGCAGCTCGTGCTGGTCAACCTCCATCTCGAGGCCTATGACGACGGCGAGGGCAAGATCGCCCAGACCAACCAGCTCCGGGACTTCATCACGGCGGAGTATGAGAAGGGCAACTACGTCATCGCGGGCGGCGACTTCAACCAGGTCTTCCCCGGCAGTCTGACCTGCTACCCCAACACCCACCCCGAGAACTGGGAGCCGGGCGTGCTGGATATCGACATGCTGCCGCAGGGCTGGCAGCTGGCCTACGATCTCGGCACGCCGACCTGCCGCCTGCTCAACCAGCCCTATGACCCGAGCGATACCGTGGGGACCCAGTACTACGTCATCGACGGTCTGATCCTCTCCCCGAATGTGACGCTCGAGAGCGCCGAGACCGTCGACGCGAAGTTTGAAAACTCCGACCACAATCCGGTGAAGGTCGAGGTCGTCCTCAACTGATCAAACGCGGGAAGGAGCATGTCCATGTCTGCCGCGCTCTCCCAGATTTTGACCATCTTTCTCGCGATCCTCGCGGGCTTCGTCTGCCGCAAGCTCGGCGTGCTGAGCGAGGAGTCCACCTCCGCGCTGTCGAATATCGTGGTCAAGATCATCCTCCCCTTTTATCTGTTCAGCGCCATATTGCGCACCGACGTCGGCGTGGAGGCGCGCGCCGTCCCGCTCGCGGTCGGGCTTTCGGCCGGGATGTTCCTGCTCAGCGCGCTGGTCGCGCTGATCGTCGTGCCCCTGCTGCGCGTGAGCGCCGAGGACCGGGGCGTTTACCTCTTCGAGCTCATGTGCGGCAACGTGACCTATATCGGCATCCCCGTCTGCGCGGCGGTGCTCGGCGGCTCGGCCTCCTTCTATGCCTCGCTGCTGAACATCCCCTACAACCTGATCTGTTTCTCGCTGGGCATTTTCCTGCTCGCCGGAAAGTTCTCCTTCAAAAAGATACTCAATCCCGCCTTTCTTGCTGGCCTCGCCGCCGCGATCCTCTACATGCTGCGCGTTAAGCTGCCGGCGGTGCTGCTCTCCGGCTGCGCCTTCCTCGGGCAGGCGACCTCCCCCTGCGCGATGCTGGTGATCGGCTCGGTACTGGCCGGCGTCCCGATCCGCGAGATCTTCAGCGAGTGGCGCGCCGTCCCCTTCGTGCTGCTGCGCCTGTTCGGCATCGCGGCGCTGACCGCCCTGCTGCTCAAGCCGCTTTCGATCGACCCGGTGCTCAAGGGCGTGCTGATCCTCATGGCTGCCATGCCCGCCGCGACGAATTCCACCATGCTCTGCACGATCTACGGCGGCAACCGCGCCCTGTCCGCGAAGCTGATCTTTCTCTCGACGGCGCTCTCCCTCGCGAGCATCCCCCTCTGGGCGGCGCTGTATTTCAGTTAAAAGCGCCGATTGTCAAAGGACTCCCGGGACTGTTCGTCCCGGGAGTCCTTTCGTTATGTAAACTATATTATGTTTATATTCTTACGTTAATAATACTATGTTAATTATATTCCGTTTACTGATATATGTTAATTAACTTATGTATATTATATTACGTAAATAATATTATGTTTCCGTGTCTGGATCCCAGGGGAGCTCGACAAAGCGCGGCGTGATGCCGAGGGCGGGCAGAACCCTGCCCAGCAGATCGGCGGTGGAGAGCCTGAGCGTGGAAGTGTTGATGCAGGGATGCACCCCGACATACTCCCCGGTAAGCAGATCGCGGTCGATCAGAAGGTGTACGCGCTTCCCCGTGTCGTTCATCAGCCCCAGGACGCTGACCGAGCCGGGCGTGACGCCAAGCGAGGCACGCATCTGCTCCGGCGTCGCGAAGGACAGGCGCGCCGTGCCGATCTGTCTGGACAGGAGGCGGGTTTTGAAGGGCTTCTCCCCCGGCATCAGCAGCAGATACAGCTCCGTCATCTGCCGGTTGGTCAAGAGCAGGTTCTTGCAGATCTCACAGCCGAGCACGCGCTCCACCGCGTGGCAGGCCTCGATGGTGTCGGCATGCGCGTGGTCGGCGCGCTCATAGGAAAGGCCGAGGCCGTCGAGGAAGGCATAGCAGCGCTCCTCCGTTTCGATGCGCTCGTCCGCGGGCCGTCCGCGGTGCAGGACAGGGTCGACGTTCATGGCTGTTTCTCCTGTAGGGAAAGGATGTCGATGAGCTGATCCGCGATGCGGTCCATGTCCTCAAGGCTGCATCGCTGGTCGCAGATCAGAGCGAGCATGTGGTTCACGACGTAAGGGCTGACCGGGCAGACGCCGACCGCCTGCTCCGGCTCGGGCCAGATCACGGGGTGGTACGCGCCCTGCGCCCAGAGCGCCAGTTTCACCGGCTCCCGGTCCTCGAGAAGGATCGGAAGATACAGGCCGCTCCTCTCCGGCGACGCGCTCAGAAAGCGGAGCCTGCCCGCCTGCCGCAGCGGTTCCAGCCGTTCGGCAAGGCGCCGCAGATTGCGCAGGCGGACCCTGCCGACCTCATACAGATCCAGCTGCAGCAGCTGCTCCCGGTACGCGGCGCTCATGGCCGGGGCGGCGGGAGATATATCCAGCAGCGCCTCCGCCTCGTGCAGCCTGCGCAGGAAGTCTCGCTTGCGCGCGGGATCTCCGTCCTGCAGATAGCGGGTCTTCTCCTCCATCGCCGCCTGCCGCATGTCGCCGAAGCGGCTGTCGGCGGGGTCGGGCTCGACCGACAGGGCGGTGCGGAGCATCCCGCCCTCGGGCAAGGCCGCCCACTTGCGCAGGCTGGCAAAGACGGCGTCAGGTTCAAAGCCGCCGGGCTCACGGCGGATCACGATATCCTGCGTGCGGTCCTCCGCGAGCAGGACGCCCCGCTCCCGCAGCCGCTGCAGAAAGCCCTCCGAAAAGGGCTGCACGCCGAAGTACGGCGAGTAGACCAGCAGCGCGCCGGGTTCGGCAAGGCGCAGCACGTCCGCCTCGTCCGCGCGCAGATCCGGCTGCATGCGGTAGAAGACGGTCCTGCAGCCGCACAGCGCGAAGGGGACGATCATCGAGTCGCAGCAGAGCGCGGGCAGCAGCACGGGCCGCGGTCTGACGGCGCGGGCCAGCGCCTTCATCGCGTCGCGGCCGCTGCGGAAAAGCAGCCAGTCGTCCTCAACAAAGCCGGGGAAAGCGCGCACAAACGCATCGTTTGCGCGCGCGTCAAATTCGCTTCCGTATTCCATAGGATGCTCCCTTCTCAGGGTCCGATCGTATCGGGCATGGCGCTGCCCGCGCGGATCAGCGGCAGGTACCAGTCCTCGTAATAATAGGGGATCTCGCTTTCCTTGCCCGGCCAGAGGCTCCCCCAGGGGCGCAGGAATATCTCGTAGGAGAAGCCGCCCTCCTTCTCGACCGCATCGTAATGCCCGCTGATCGTGAGCAGCGTTCCGTCCCCGTCCTGTGTGACCGCAAGCTCCCAGCTCTCCGGCTCGCGCGGGGCGTCCAGCATGCTCCCGCCGACGCAGCGCAGTCCGCCGTCCGTGCGGACCAGCGTCGTCTCCGCCAGGCAGTTGTCCTTCGTCAGCACCTCGTCCCAGAGCAGCAGGTGACCGTCTTCATCGATCTCGGCGCAGCAGTCCCAGAAATCGCCGTACATTTTCGCCCAGTCGCCGCTCGTGTGCGTGATGTGCCACCAGCCGTACCAGTCCCCTGCCAGACTCTCCGCGTACGTCTCCCGCGGCGCAGGTTCTGCCGCCGTGACCAGGACCTCCGTCGTCTCCTCCCTGCGGCCGCAGGCGCAGAGCGTCAGGCCCAAAAGCAGCGCGCACAGCAGACAAGGCAGTGCTCTCTTTCTCATTTGCGTCCTCTTTCGGTCCGCTCAGCCGAGCTTGACCACAATGAAATCGTCGATCTTCGCGACCGAGCCCGCATAGGGGTATTCCGGCATGGCCTGCACGCGGGGATCCTCCCGCAGTGTATCCAGACTCTCCTCGTCGGCGAAGGGCAGATCGCAGCCCAGATACAGGCGCAGGAAGTTCTCGCGGGAATAGATGTTCACCAGATCCCGGTTCGGGCCCTGCAGCAGCTCGGTGTCCAGTTCGTCAAAGCGGTGCAGCAGATTGCTCTGCTCGCCGAGAAAGGCCAGGCGGCTGTTTTCGTTGAAGCCCGGCGTCTGCATGACCTGCGTCAAAAGCACCGTATAGAACGCATGGGCGTTTTCATACTGGAGCTGCATTTTGAGATAGGTCATGTTCGCGAAGTAGATGTTCCCCGCCGCGATCAGCGCGAGCAGGCAGGACATCAGCGCCCGCACCGCGGGGCTGGACGGCGGCGTCACGCGCTCCAGCACCAGCGCCGTGAGCAGATACACGGCGACAAAGCTGTACATCACGAGGGTGTGGATGGACTGCTGCGACATGATCAGAAACATGCAGCAGATCGCCAGCGGCAGCAGCAGCGTCAAAAACGCGAGCAGGGCAATATGCAGCCAGCTGCGCGTGCGCAGGGCAAGCGCCGCCATGCAGGCGAGCAGCAGGAGCGCCAGCACGATATGGATATATCGCAGCGTCTCCGACGTGATCAGGTAGAAATTCCTGAACGAGAACACATAGAAGAACGCGTCGTACGCGATGCGGATACGGCGCAGGAGCGTCACGCTGCCGTTGACATTGTCCGTCACATAAGTGTTGAAGCTCTCGCCCGTGAAGTGCAGAACGAGCAGCGTCACGCCGTAATAGAGCGCAACGGCAAAGAGCATCATGCCGAGCGCCCGCAGGCCGCCGAACACGATCTCGCGGACCGGCTTTTCCCCGTCGAGCGCCTGCGCGAGCATCGTCAGCACAAAGAGACTGGCCGTGACCGCAATGTAGGCCTGATAGATCCCCAGCGCCAGCACCAGCACCAGCGGCGCGAGCACGCGCCGTCCGTCCAAATGCAGCCGGACGGCCAGCACCGCCAGGAAAAACGACCAGGCATAGGGCGCGCTCGTGAACATGAAGCAGAAGTTCCCCGTCAGCGAGGGGAAGGTCGTCACCAGCGCCGCCGTGAGCAGCCGAAGGCCCGGCCTGCGGATGTCGAGGATCTGCAGCATCAGACAGGCGGCCGCCGAGATCAGCAGCAGGCTCAATATGCCGTAGATCCAGGGCATGGACCAGTCGGGAAAGAGGATCTTGACCAGCTCCAGCCCCCAGCGGCCGGAGGTGATCGTCGCGCCCTTGCCGAACAGGGATTCGATGTCGTCGTGGTTGATGAGCTTGTTGGAAAAGGCGTAGCCGTGCGCCGCCAGCCCCGCGAAAAAGGCGGCGAGAAAGGGAGCCCTGTTTTTCACAAGCGCTTCCCGCCATCCGGAGACGTCCGGGAAGCGGCTTTGCAGATTCAGATTCGTCATCCCGTACTCCCCTCATGCCGGTGCTCGATCCTGTGGAACAGGCGGGAGAGCCCCCAGGCCGCCAGCGGCACCAGCAGGACAAAGTACGGCAGCGCATACTGACTCTTCGCCTCGAACAGCAGATGATACAACAGCCCGCCGAGTACGATCACCGGCAGGAGACACTGCCGGATGCGCTTTCTCCTCCACAGGCCCGGCATGCCCAGAAGCGCGCCGAGCAGGATCAGCTGCTGCACCTGATTCATGAACGCCGCGGTGCGCCGCGCGCCGCTCCCGCAGAGGAAGTCGTAGAAGCGCCCCTTCTCGCTGAAGCTGAGCTGGACCTGGTTGACCCACAGCGATTCATAGCTCGGCTCGTTCCACTGGCTGCACAGCTTCTGCCAGAAAAAGCGCGCGCAGCCCGCGGGTTTTCGCCGGAATTCCTGCAGGCGTTCGGTCAGATACTCCTTCGCCTCCGCCTCCGTGACGGCTGCGTCCTCCCCGCTCATGATGTAGACGGCGACCGTGTGATACTCGCGGTACCAGCCGGGCGCCGCGTAGCCCTGATCGAAGCCCATGGCCATCCAAGCGATCATGGGGATGCCCTCTCCGAAGGCCAGGCCCGTGCGCTTTTCATAGATGCGCTGCGGCAGCTTGGGGATCGTCAGCACACAGGCGGCGGCAAGCAGCAGGCAGAGCAGCGAGCGCAGGGAGCGCTTTTTGAAAAGCTCGATCACCCAGACGCCGCCGACGGCGACACAGAAGATGAGCAGATTGAGCTTCAGCGCCACGGCGAGGCTCAGCAGCAGCGCCGTGAGCAGGGCGTAGCGGGTCCTCCCGCGCTCCAGAAAGAGGAGGAACATCCACAGCGCGGCCGTCCCGCAGGCGAAGGCCGGGGTGTTCCCGTAGAGGAAGGTGACCGACAGCACAGGCTGCAGGCAGACGAAAAGCAGCAGCATGGTGAGCTTCTGTACACGCGGCCGGTGGAAAAGCAGGCCGCTGATCTCCACGATCGCATGATATGCGAGCAGCAGCCACAGCAGATTGACCCCCTGCAGGGCCAGCCAGCGATAGCCCTCGGGCGCGCTGCGCAGGACAAGTCTGACCGCGTGGAAGAAAAGCTCCGAATACAGCACATAGCCGAGCTGGAACGGGAAACGGCGGAAATAGGCGTCGGCCAGCTGTGAATAATCGCCCGCCGCCGCACGCTGCGCGGCGAAGGTGACCAGATAGGAATCGCTGTAGATCGGCGCCTCCAGCTTGGTGGAGGCGATGAAAGCTGCGCCGAAGACGAAGGTGAAAAGCAGCAGGACGCGCTCCATCCGCCGGAGGGGGACGGTCCCGCAGTGCCGGTAGAACAGATACAGCGCACAGAGCCCGATCGCCGTCAGAATGCCGTTGAGAAAGATGTTGTCATCCTTAAAGTCGATATGCTCGCCGGAGACGTCGTTGGTGTTCAGATCGGAGGTCTGCGTGTAGGCGGCGTACACGAGTCCCAGCAGGAAGACCGCCAGCAGCACCAGGATCAGGATCACCGCAGCCTTTTCCAGGTTCTGGGCAAAGCTGTCCATGCTCTCCCGCTTCATGCCGACGCCTCCTCTCTGCTCTCATATGGACCCAGTATACACCCATTCTCTTTGATTGTGAATGCTTTTTTATCCGAAGATTCTCTCCAGCAGCGGCGGGAATTCTTCGAGGCTGCGGATCTCCCGGTCTGGAAAGATCGGGCCGCTGTTGGCCCGCCCCTGCGGGTTGAACCAGCAGGTACGGATCCCCGCGTTCACCCCGCCGCGGATATCGGAAGTCAGGCTGTCGCCGAGGATGAGCGCCCGCTCTCTGTCAAAGCCGGGGATGCGCGCGAAGCAGGCCTCGAAGAAGGCGCGCTCCGGCTTGTTGCCGCCGATGCGCTCGGAGATGAAAATATCCTCGAAATACGGGGCGATCCCCGCGCTTGCGATCCTGCCGTCCTGCACGCTCCCGACCCCGTTGGAGCAGATGAAGAGGCGGTACTTCCCGTACAGCGTCTCCAGAAGCGCCTCGGCGCCGGGCACGAACCAGTGCCCCTCGCTCAGATTCGACTCATACAGCAGCTGCGTCCGGAAAGCATCGGCCTCGATACCCAGCTCGCGATACAGCGCCTCAAAGCGCTTGACAAGAACCTCGTCCCGCGTGAGCAGGCCGTCCTCCAGCATCTCCCAGTGCCGGATGTTGAGCACGTGGTAGAGCTCCAGCACCGTCTCGCTGAATGGCACGCCCAGCTCTGTCAGCGCGCGGCTGAGCGCCGAGCGCTCGGCGGCGTTGAAATCCAGAATGGTATTGTCCAGGTCGATCAGAATGACCGGACGGTCGTTTCCCGCGCGCTCTCTCATGGCAGCTCCACCCTCTTGACGGCCTCCGCCGCCTCCTCGAGGTGCATGCCCCGGGAGGCCTTGACCAGCACGCTGTCCCCCCTGTGCAGCGTGTGAGGCAGCGCCGCGCACAGCTCCCCGACCGTGGGGTACCAGTGCGCGCGCTCCCCCGCGCCGCGGGCGATCTCCCTGCCGAACATGCCGCAGCAAAGCAGCAGGTCGACGCCCTTCTCCTGCGCATAGCGGCCCAGATCCTCATGCATCTGCGCCGATTCCGGCCCCATCTCCAGCATGTCCGCGAGCACGCACACATGTCGGCCCGGAAGCTGCGTCAGCGAGTCGATCGCGCAGCGCATGGACTCGGGATTTGCGTTGTAGGAGTCGTCCACGAGCGTGAGACAGCCCGTGTCCAGGATCGCCCCGCGGCGCCCCACCGTCTCATAGGCGGCGATGCCCCGCTCGATCTCGGCATCGTCGAGACCGAGCGCGAAGCCGACCGCGGCCCCCTCCAGCGCGGCATAGATCATCTGTCTGCCGAAGGCCGGGACCTCGGCCAGAAGCTCGCGCTCACCGAAGCGGATGCGGCAGCGGGTCTTCCCCTCGGGCAGAAGCTCAGGCTCGCAGGCGCGGACCTCGCAGTTCTCGCCCAGGCCGTAGCGGAGCAGGCGCTGACGGCAGGAGAGGGTCCTGAGCCACGCGTCGTCCCCGTTGACGATGACGACGCCGTCCTCGGGCATCTCGGAGAGCATCTCGGTCTTGGCGCGAAACACGCCCTCGAGATCGTGCAGGAATTCCAGGTGTGCCCGGCCGATCACGGTGAACACCGCGACCGTCGGCCTTGCGATGCGCGCGAGCGCCGTCATCTCCCCGAAGCCGGAGATCCCCATCTCCACGACCGCGGCCTCGTGCTCGCGCTCGATGCGCGAGACGGTCATCGGCACGCCGATCTGATTGTTCAGGTTCCCCTCGGTTTTCAGCACGCGGCAGCGCTGCGAGAGCACCGCCGCGATCATCTCCTTGGCAGTCGTCTTGCCGACGCTGCCCGTGATGCCCACGACGGGGATGTGCAGCGTCTGTCTGTAAGCGGCCGCGATCTGCTCCAGCGCGCGCTGGACGTCGTCGACCACAATAGCCGGTCCCTCCGTACCGTCCGGCAGATACGCGCAGAGCGCGCAGACCGCGCCCTTCTCCAGCGCGGAGGCGATAAAGCGGTGACCGTCGGTACGCTCGCCCCGGAAGGCTACGAAAAGGTCGCCCGGCTCCACGGCCCGGCTGTCGATCACGGCGCGGCCGATCGGCGCGTCCGGGTTCCCGCAGCCGACCAGACGGCCGCCGCAGGCCGAAGCGGCCATGGAAATCGTCATGCTTTTCATGCAATCATCTCCCTTTGCTTACAGTCCACAGTATACCATATGCCCCGGCAACACGCAAAAAGTTTTTCTTTTCGCAAAAAAGGGGTGCAGAAACGCTGCGCTTGTGTTATACTATCAGCGCTTACTCTTAAGATAAAGGAAAAGTGCTATGAATTATATTGTGGTGGATCTGGAATGGAATCAGGCCATGAGTTCCAAATCCTCCGTTTTCAATAAGCTCCCGATCCATCTCGGCGGGGAGATCATCGAGATCGGCGCGGTCAAGCTCACCGGGGACATGCGCCCCGGCGAGGAATTCACCATCGACGTCAAGCCCGTGTACTTCCGCCGGATGCATTACAAGGTCAAGAAAATCACCGGCTTTGACCGGGAGCGGCTTGCGCGCGGCGTCCCCTTCGCGGAGGCCATGGAGCAGTTCCGCGCCTGGTGCGGCGACGACGCCACCTTCATCACCTGGGGCTGCGACGACCAGCGCATCATGGAGCAGAACATCATCATCCACGATCTGGACTGGGACTGGATCTCCGGCTGGGTCAACCTGCAGATGATCTACAATCTCCAGACCGGCGGCGACAAGAATCAGAAGTCGCTCGCCAGCGCGATGGAGCATTTTGAGATCGAGCAGACGCGCATCGCCCACGACGCGCTCGGCGACGCCTACAACACCGCGCTCATCGCCTCCCGCCTCGATATGGAGGAGGGGCTGCGCATGTACGACGACGCGGCGCGCATTCTCGCTGCAAGGATGCCGAACTACAAACCGCCCGCGGAGAACGACGGGCCTGACACTCTGCTCCACGAGTGCTTCGACGGCTTCGAGAGCAAGTCGGCCGTCTTTGCCGATCCCCGGGTCTCCGAGCTCTCGTGCCCGGCCTGCGGCAGTGCGATTTCGGGTCTCAAATGGATTAACCAGGGCGACCACCGCTACATGAATCTCTACGCCTGCCCCGAGCACGGCAATTACCTTGTGCGCGTCAAGTGCCGCAAGGGCAAGGACAGCGACGTCTGGAGCGCTAACAAGCTCGTCTACGAGGCGGACGAGGACATGCTGAGCTTCTATAAATCCAAAGCCTCGCAGGCGCGGCGCCGCAGCCGCAGCCACTCCTCCCGGAAAAACCGCCCCGCCGGAAAATGATCGCAAAAAAGTGAGCCGCACGAAGCGGCTCATTTTTTATGCGATCTTTTTTCTGTACCGCCTGACCGCGGCGGTGTAGAGCGGATGGACCAGCGCCGACAGCGCAACGGTGGACGCGATCACGGCAAGCGCATAGACGAATTCGTTCTCGATCCAGATCAGCGGGCTGTGGAAAAGCAGCAGCATCGGTCCCTGCAGCAGGTACAGCTCCAGCGAGACCGAACCCAGAAAACGGAGAACGCCGTTTCCGATGTACAGCTTTTTCATCATCAGGATCACAACGCCGCAGAACAGGACGTTGCTTGCCGCCAGGATCGCAAAGCGCATGGCGTAGCCGGGCGCGAGGGCAAAGATCGCGTCGAAGAACTGATAGAGGCAGGCATAGCCCACGGCGCAGAAAAGCACGGCCGGCAGCCAGAACCTCTCCAAAAAGGCGTCGATCTTTTCCTCATACAGGGCCCAGGCCATGCCAATCGGCATAAGCTGGCAGTTGAAATACCACCACTGTCCGACAAGACGGGCAAAGCAGATCCCCTGATAGGCAAGGCAGAAGAGCACCATGCCGACGAGCACTTTCTTCGGCTGGCCGGGAAAAAGGCGTGCAAGCAGACCGAAGGCGACATAGAACAGGATCAATACCAGCATATACCAGTAGATCACCATGATCAGATCGTCGGAAAAGATCCTCATGAACAGCTCCGGCACGCCGATCGGGTCGGACATGGCCGCATGCAGCAGGGAAAACAGGCAGAGCACCGCAAGCAGCAGCGCGGCAAGCGGCGGTACATGGCGCAGGATGAAGCCGCGTCCGTATCCGCTTTTCTTCATCATGCTGCGCATCAGTCCGTAGCCCGAAAGGAAGAAGAAAACAGACATATGCGGCGGGCCAAAGTACAGATAGAAATGCAGCAGGGCGCCCGACTCGGTGTTCTGCGCGAGATGATGGAGTATGGGCACCATCGCGACGATCCCGCGCAGCGAGAGGCAGCGCTCCGGTGAGAGCGAATCGCGGTCAAGCGCGGTCAGCGGTCTGACAGGCCGACAGCCCCACAGGGCAAGCAGGATCGCCAGTGCCGGTATGAGATTCATCATGGGGCACCCTCCTCAGCATTTCCCTGTGGCCGGGCTTTTCCGGCCGGGCGTCAGATCGCCTGGTTGTCGTTCCCGCCGTCCTCTGTTTTGAACGTGAAGCCGTAGGTCTCGGGGAAAATGGAATCATAGCCCTCCATATCCCAGAAGGAGCGGGATTTCTGCCACCCCTCGACCTCGCCGGACTCGGCGTTGATCATGTACACATAGTCCATGTCCTTTGCGGAAAACTCCACCACATACACGATGGTATCCACATTGGTGCTTTTGTAAACGCCGTAGACCTCCGCCTCGTTCTCACGGAGCTTCGCATGCTCGAGCGCCGCATTGAGCGCCGCATCCAGGCCGATGAAAGCGGGCTTTGCCTCGTCTTCGGCAGGCTCATCCTGCGCAGACGCCGCCTGTTCTTCCGTGATGTCGGTGGGCGCGTCAAAACCTCCGACGGTCGCGACAGACTCAGGCTCGGTCTCTTCGGCGGGCTCGGCGGGCTCGGCCTCTTCGACGGATTCAGTCGGCTCGGCCTCTTCGGCGGGCTCGGCCTCTTCGACGGATTCAGCCGGCTCGGCCTCCGTCTTCTCTTCCGCCGGTTCCTCAGGCTTTACCGTCTCCACCGGCGCGGGGGTCTCTACAGGCTTCGGCGCCTGGGTCGGGGCAGGCGTCGCGACGGGCTGCGCCGCAACCGGAAGCTCCTCCGCATTGGCCTTGACCGGCTCCACAGCAGCCGTCGCCACGGCGCCGGACTGCGCGGTGAGCTGCGGGAAATAGCGCTCCACCAGCTCATAGGGCAGCGGCATGCCGGGCAGCTTCAGGCCGAGAACCACGCCTCCGGCGAACACGGCCACAGCCAGCAGCAGGTTCAGCCACCAGAGATGGCGCTTCTTTTTCTTCGGTTTCTCCTGCACCGGGGTGCTGTTTGCTTCGCTCATGATCGTTTCCCCTTTCTGTTGCGATTCTTTTTTGATGAGACTCTTTCAGCTATGTTGTTCAAAATAGGCGCCCGCCGCCTGCGCATCCTTTCGGATCTGCGCGGAGAGCTCCTCATAGTCTGCAAATTTCTTTTCCGGCCTGAGAAAGCCGTAAAAGTCCAGCCGCGCCTGCCGTCCGTAGAGATTGCCCGAATAGCGGAGCAGATGACTCTCCACGGAGACGCTCTCGCCCGCGCTGACCGTGGGCCGCACGCCCACGTTGGTCACCGCGACATGCTCCGAGCCGTCCTCGAGGTAGACCTTCGCCGCGTACACGCCGTGCCGCGGGACGATCACGCCCTCGGGAAAGCGCATGTTGATGGTCGGCGCGCCCATCTTCGTGCCGAGCTGATAGCCGGAATGCACCGTGTCCAGCAGGGTATGGGGGTGGCCCAGATAACGCCGCGCCTGCTCCATGTCCCCCGCCTCGACGAGGGTGCGGATGTAGCTGGAGCTTACGACGCGGCCGTCCAGCATGACGGGCGGGATGACGTCGCAGCCGACGCCGCGCGCTGCGCAGTAGTCTTTGAGCTTTTCCGCCGTGCCCTCGCCGCGGTAGCCGAAGCAGAAGTCGTGCCCGACCACGATCCAGGCCACGCTGAGCTCCTCGATCAGCGCCTCGGCAAACTGCTGCCAGGGCATGCGCATGGTATGCTGATTGAAGTGGATGAAGACGACATTGTCGATGCCGTACAGACGGCGGATGATCTCCTCGCGGCTGAGAGAGCTGTTGAGCAGCTTGACCTCCTTGCCGAACACCAGCGTGTCGGGGTGGACGTCGAAGCTCAGCACCGAGGGCGTCGCGCCGATTTCGGCAGAGCGCACGCACACGCGTTTGAGCAGCTCGCCGTGGCCGATATGTACGCCGTCAAAAAAGCCAAGTGCAATGCATCGTTTGATCATGAAGGCCTATACCTCGAAGAAGCTCTTTACGGTATGCATGCCGCCGCGCTCACAGCGGCCGAGCATGAGGAAGGAGCCGTTTTCGCCATAGACGCGGTATTCCCCGTCCGGCAGAGAAGTCGGGAAGACGCTCCCGCAGCGCAGCTTGCGCTCCTCCTCCGGTGTGACGCGGCATGCCGGTCTGTCGGCAAACAGGCTGTCCACCGGCAGGAGCCGGTCTTCCAGTTCCCCCGCGTCCGCGAGGGCTTGGATCTCGCCGATCTTCAGCGCGTCCTCCACCGAGAAGCCGCCGGCCTCGACGCGGCGCAGCGCGCTCATGCAGCCGCCGCAGCCCAGAGCCGCGCCGATATCGTGGCAGAGGGTGCGGACATAGGTCCCCTTGGAGCAGCGGATATCCAGAAGCCAGTCCTCCCCGTCCCGGCCGAGAAGCTCGAGCGCATGGACGGTGATGCGGCGGGGCTTCCGTTCCAGCTCGCCGCCGCGCCGCGCGACGTCACAGAGCTTTTTCCCGCCGACCTTGAGGGCGGAGTACATGGGCGGAAGCTGCTCCTGCTCGCCCCGAAAGCGGGCGAGCACAGCCTCCAGCGCCTCCCGGTCCACGTCCGCCGGGCGCCTGTCCAGCACCGTGCCCCAGATATCCTGGGTGTCGGTGACGAGGCCGAGGCGCAGCGAGGCGAGATAGCGCTTGGAATCCCGTTCGGCAAATTCCACCGCGCGGGTCGCGCGGCCCGCGAAGACGACCAGAAGCCCCGTCGCCATCGGGTCGAGCGTCCCCGCATGGCCGACGCGGCGCTGGCGCAGGACGCCCTTGAGCTTGACGACAACGTCGCTGCTTGTCCAGCCCTGCTCCTTGTCGACCAGGAGGATGCCGTTCATTTCCAGACCTCGTCGATCACGTTCAGCAGCATCTCGCGCGCCTTCTCCGCGTCGCCGTAGATGGTGCAGCCGGAGGCGCGGACATGGCCGCCGCCGCCGAAGACCTCGCAGATCGCGCAGCTGCTGACCTTGTCGGAGGAGCGGACGGAGACCTTGCTGGTCCCGTCCTTCAGCTCGCGTATGGTGATGCTCAGCTCGCTGCCCTCGGCCCGGCCGGCCAGACCCGCCAGATCGTCGAGCTCATCGTCCGTGACGCCGGATTTTTCGATCATCTCCCGCGTCACGCAGGCCACGGTGATCTGCCCGTCCCGGTAAAAGCGCAGCGAGCCGTAGATCATGCTCTCCAGCTTCAGACGCGCGGGCGAGACCTTGCGGAAAAAGCGCTGGTTGATCTCCTGACTGTCCGCCCCGAAGCGCAGCAGCTCCGCCGCGGCGCGAAAGGCGGCGGCGTTGGTGTTTGCGTACAGGAAGCAGCCGGTGTCCGTGGACAGGCCGATGTAGAGAAGCGTCGCCTCTTGCGCTGTCAGCTCCGTGTTGATGTTCAGGATTAGCTCGAGCACGAGTTCGGCGCAGGAGGCCTTCTCGGGCTTGACGAAGCTCTCGGCCGCAAAGCCGCTGTTGGAGGGATGGTGGTCGACGCACAGGTCCACCGCGCCCGCAAAGCCGTCCGGGAAAAGCGTCTGCTCCGCCACGTCCACAGAGACGACGTACTTCGGCGTGAAGCCCCCGGGCGCGAAAAAGCAGCCGCAATACTCGAGCAGCTTCCCCGCGATCTGGGGATTCGGGTACAGCCAGGCCGTCCTGCCCGCGCGGCGGAGAGCGCTGCACAGCGCCGCCGCGCTGCCGACGGTGTCGCCGTCCGGGTTCCGATGCGTGACGATGAGGATGTTCTCATGCGTCAGCAGGAGCTTTGCACATTGTTTATAATTCATCGTTCTCATCCCCGTCATGTCTGATGTCGAGGGAATTGATCATCTCGCTGATATGCGCGCCGTATTCGATGCTGTGATCGACCTCGAACACGAGCTCGGGCGTGTAGCGCAGGTCGAGCGTCGACCCGAGCTCCCTGCGCAGCCAGCCGGAGGCGGACTTGAGCCCCCTGCGGAACTCCTTCTCGCTCTCCAGTCCGAGCACCGACAGCCAGACCTTGCAGTAGCGCAGATCGCCCGTGGTCTCGACCCGGGTCACGCTGATCATGCCCTGCTGCACGCGCGGGTCCTTCACGTCGCGCAGCTTCGCTGCCAGGACGCGCTGGATGTCGTCGTTGATTCTTCCGATTTTGTTGGATGCCATGTCGTATTCTCCATGCAAACGGACGCCTTTGGGGAAAAGCGTCCGTATGATCCCGTTCGGGTCCGCGCCTCAGATCTGCTCCATGACGAAGCACTCGATCACGTCGCCGACCTTGATGTCGTTGAATTTTTCGATCTGCATGCCGCACTCGTAGCCGCTGGCGACTTCCTTCACGTCGTCCTTGAAACGGCGCAGCGAGGCCAGCTCACCCTCGTGGATGACGATGTTGTCGCGCAGCACGCGCACCTCGCACCCGCGCTGGATCTTGCCGTCCGTGCAGTAGCAGCCGCAGACGGTGCCGACCTTGGAGACCTTGTAGGTTTCGCGCACCTCGGCATGGCCGATGACAACCTCCTTGTACTTGGGCGCGAGCATGCCCTTCATGGCCGCCTCGATCTCGTTGATGCAGTCGTAGATGACGCGGTACATGCGCATGTCGACCTTGCTCCTGGCCGCGCTGTCACGGGCGGCGTTGTCCGGGCGGACGTTGAAGCCCACGATGATCGCGCCGGAGGTCGCGGCCAGCATGACGTCAGACTCGTTGATGGCGCCGACGGCGCTGTGGATGACCTTGATGCGGACCTCGTCGTTCGAGATCTTCTCGAGCGAGGACTTGACGGCCTCGGCGGAGCCCTGCACGTCGGCCTTGACGATGATGTTCAGGGTCTTCATCTCGCCGGCTTGGATCTGGCTGAACAGATCGTCCAGGCTGACCTTTTTGGCGCCCGCCAGCGCGTTGCCGGCGCTGGAGATGCGGCGCTCCTCGGCCAGCTCGCGCGCCATGCGCTCGTCGTTGACGGCGTTGAAGGTGTCGCCCGCGCTTGGCACGGAGTCCATGCCGGAGATCTCCACCGGGGTGGAGGGACCGGCCTCGGTCACGCGCTGGCCCTTGTCGTTGATCATCGTGCGCACACGGCCCACGCTGGAGCCCGCGATGATGATGTCGCCGAGCTTGAGGGTGCCGTTTTGCACGAGGACGGTCATGATCGGGCCGCGGCCCTTGTCGAGGCGCGCCTCGATGACGGCGCCGCGGGCGGCGCGCTTCGGGTTGGCGCGCAGCTCCTGCACCTCGGCCAGGACGACGAGGTTTTCGAGCAGATCGTCGATGCCCATGCCGGTCTTGGCGGAGATCGGGCAGATGATCGTGTCGCCGCCCCACTCTTCGCTGACGAGGTCGTACTCGGTCAGCTGCTGCTTGATGCGCTCGGGATTGGCGCCGACGGTGTCCATCTTGTTGATGGCCACGACCACCGGGATGTTGGCGGCCTTGGCGTGGTTGATGGACTCAATGGTCTGGGGCATGATGCCGTCGTCCGCCGCGACGACGAGGATGGCGATATCCGTGACCATGGCGCCGCGGGCGCGCATGGAGGTAAAGGCCTCGTGGCCCGGGGTGTCGAGGAAGGTGATCGGGCTGCCGTTGATCTCAACGGTGTAGGCGCCGATATGCTGGGTGATGCCGCCCGCCTCGCCCGAGGCGACGTTGGCGTGGCGGATATAGTCGAGCAGCGAGGTCTTGCCGTGGTCAACGTGGCCCATGACCACCACGACCGGAGCGCGCGGGACGAGATCCTCCTCCTTGTCGGCGGAGTCGTCGATCAGACGCTCCTCCACCGTGACGATGACCTCCTTCTCGACCTTGCAGCCGAGCTCCATCGCGACCAGCGCCGCGGTGTCGTAGTCGATGATCTCCGAGACCGAGGCGAAGACGCCGAGCTTCATCAGCTGCTTGACGACCTCGGAGGCGGTCTTCTTCATGCGCACGGCGAGCTCGCCCACGCTGATCTCGTCCGGGATCTGGACCTTGAGCGGCTGCTTTTTGGCGATCTCGAGCTGGAGGCGGTTCATCTTGTCGCGCTCCTCCTGACGCCGCTTGGCGGAGGAGGCCTGCGGACCCGTCGGCCGCTGCTGCTTGGACTTGCTGCCGATCTTCTCCTTGTTGCCGCGGCGCATGTTGCTGTTGTTCGCCTTCGCGCCGGCCATATCTTCAAACTTCTCGTTGTACTTTTCGATGTTGACCGCAGCGCCGCCGCGCGTATCCACGACGCGCTTCTCCGCGACCTGGCGCGGGGTGTGCGGCTTGTTCGGCTTCTCCCGCGCGGGCGCGGCGTGCTGCTGAGCGGGCTGCGCCGCGGGGGCCGCGGGCTTCGCGGCGGCCTTCCCC
>JAILNC010000014.1 GCA_024691985.1 Oscillospiraceae bacterium | reverse complement strand
GGACACCAACGTCCAGTCCAGCATCGACGCGGTGTATACCAATCTCAACGCCATCCCCTATACCAGCAGCCAGCAGCAGCTGCAGAGCTCCATCGTGGTCATGAACCCCTACGACGGCCGCATTCTGGGCATCTCCGGCGGCGTGGGGGAAAAGACCATCAACTTCGGCCTCAACCGTGCCACCGGCACCTACCGCTCGCCCGGCTCCTCCATCAAGCCCATCGCCTCCTACGGCCCGGCGGTGGACCTCGGCCTGATCACGCCCGACACGCTGGTGGCGGACGAGAACAACATCTCCCTGCGCGGGACGAGCTGGTTCCCGCAGAACGACGGCGGCCAGAACTACGGACTGGTGACCATCTACTCGGCACTGCAGTACTCGCTCAACACCGTGGCGGCGCAGATCGTGGATAAGCTGCCCATGGGGCCGCAGACCTCCTACGACTATCTGACGACGCGCCTCGGCGTGACGAGCCTGGTGCCCGCCGACTGCGACTATGCGCCGATGGCGCTCGGCCAGCTCACCAACGGCATCACCGTGCGCGAGATGTGCCAGGCCTACTGCGCCTTCGTCAACGACGGCATCTTCACCTACGGGCGCAGCTACTCGATGGTGAGCGACAAGGAGGGCAACGTCGTCATCGACAATGTGCCCAGCACCATCCAGGCCTTCAAGCCGAACACCGCCTACACCATGACCTATATGATGCAGAACGGCGTCGAACACGGCACCGGCACCGAGGCCGCGCTGTGGACCGTCCCGGTGGCGGGCAAGACCGGCACCTCGGGCGATTACAAGGACCGCTGGTTCGTCGGCTGCACGCCCTACTATGTGGCGGCGGTCTGGACAGGCTTCGATACGCCGGAGATCATCCACGTCAGCGGCAACCCGGCCTCGCAGATCTGGCGCAAGGTCATGGCCCCCGTGCATGACGGCCTGAGCTGGAAGTCCTTCCCCTACCCGCAGCTCGGCGGGAACACGGGTATCTTCGGCATCTACGACACACCGGCGTACCGCGACGACTATTACGCCGCCGGTGACTATTTCGGCAACACCGACCCCTACGCCTGATGATCCGGAGAGACCGCCGGCGAGGTAGTTTTTCCCATGGGTGCATTTGGAATTGACAAATCAGTGATTTTGCGTTACAATTCGATTACAGTTAAGGGAGGCGCTTTCATTGGCAAAGGTTTTGGAGTATAAGGGACACCCCCTGCAGCGCAAGGACAACATCATTTATTACGGCAGCTTTGCAGATAAGTATATCATCATGATGCAGATCATGGACACCAAGAAGGTCGGCGATCTCGACGTGGCGACCAAGGTGCTGGTTCAGCTGCAGCTGACGGACTCCGGCATCAAGTCCCGGGACAGGATCGTGAAGAAAGCGGAAAAGGACAGCCTGTACAGCGCGATCGACGTGGCCGCCGTCTGGCTGGAAAGGGCTCTTGCAGCAAGGTAAGCGTTTCGCATCAGAACCGGTTGCCGCGCCAGCGGCGAGGTTTTGGCGTATTAAAAATAATTACTGCGGAAGCGAAGCTTTCACAGTAACGCAAAGGATCTGTTTCGCATGCACAGGAAGTTTTTATGGACACTCGGCGCGGCGCTGCTCATGGCGTCCATGATGAGCGTCCCGGCCTGGGCGGAGACCGCCGTCGTGACGGGCTCGGACGTCAATCTGCGCGAGGGACCTGGCACGAACTACCGCATCCTCGACTGTCTGCCCTGGGGCGCAAGCGTTACGGTGACCGATCAGTCCGACGATACCTGGTACGCGGTGGAAGCCGACGGACAGACGGGCTTCATGTCCGCGCAGTATCTGGAGATACGGGACGGACAGTCGCCCGAGGTCGAGCTGACACAGCGGCCGCCTCAGGTGGAGCAGGACGAGACGCCGGAGGAGACGCCGGTCTCGGCCGACGGCGAGGGCCGGCAGGCCTACGTCAACGCCATGTACGTGCGCTTCCGCAGCGGCCCGGGCTCCGATTACTCGGTCCTGGGTGAATACAACCGCGGGAAGACGCTCACCATCTACGGCTACAGCGGCGCCTGGGCAAGCTGCTCCATCGACGGACGCAGCGGCTACATATACGCCGACTATCTCTCTCTGGGCGTGCCGGACAACGCCGCCCAGTCCGTTCCGACGATCACGCCCACGGCTGCGCCCGCCGCGCAGAGCGAGGAGGACGACGGGATCCCCGCCTGGGTGAAGGAACAGGAGGAGAAGCCGGCCGCGACCGCGGTCCCGACCCCGACGCAGGCGCCGGCTCCCGCCGCACAGGCGGCCGCCCCCGCCGCGCAGGTCATCGGCGAGGGCTACATCAAGGGCAACTATGTGCGCTTCCGCACAGGCCCGGGTTCCAATTACCAGATCATCGACGCCTATGACTACGGACAGGCTCTGGAGCTCGTCGGCTCCTCCGGCGACTGGATCGCCTGTCTGATCAACGGGCAGTTCGGCTATGTGCACGGGGCCTATGTGGAGATCAGCGCCACCCATGAGCCCAGCGCCCCGATGCCGACCGGCAGCAGCTATGCCGAGCCGAGCAGCGAACCGGCGGCCACGCCGGAGCCCGAGCCCACATTCCAGGTGAATACGGAGTACAAAGAGGGCTATATCTCGGGCAACAACGTGCGGATGCGCGACGGCGCGTCCATGTCCGCGGGTATTATCACGGAGCTGTTCTACGGCAACCGCGTGACCATCATCGGCACCGTCGGCGACTGGACCGGCGTCGCCTATGAGGGCGTGCCCGGTTACATCTACAGCAGCTTCGTCAAGGAGGGCAGCCTGACCATCGAGGGCAGCTCCGTCACAGGCAGCGCTTACGCCGTACCCGGCTCTTCCGCCGCCGACAACGCGAGCATGGAGCTCTCGGGCAGCAGCTACGAGAAGGGCCAGCAGATCGTCCAGTACGCGCTGCAGTTCCTCGGCTACAATTACAGCTGGGGCGGCATGGATCCGAGCACCGGCTTCGACTGCTCCGGTCTGGTGTACTATGTGTACAGCCAGTTCGGCTACACGCTCAACCGCGTGGCGCAGGATCAGGCGCGCAACGGCGTCGCCGTCAGCGCGGACGCGCTGCAGCCCGGTGATATCCTCTGCTTCTACTCCGGCTCCAGCTATATCGGACACGTCGGCATCTACATCGGCGACGGCATGTTCGTCCACGCGCAGAACTCCGCCACCGGCGTTGTGATCACCGATCTCAACGGCCACTATGGACAGCGCGGCTTCGAGGCGAGAAGGATCGTGAGCTGAGCAGACAATTGAAAAAGCAAAAAAGGAAGCGGGATCGCCGCTTCCTTTTTTGCTTGCATTTTGAGCAGCGCTGTGTTATACTTCCCTCGCACGCAGGGTTGGTATATCGGTATTACTCCAGCTTCCCAAGCTGGCTAGGCGGGTTCGACTCCCGTACCCTGCTCCAAAAAACCGCTTTTGCCGACAGGCAAAAGCGGTTTTTTGAATGATGTTTGCCCTTGCGGGCAAATGATGCAGCCTATGGCAATGATGTGCGCTGCGCGCATGATGTGTCCTGCGGGACGTGAGGGGGCAAACATCGCATCACTGCGAACGAAGTGAGCAACATCATTTCGAAGCGCGAGCGGAGAAAGATTACCAGGCGCGAAGCGCCGACATCATGAAAATCAAAACGCCGATCCCGCTTTTTTCACAAGTCTTGCTGTCTCGCTATTTCATACGACAAGTGAACAACAAAAGAGCTCTCGGGAACCAGAGAGCTCTTTTTTTATCCTTATCCGCCCGAGACGGGGAAGAAGAAGCCGACGACGTCGCCGTCGTGCAGGACGCGGGAGAGGGGGCTGCGCTCGCCGTTGACGCTGACGAGCAGAAGCTTCGCCTTCACAGGACTGCAGCGTACGAGACGCAGCGCGTCGCGCACCGTGCCGCCCTCCGGCAGCTCCGCCCAGGAGCGCGCATCCAGCGCGCTGCGGTCGCAGCCCGGCGGCGGGAGGATCTTAACCCGCATCGCCCGCTTCCTCCATCGTGACGACCTCCATCGGGCAGGCGCGGGCGCACTGGCCGCAGCCGATGCAGTCATCGTTGATGAGCTCCGGGAAGACGTTGCGGTACTTGCCGGACTTACCCTCCTTCTTCATCCCCAGCGCGGAGACGGGGCAGGCCTGCGCGCAGATACCGCAGCTGACGCAGTTTCGGTAGTCGAACACAGGTTTTTTCATACGTCCACCTCCGTCAGCCGGTCGATGCCGAGCCTTTTCACCGTCTCCGGCAGCGGCACGCCGGTCTTTTCATCCCAGCCGAAGGCCCGCCAGTGCGAGGAGACCTGGGCGCGGTGCTGCGGAAGCGTGACGCCCTTGAGCGGCCCGGAGGACAGCGACGGCCAGCCCAGCATGCGCCTCGGCAGTCTGAACGAGGCCGGGTCGACGCCCTGTTTGACGTTGAAGAGCTGGCGCAGGGTCTGGATGCGCTCGCCGATCTCCATGTAGTGGTCGCCGTCGTAGTCCCAGCCCTCGGCGGCGTTGAGATAGTCCACGAGCTTCCACATGTGCACGCCCATCATCACCCCGTACAGACAGCCGCCCGCGCCGTCGGTGAGCATGGTGTAACAGGCGTTGGCCTTGGTGATCAGGGCCATCTCCTCCGTATCCTCGCGGTCCTTCTTCTTCGCGTGCAGGGTGGCGGGCGGCGCCCAGGAGCAGATGTCGCAGAGGCTCATGGCCCCGTACTCCATGCCCATGCCGACGGTGTGCTTGCCGGGGGCGGGCTCGGCGACGAAGTGGACGCCGAGCTGCGGGTCGTTGCGCGCGTCGTGCATGCCAGGCTCCTGCCCGCCGATGTGCATGGCGTATTCCTTCCCGCCGTAGCGCTCGGACGCGCGCTTGACCCCGTCGGCAAGCGCGTCGCCGAAGCCCTCGCGGTCGACCATCTTCCGCACCAGGGCCAGGATGGCTTCGGTGTTGCCCCATGTGAGCTCAAGCCCGTCGGTCTGCTCCTTCGTGAGCAGGCCGTTCTCATAGCACTCAATGGCCCAGGCCACGGTGTTGCCCGCGGAGATCGTGTCCATCCCCGCGCGGTTTAACAGCTCGTTGATCTGCAGGACGGAATCAAGGCTCTTGTTGAGCAGCAGGGGGCCGAAGGACTCAAGGGTCTCGTACTCCGGTTTGTGCGTCTCGGGATAAGCCGCGTATCTGCGCCCGCGCAGGTCGAGCCTGCCGCCGCAGCCGATGGGGCAGGAGTAGCAGTGGTACTTGAGCGTCTCGAGCTTGTTGATCTTGTCCGGGTTGTACTGCGGCGGGAGACCGCGCGCGTCCTTCGGCGTGCCGCCCCAGTTCTTGATCGGCCCGTCGCCGCTGGTGACGGCGAGGGGGGTGTTGGCCTGCGTGCCCCATTCGCGGAACATGTAGACGGCGAGGGAGCCGTCCATCGGCATGGCGGGCATGCGCCCCATCATCCGTCCGCCCAGGCCGAAGAAGCCGCCGAAGCCGGAGGGCAGGGACATCTTCACGATCTTGCGCCCCAGCTCCTTCGACAGAGCTTTGACCGCCTCCGGATCGTGGCAGGGCATGGGCCGCGCGCCCGCGAGCACCACGGCCTTGAGCCGCTTGCTGCCCATGACCGCCCCGACGCCGCTGCGCGCGGCGATGCGCCCGCCCTCGTTGCAGACGCCGGAGATCAGCGAGAGCTTTTCCCCGGCCGTGCCGATGCAGGCGACACAGGGCTTTTTGCGGCAGACGGGATCGAGATCGGCGTGCAGGGCGTTTTCCGCCTCGGTCGCGTCGAGGCCCCAATAGGCGGACGCGTCGCGCACTTCGGCCGTCTTCCCGTCGCAGAAGAGGTAGACGGGCGTTTCGGACACGCCGGAGACGAAGATCGCGTCGTAGCCGCACTGCTTGATGGCCGGGGCGAAGACGCCGCCGCAGTTGGCGTCGCCCCAGCCGCCGGTCAGCGGGCTCTTGCAGGCCACGGTCCAGCGCCCCGTCAGGAACGCGCCGGTGCCGCAGAGAGCCCCCGCCGCGAAGGCGAGGATGTTCTCCGGCCCGAGCGGGTCCGCCCCGGCGGGGATGTGCTTGTAGAGATACCAGGCCTCGAGGCCCTTGCCCGCGAGCACGGCCTCGTAGACCTCGGGCGGGACGCTGCGGCTCTCCGCCGTCCCGTTGCCCAGATCGACGCAGAGGATCCTGCCGGTGAAGGAAGTCATCTGTCGTACTCCCCGAACTCACAGCCGATGCCGACGGCCTCGATCTCGTCGATAAGGGTCTCTTTGCCGAAGGGGCTGCGCTTGTATAGCTTCAGCACGCCCGTGCCGGTGCCGCCGTTCCAGAGGCGGTTGTGGCGCTTGAGACCGGTGGGGGCCTCGTAGTTGATGTTCAGCATGTCCTTCTTGAAGCAGCGGATCTGGGTGTCGAGCTTCGCCGCCGCGGTGGTCTGCACCACGTGCCAGAGGATCTCATCCTCGGTCTCCCGGCAGTCAAACTCCGTGCCCGAGAGCGTCCAGAACTTGGAGAAGTTGAACTCGTAGTCCGTCCCCTCGTAGTAGAACTCGCCCAGCAGCTTGCGGTTGAGGGCCACGGGGCCGACCTTCGGCCTGCCGCCGCCGATGTTGAACACCGAGTTTTCAAGCTTTTTGCCCGTGATGCGGCTTCTCAGCTCGTTGCTGGACAGCCAGACCCAGGGGGAGGTGAAGTCGCCGCCCCAGTTCTTGTCGGCGTAGCCGTTGCAGGTCTCGGGCTTTACCAGATACTTGACGCCGTTGAGGACGATCTCGCCGGAGTACTCCGTCTTCATGCCCTCGGCGTGCCAGAACATCTCAAAGGCGTTGACGCTGCGGAAGAACTTCGAAGCGCCGTAGCCGACGTGGAAGGCGATCTTCTTGTCGATATCCAGCTTCCAGCTCATGCTGCCCGCGTCGCACATCCACTCGGGATGGGCGTCCTGCTGCTCCTCTGTGACGGTGACGGTCCCCTCGGTGTGGGTCTCCGAGCAGGTGCAGCCGCCGGCGGAGATGGCGTAGGGCGCGTCGGGGTGGAGGCTCACATCCTTCCAGGCGTAGAAGTTGTGGAGCTGGCCGTGATCCTCGCCCCAGAAGCCGACGTTGACCATGAGGTAGGAGGGCAGCACGCCCTTCTTCTGCTTTTCGGGATCGTTCCAGACGATGACGGGCTCGTCCTCGGCCCGGGCGGGGTTGCAGGTGAAGAACTCGATGTAGAAGGGCTTCTTCTCGCCGGTCTCGGCGTTCTCGGCGGTCAGGGAGTGCCACCACCAGTCGTAGCCCTTTTTGGCCAGGGGCCCGCGCAGCATGAAGGCGTCGCGCGTGATGTCGTGAATGTTTGCCATGTTTTCCTCTCCTTATCTCAGTGCCCGTTTGAGCTTGATGTCTTCCCTGATGCCCTCCTTCTCGGCCTCGACGCGCTTGACGAAGCGGGAGAGCTTGCCCTGCTGCGCCTTGAGATACAGCGTCCGCACCGGCGGGAGGGTGTTCATCAGCGCCTTGCTCGGCAGGTAGACCGGGCAGGGATAGATGTGATCCTTGAGCTTGTTCACGCCCTTGACCACGGCCTTGGCGACCTTGTCCGGCGCCTGGACGGGGAAGGGGATCTCCATCTTGCGGCCCTCGCCGCCGACCTTGAAGAAGTTCGTCTTGGTCGAGACGGGATAGACGCAGGTGATCTGCAGGTTCTCCGGCGTCTCATAGCGGATGGCCTGCTGGAAGCCCTTCATCGCAAACTTTGTCGCGGCGTACAGAGCGTAGCCGGGCAGGGCCATCTCGCCCATGGCGGAGATGGTGTAGACCAGGCGGCCCTCACGCCCGTTGAGGTGGTGCAGGTACTTGGAGTAGATGTACATGTGCGACACGGTGTTGAGCCGGAAGATGGCCTCGATGCGCCCCCAGTCCTCGTAGTCGAAGCGCTCATAGTACGGGGCGCCCGCGTTGCAGAAGAAGATATCGACCTTGTCGAAGACCTCCTCCGCCTTACGAAACAGGGCGTCCACGCCCTCCTGGGTGCTCAGGTCGCAGGAGAAGGGGATGACCCTGTCCCCGTAGCCCGTGATCCTGTGCGCGCCGCGGGCGGCGGCGAGGATGCGGTTGCCCTCCTGCGCGACGAGCTCCTCGAGGATGGATTTGCCGATGCCGCTGGATGCGCCGGTGACGATGATGTTCTTGTCGGTAATCATAACGCACGCTCCATATATTATAGTCTTATTTGATCGCCATCACGGTATCGAAGGCGCTGTGGCAGGCGTCGGCGATGGTGCCGCTCTTGACGGCGTCGCCCACGCGCCAGATGCGCGTCACGCTGAGCTTGTCGAGCTCGCGCGCGAGATTGCCCGCCGGGCGCACGCCGAGAGAGAGGACCAGCGCGTCGGCCGGCAGTTTGCGCGTCTCGCCGCTTTTCACGTCCTGTACGGTGACGCCCTCCGCGTCCACGGCGAGGAGCTTGGTGTCGGTCAAAAACTGCGTGCCCGTGCCGGAAAGGCGCTCCATCTCGTCGTCGACGAGCTGGAACCAGGTGCCCGGGGCGAGCTCCGGCGCCATCTCGATGACGGTGACGCGGTTGCCGGTCTGGTTCAGGATCTCCGCGGTCTCGAGCCCCGTCATGCCGGAGCCAGCGACGACGACGTCCTGATCGTGCAGGACCTTCTCGCGGTGGATGATCTGCGGTGCGGTGTAGACGTTCTCCCCGCCGATGCCCTCGATGGAGCGGGGGCGCAGCGGCTCGCCGCCGGTGGCGACGACGACGCCCCAGGGATCCATGTCGGCGATCTCCTTGGCGGAGAGCGCTTTCCCGAGCTCGATCTTTGCGCCCGCCTTTTTCGCGTTGGTCATCAGATCCTCGATGCACCAGTAGAGCTTGTCCTTGAGGTGGCAGGCCGCGGCGGTGATGACCTGCCCGCCCGGCATCTGCTCCTTCTCGTACACGCTGACGTCGAAGCCCCGCATGGCGAGAGTCTGCGCCGCGGTGAGGCCTGCGGGACCCGCGCCGATGACGAGGATCTTCCGCCCTTCGCCGTCGCGCGGCATGTTGAAATATGCCTTCTCGCGCGCCACGCTCATGTTCAGCGCGCACTCGCCGGGCTGGCCGACGCACGCGTTGGTCATGAAGGAGCGGATGCAGTTGAGGCAGCCGATGCATCTTCGGATCTCCTCCGGATGGCCGGAGGCCGCCTTTTCGACCCAGTGCGGGTCGCAGATGAAGGCGCGGGCCGAGGCCACGAAGTCCTGATCGCCCTCCTCGAGCTGGCGTTCGGCCTGCTCGGGCGTGCGGATCACGTTCGCGGCGATGACCGGGATGGACACGACGCTTTTGATCTCGCGCGCGAGGTACCTGCGCCAGCCGGGCTCGAAGGAGGTCGGCTCGAGCCAGTAGTTGTAGGCGTCGTAGCAGGCGGAGGTGACGTTGATCGCGTCGACCGTGAGCTCTTCGAGGCGCCTGGCGATCTGTTTGCCGGTCTCGAGATCGTAGCCGACGCCCGGGCGGCCGACGCGGTCGTACATCTCGTCCGCGGTCAGGCGCACGGTCAGCGGGTAATCGCGGCCGCAGCGCGCGCGGATGCCCTCGATGATCTCGGTGATGAAGCGCAGGCGGCCCTCAAAGCTGCCGCCGTACTCGTCCGTGCGGCGGTTCGTATGCGGCGAGAGGAACTGCTGGATGATATAGCCGTGGCCGGCGTGCAGCTCCACGCAGTCGACGCCCGCCTTCTGACAGCGCACCGCGGCCTCGATGAAGTCGCCGATCAGGTCACGGATCTCTTTTTTCGACATCGCGTGCATGCGCGTCGCGCCGTGCTTGGCGAGCTCGACCTTCGAGGGGGCCTGCACGGAAAAGCAGATGCCTTTTGCCTCCATGCCCAGCAGCAGCGGCGTGCATTTGAACACCTGATCCATCACGCCGGGGAAGCGGTCGGCGATCGGGATGACGAGGGGCAGGGAATTGATCGCGCTGGCCATGCCCTGGCGGCCGGGGTGGTGCAGCTGGATGCACAGCTTCGCGCCGTGGCGGTGGATACGCTCGGCAAATTCGCGCATCGGCTCGATGTGATAGTCGTGGCTCATCGCCAGCTGCGTGAAGGTGGACGCGCCGCCCATGTCGTTGACGCGGCAGATGCCGGGGATGATCATGCCCACGCCGCCCTTCGCGCGCTCCTCGTAATAGTCCATCAGGCGCTCGGTGGGCTTGCCGTTGGTCTGGCCCAGCGAAAATTCCGCCGCCGTCATGACGGTGCGGTTCTTGACGGTCATGCTGCCGATCTTCATCGGAGAGAGCAGAAGATCATACACTTTAAGCCGTTCCTCCTTGCTTTTTTGTATAAAATAACTATACTTCCTCCGTCTATTGCCGTCAAGTTTTTTGCAGAAGAAATGAAAACTTGACGGGGCGCCCGCGCCGTCCGTATAATACAGGCAGACGAAGGGAGGGGCAAGAGGATGGACGAACGCTTTATCCGCAGTCTCGGCGCGCTGGAAGAGGAAGAGCTCGCCGCGCTGCGGGGAAAAAAGCTGCTGATCGCGGGCTGCGGCGGCCTGGGCGGCTACCTTGCGGAATACCTGCTGCGCCTCGGCGCAGGCGAGATCGCCGTCGCAGACCCGGAGCGCTTCGAGAGATCGAACCTCAACCGGCAGCTCTACTGCACGGAGGAGAGCCTCGGCCGCCGCAAGGCCGCGGCGGCAGCCGAGCGGGCCGCGCTCGTCGCGCCGGACTGCCGCTTCACGGGGCACATCTGCCGCCTTGACG
>JAILNC010000138.1 GCA_024691985.1 Oscillospiraceae bacterium | reverse complement strand
ACGAAGGCGCGCGGCTCGCCCCCGCCGCCCGCGGGCTCCGCCGTGCCGAAGAGGCTGTCGTAGCTGCCCTCCGTCACGTCGAAAAGTCTCTGGATATAGTCGCCGCTGAAGATCTCCCCGGGCGTGCCGACACGGTCGACGCGCCCGTTTTTCATGCACACGAGGCGGTCTGAGAACTTTTGCGCCAGATCCAGCTCGTGCATGCTCATCACGACGGCGAGGCCGCGCTGCCGGACAAACCTGCGCAGCAGGTGCAGAAACTCCAGCTTGTGCCGGATATCGAGGAAGGAGGTCGGCTCGTCCATGATCAGAAGGCGCGGCTGCTGGCAGATGGCGCGGGCCAGCAGCACCCGCTGGCGCTGTCCGTCGCTGAGGCGGGTGAAGTCCTCGTCCCGCAGCTCCCAGGTCCCGGTCATCTCCATGCTCTCGCGCACGTTCTGCCGGTCCTCCCGGGACAGGATGCCGAGCCGCCCCGTATAGGGGAAGCGGCCCAGCGCGACGACCTCGGCGCTGCGCATCAGCTCCGGCGCGGGTCTGCCCGTCAGCACCGCGGCGCTGTTTTGCGCAAGCTCCCGCTCCGTCAGGCTGTCAAGCGCCCGCTCGCCGAGATACGCCGCGCCCGCGAGAGGGGGCAGCCGGCGCAGCAGGGTTTTGAGCAGCGTGGACTTCCCCGCCCCGTTCGGGCCGATCAGGCAGAGGATCTGCCCGGGCTCGGCCAAGAGGGAGATATCCTCCGCGACGGTCTTTTTCCCGTAGCCGACCGCAAGGGCTTCGGTGCGAAGGCTCTGTCCGCTCATGTCTCCGCCCCCCTTCTGCGCGTCAGCAGCATCCAGATCACCACCGGCGCGCCGAAGACCGCCGTCACCGCGCTGATCGACAGCTCCGTCGGCGCGAACAGCGTGCGCGCGAGCAGATCGCACAGCAGGCAGAACGCGCCCCCGCCGAGGAAGCAGGCCGGGAGCAGCACCGGCGGCTTTGCCGTTTTAAAAAGGCCCTTCATGAGCTGCGGCACCGCGATGCCCACGAAGGAGATGGGCCCGGCAAAGGCCGTCACACAGGCCGCCAGCACGCTCGAGAGCAGGATCAGCGCCGTGCGGAAGCGCCGGACGTTCACCCCCATGCTCTGCGCGTAAGCCTCGCCCAGGCGGTAGGCGTCCATGGGCTTTGCGAGCAGCACGGTGCACCCCAGCGCCGCCAGCACCGTCACCGAGGCGGCGCCGAGGTCGCCCCAGCCGATGCCGGAGAAGCTGCCCTGCGACCAGTTGTGGAGGTTGACGATGTTCGCGTCGTCGGCGAAGGTCACGGCAAACTCCGTGATCGCCGAGCAGATATAGCCGATCATCACACCGCAGACGATCAAAAGGCCCATGCCCCGCAACTTCCGCGCGGCCAGCAGCACAAAGCCCATCGAGAGCATCGCGCCGAGGAAGGCCGCCGCGATCATCCCGGCGGAGCCGACGACGAGACCTCGGCTGAGGCAGGCGATCATCGTCAGCGCGACCGTGAGCTTCGCGCCCGAGGAGATGCCCAGCACGAAGGGCCCGGCGATGGGATTGGAGAAAAAGGTCTGCAGCAGATAGCCCGCCACCGACAGCGCCCCGCCGAGCAGCAGCGCCGCCAGCAGGCGCGGCAGACGGATGGCGCGCACGATGCCCGCGGCCATGGCGTCCCCACCGCCGAAAAGCGCGGCAAAGACCTCGCGCGCCGTCAGGCTCGCGCTGCCGACCAGCAGGTTCAGCAGCGCCAGCGCGAGCAGCAGCGCCGTGAGCAGCACAAAGCGCGGAGCGTATCCGGTTTTGCGTTTCTCCGTCATGAGGCCTCCTGGACGATTTTATGCAGGTAAGTCAAATCCTCTTCACGCGGCGCGTCCTGCAGGATCTCGTGAAAGTCCGCGATCACCTCCGCCGCGGCGGAGGAGCGCTGGAACATGTCGTGTTCGGTGCACCAGACGCGTCCTTCGCACACGGCCTTGAAGTCCTTAAGCTGTGGGCAGAGCGTCAAAAGCTCCTCTATCGTCTGCACGTCCACCGAGGCGGTGCTGTTGTAAATCAGCACGTCCGCGTCCCGGGCCTGGGCATAGAAGGATTCCATCTGGATCGTCACGGTCGAGAGAGCGCTGTCGTCCTCCGGCAGGTCGGTGAAGACGCTTTCGCCGCCCGCGAGCTCCAGCATGCGCGTGACATAGTCCGCCTGCCTGCGCACCGTGACGGAGCCGTTGGCTGTGATATGGAAAAAGGCCGCCGTCCTGCCGGTCGGCGTGAGCGTCTCGATCTCGTCAAAGAGGGCGCGCTGTTCGTCAAAGAAAGCCTCCGCCTCGGCGCGCCTGCCGGTCAGCAGGCCGTAGAGCTTTATCCACTCCACCCGGCCGAGGGGGTGCGGCTCGTAGCTGGAATACTCGAGCAGCACCGGCAGACCCAGCGCCTCGAGCTTTTCCCGCGTCTCGGGCTCGTGGAGGATCATCGTGTTCTCCACCGCGAGGTCGCAGCCCTCCTCGAGCAGCAGCTCGTAATCGGGGGCGCTGTATTTGCCCGCGTACAGCAGCGTCCCGGCGTCCAGCGCGCCGCGCACCTCGTCGAGCCGCCAGCTCTCCCGCTTTGTTGAGGTGAAGCGCACCCGGTCCAACGCGCCGAGCTGCACGAAGAGATCGGGCACGGAAGAGCTGGCGACATAGACCCGCTCCACCGGTGTGCGGATGACCGGGACCGCCTCATAGCCCGCGGGGACCGCGGCGTCCGCGTCCAGCAGGAGGAAGCGCTCCTTCTCCCCGAGCGTCACGAGCGCGCCGCCGTCGGGGAAAAGATCGACCGTGAAGCGCTCGGCGTAGGCAAGCTCCATCCTCTCCGTCGCCGGAGAAGCGGGTGCGGCATTCTCCTTCGCCGTGCAGGCGCAGAGCAGCAGCCCCAGCGCCGCCAGCAGGATACACAGCGCCCGCCTCACGGCATCGCCTCCAGCGTGGCTGCGTCGAAGCGCAGCGTGTAGGCGATCTCGTGCGGCTCGCTCATGGCCACGGTGTCGGCCACGATGGGCATCGGGCGGTCGAAGTGGGTCACGGGGAGCACGAAGCTCGAGTTGCCCTCGGTGTTGACCGGGAGATACACCTCGTCGCCGATGCGCACATAGTCATAGTTCCTGCTTGAAAAGACGATCTCCGCCGTGCACTGCCCGTTTTTCACCGTCAGGCGGGCGGGGCTCCCGACGCTCGCTTTTCCGCTGCCGCCGGAGAGGGTGACGGCCGCGGTATAGTCCCCGTCGGTCAGGCCGAGGCTTTCGGCTGTGACAAAGAAGCCCTCTTTGAAGGCCGCCGTCGGCAGGGAGTCGACGCGGAAGAGCAGCGTGCGCTCGTACCAGAGCGCCTTGTTCTTGCTGAAGGCCGCGCAGGGTATCGGAGCGTCCAGCGCCTGGACCGGGATCGTAAAGCTGTGTGCCCCGCTCTCGTCCTCCGCAAAGGGGATGCGGGCGCTTTCCGGAGCCGCATCGGCCTCGAGCGCTGTTCCCGGATAGACATAGAGATAGCCCTTGCCGGACATGGTCATAGTCGCCGTCATCGCGCCGTCATCCACATGCAGCACGGCGCTTTCGATGCGGAACATCGAGGAAGAGGATCTGACCTCGATTGGCCAGTCCCCGACTGTAAGGCTGTCGGCATAGACGGGCGTCATGCCCTCCTCGACGACCTCCTCCGCGGCGACTGTCTGGGAGGCGTCCGCCACCGCGGGCGAGGGCTTCGGTGCTACCGTCTCCGCGAGCGCGGCTGTCTCTGCGGGGACAGGCGTCTGCACCGGGGCAGTCTGCGCGCAGGCGGCAAGGCTCAATACAGCCAGCGCGCAGAGCAGGAGCGAAAGGCCGCGCCTCATCCCCAGTTGACCTCGAACCCGACCTTCGCCATGGCCTCCGCGGTATGTTCGACGATGAGCCGGCGCACCATGGGAAGCTGGCCCAGACCCTCGAGCACGCACTCGACCTCGTAGCCCGCGGCCTCAAAGACGCTCTTCCAGGAGTCGGGGTCGTCGCCGGCCATGTCGTTGTTGGCGTGGTCGCCCGCGACGATCATCAGCGGGCGCAGTACGACGCGCTTATAGCTGCCCGCCTGCACCGGCTTCAGCACGTCGTCGAGCGAGGGCTCGGCCTCGACGGTGCCGACGAAGTAGTTCTCGCAGCCCGCCTCGGAGAGGACAGTCTGCATCTTGGCGTAGACGCCGTTGGAAGCGGCCTCGGTGCCGTGGCCCATGAAGACGATCGCGGTCTCGCCGTCGTCGTAGGCGGCGGTGGCGTCCACGACGGTCTCCGCCACCATGTCGAAGTCGCGGTCGATCTTCAAAAGCGGCTCCGCCAGCGCGATCTGCTCAAAGGCGTCGGCGTACCCGGCCAGTTCGTCCCTGAGATCGGTGTACTCATAGCCGTCCATCAGATGCGTCGGCTGCACGACGAGGTACTTGACCCCGTTGGCGACGGCGCGCTCGAGGGCGTCGTGCACATTGTCGATGATCTCGCCGTCGCGCTTTGCCACGCGGTCAATGATGATCTGGCTGGTGAAGGCGCGGCGGACGCTCCAGTCCGGGAACTTCTCGGCCAGGGTCTGCTCGATCGCGCCGATGGTCAGACGGCGGCTGTCGTTGAAGCTGGTGCCGAAGGAGACGACCAGCAGCTCCTTCTCGCCGATGCCGTCGGCGTTGCGCGGATCGTCCAGCGACGCGTCGCCGGTGGTGTAGTCCTCCTCTTCTTCCTCGACCTCCGCGGGGGCGGGCTCCTCCGCCTTCGGGGCCTCCGTGGGCGCGGGCGCTTCCGCCTTGGGTTCCTCCGCCTTCGGCGCCTCGGTCGCCGCCGGGGCGGCTTTCGCGCAGGCGGCAAGCGTTAGGGCAAGCATCGCGGCCGTCAGGATCAAAGCAAGCGTTCTTTTCATGATGTTTCTCCTTGTTCTTCCGGTTTATTTGCAGCGCGCAGGCGCGTTGTGCACAGCTTCAATACGGTTTCAAAATCCAGTCCGTCCTCTTCGGGACGGCGCAGGACGAGCAGACCCGCCCCGGTCTCCTTTGCCGCGGCGGCCTTTTCGGGATAGCCGCCCGCCGCGCCGCCGTCCTTGGTGACCAGCCAGCGGATACCGTACTGGCGGATCGTGGCGGCGTTCATTTCCCGGGAAAAGGGGCCCTGCATGGCGATGATGTTCCGGTGCGGGACGCCGAGGGCCTCGCAGGCCTCGATGCCCGCGCGGCTAGGCAGGACGCGGGGGAAAAGGCGCTCCGGGCCGAGCGGCGCGAAGGCCGCCAGCTCCTTGGCCCCGGTGGTCAGGAGGATATTCCCCTCCCGTGTTTTCAGATACGCCGCCGCCTCCGCGGCGCTGTTTACGGTGTGCGCGCCCTCCGTCCCGCTCTCGCTTCGTTTCAGGCGCAGATACGAAACGCCCGCCGCCTCGCAGGCGGCTTTGACCGAGGCGCTCACATGCATGGCGTAGGGGTGGGTCGCGTCGACGCAGAGGGCGGCGTCTTCGAGCAGCGCCCGCTTTTCCTCAGCACTCATGGCCCCGGCGTGGGTCGTGACGCCCGGGACCTCGCCCTGGGTCTCGACGCCGTAGTCCGTCAGGACGCAGACCGTCACCTCCGCGCCCAGCTCTGCCAGCGCTGCGGAGAGCTCCCGCCCTTCGGTGGTGCCGGAAAAGATCACAAACTTCACGGCCGATACCCCCTCGGCGTGACCATGCGGCCCAGGATCTCCTTTGTCGCTTCGCTCCCGACAAAGACGGTCGTGAACATGTCCGCCTCCGCGTCCCGCAGCGCGTCAAGGCGCAGGATGCGCACGCTCTCTCCCGCCCTGCCTATGTTCTTCACAAGGCCGCAGACCGTGTCCGGACGCTTTTCTTCCAGTAAAATGCCGCAGGCGCGGCGCAGATGGTCCGGCCTGCCGTGTGAGGCGGGATTGTACAGGCAGATGGCGAAGTCCCCCTTCGCGGCGCAGCGCAGACGCCTCTCGATCAGTTCCCAGTCGGTGAGGCGGTCGGACAGGGAGATCACACAGAAGTCATGTCCCAGCGGCGCGCCCAGCAGCGCCGCGCCCGAGAGCGCCGCCGTAACCCCGGAGACGATCTCGATCTTCGCGCCCGGATAGTTCGGCGCAAGCTCCAGCACGGGCGCGGCCATGCCGTAGACCCCCGCGTCCCCGCTGCACACGAGGGCGACGGTTTTTCCGGCCGCGGCCTGCTCGAGACAAAAGCGGCAGCGCGTGAGCTCCCCGGTCATGCCGGTGGCAAAGACGGGCTTGTCCGGGTACAACGGACGCACGAGCTCCACATAGCCGGTATAGCCGCAGATCAGCTCGGCTTTGTCCAGCGCGGCGCGGGCCGCCGCGGTCATGTTTTGTGCGTCGCCCGGGCCGATACCGACGACATACAGCTTTCCCATCAAAAACTCCAATCCAATTCGGTCGGGTATTCCGCCAGCGCGAAGGTCACCCCCCCGGCGGCATGTTTTTTTTCGACGAGCCTGCCGCCGCAGCGCAGATACGCCGCGCGTTCACAGACATTGTCCACCCCGGTTTGTGCCTCCACAAAGGCGGAAGCGGTGAAGTCGCCGTCCAGTTCGCGCAGCTCTTCGGCGCAGTAAAAAGCGGGCCGCCACGCGTGGGCTTCGCAGAAAGCCAAAAGCCCCGGCTCGTTTTGTTTCAGGTCGATGCTCGCGGCGTCGCGGATCGCCTCCGGACGCACGCCGCGCTCGCGGCAGAAGCGGACGAAGGCTGCCTCGAGCGTCTGTGCGTCCGTTCCCTTTTTGCAGCCCACGCCGAGCGTGAGGTTTCTCGGTACGAGACGCAGTCCGGTATGCGGCACATCCCGCCAGGAGACCAGTATCTCGCCGCCGTCGGCCAAAACCAGATGCTCCGGCGCAGCGCCGCGGATCGAATACGGGCAGGAGAGCGTGACCGTCTCGCCGCGCAGGAGCTTGGCCGACACACTTTTGATCTTCTCCGGCTCCGGGATGACCAGGCCCTGCCGCGCGGCCCAGAGATCGACGGCAAAGACGCCGTTCAAGTCGGTGGCCGTCGTGATGACCGCCTCGCCGCCGGTGAGGCAAGCTACGCGGCGCGCCAAGGCGTTGGCCCCGCCGAGGTGGCCGGAGAGCAGGGGGATGACATGTCGGCCGTACTCGTCCACGCACAGGACCGCCGGATCCTCCGCCTTGCTTTTGAGGTGCGGCGCGACGGCGCGCACGGCGATACCCGCCGCGCCCACAAAGATCAGCGCCTGCCGCGCGGGAAAGTTCTCCGCCGTCCAGTCGGCAAGGGAGAATCCCTCCCCGTCCGGCTGCGCGAGCGTCCCGCCGAGAGCGGCGCACAGCGTTTCGGCCAGCGCCCTGCCGCGCGCGGTAAAGGCGACGATCGCAAAGCCCTCTCTCATGCTTCCCTCCAGCGCGTCAACATGGCTTCCGCCTCCTGTGTCATACCCAGCAGACCGTATTCGTTGGAAAAGACCAGCGCCCCGATCTCGAGCGCGCCGCCGCTTCTTTTCTCCAGCGTGCGCTGGATGGCCGCGAGCAGGCTCTCCATCACCGGCTGCCGCAGATCCGCCGTGTCCAGCACGGCGATGCAGGCGTCGGCGCTGATCTGCCCCATCAGCTCCCGGCAGAGCTCCGTCCCCGCCGCGCAGAGCGCGGCATGGGCGGTAAAAAGCTCCATGCGGCAGTCGGCGTTGCGGGAGTGCGTGTTCGTGATGCCCCCCGCGAGCTTGACGAGCTTGCCGATATGCCCGACCAGCAGCACTTCCTCCACGCCCTCGAGCACGGCGGCGTCGACGGCATCGCCGATGAAGTTGGAGCACTTGACGCATTTGAGCCCATCGAGCTCCGGCAGGCGTTCGCGTACGTAGTCCAGTCCGTAGTTGCCCGGCGCGAGGATCAGACGTCTGGCTCCGAGGGCAGCCGCCTGCCGGATCTCCACCGCGATCGTTTCGACGATGGCGCGCTCGCTCATGGGCTCGACGATGCCGGAGGTGCCGAGGACGGAGAGCCCGCCCTCAATCCCGAGCTGCGGGTTGAAGGTGCGCTGCGCGACACGCTCCCCCTCCGGGATGGAGACCGTGAGTACGAGCCCGCCGCCGTAACCGGCATCCGCGCAGACCTCCTCCGCGGCGGCGCGTATCATCCGGCGCGGCACGCTGTTGATGGCCGCCGCGCCCACCGGCTGATCAAGCCCCGGCTTCGTCACGACGCCGACGCCCTCGCCCCCCTCGATGAGGACGCCGCGCTCCGCCTTCTCGGCGTGGACGACAACGAGCAGGCCGTCGGTCACGTCGGGGTCGTCTCCCGCGTCCTTTTTTACGGCGCAGAAGGTTCGGCCATCTTCCAAACGGCAGTCGAGGGCGGGCAGCTCGACGCGCAGGCCCTTCGGCGTCACGAGCGCCAGCGTCTCCGGCGCTTCCCCCGTCAGCAGCAGGCGCACGGCCCCGGAGGCCGCCAGCGCGGCGCAGGTGCCGGTGGTAATGCCGCAGCGCAGAAGCCTGTTCCCGCTGCGGATCATATGCTCAAGCATGATCCTTCTCCCGCTTCGCGGCGAGCGCCGCCAGCTCCGGAAAACGGGCGAGCACCGCGTCGTAGTTTTCTTTCCGGTGCGGAAAGGCACAGCCCTCACAGTTTTTCACGCCCTTGGGCGTGTAGCGGAAGGCCCCGCCGCAGCCCTCGCCGAGGGCGTAGAGCGGGCAATAGCAGAACAGGCAGTTGAAGTCCTCCTCCGCCACGCCCTTGTGGCAGGGGAAGAACTCACAGTCCCGGTTCTGGAAAAACGCGTAATGGCGCTCCATCTTTTATCCTCTCTTCTCCGGCTCGAGCATGTCGGCCGCCGTATAGATCAGCGCGTTCAATATCGCAGCGGCGATGCTGCTGCCGCCCTTGCGGCCCATGGCCGCGATGCACGGCACATCATGCGCAAGGCAGACCGCCCATACGCGCTGCTTGCTCTCCACGACGTTGACGAAGCCGACCGGCGCGGCGACCACCAGCGCGGGCCGCAGCCCTCCCTCGATCTGCTCCGCGATCGCAAGCAGCGCCGTGGGCGCGTTGCCGACGGCGAGGATCGCGCCCGGACAGGTCTTCGCCGCGTGGTCCATGGCGGCTGCGGCGCGGGTCGTGCCCCTCTCCTTCGCCGCGCGGGCGATCTCCCCGTCCGCCATGAAGCAGCAGGCGGAGCCGCCGAGGCGGGCAAGCCCGGGACGGCTGACCCCGGCGAGGGCCATGTTCGTATCGGTCACGATCTGCACGCCCGCGCGCAGGGCCCCGACCGCGCGGGAAACGGCGTCCGGGGAAAAGCGCAGGTTTTCCGCGTAGTCGAAGTCCGCGCTGGCATGGATGCAGCGGCGCACCACCGCGGCGTTCTCCTCAGTAAGCGTGATCCCGCGCGCCGCAAGCTCGCGGTCGATGATCGCCATGCTCTCCCGCTCGATCTCCGAGGGCCTTGTCTTCATTTCGCGTACTCCTCCATGGCGCGGTAGACCGCCGCCATGTCGAGATTATTCCGCACCGCGTCGGCAAGCAGGTCATACTGACGGTCCTGCCAGGCCGCCCGCGTCTCGAGCTTTATGTCCGCGAGCTCGATCCCCTTCCGCGCGGCGAGGAAGGCCGCGAGCTTCTCCGTCAGCTCGCCGCTGTCGAAGAGACCGTGGAGGTAGGTGCCGAAGACGCAGCCCTCGACCGTCCCCTCCTCCTCGCCGTCCTCGGTGAGGCAGAAGGGCTCGCCGCCGAGGCGTTCCGTCCGGCCCATGTGGATCTCATAGCCGCGTATCTCTGCGCCGGCGAGCGGCCCCGCCGTACAGCACGCATTTGTGCGCTGTCTGCACTTCTCCTGCACAAAGACCGTCTCGCACGGGAGCAGGCCGAAACCGTCCACGCTTCCCTTCTGCTCGATGCCCTCCGGGTCGTGGAGGGCGCGGCCGAGCATCTGGTAGCCCCCGCAGACGCCGAGGATCGGCGTGCCCGCCGCGGCGAGGGCTTTGATCTTTTCCGCAAAGCCGCGCCGCCAGAGCCATGCCGTGTCGTACATGGTGTTTTTCGTCCCCGGCAGGATCAGCAGATCCGGGCTGCCGAGCTTCTCCGGCCTGTCCACGAAGCGCAGGCCGAGGGCGGGGTGCTGCTCGAGCGGGGTGACGTCCGTAAAGTTGGCGATGTGCGGGATGCGGACCACGGCGACATCGATCGGGCGCTCCGTGTCCTCGCGCTCGAGAAGGGGCGCGAGGCTGTCCTCCTCGTCCACATGGGCGCGCACCCAGGGCACCACGCCCAGCACCGGCACGCCCGTCAGCTCTTCGAGCTGCTTCAATCCCGGCGTCAGCAGCGAGACGTCGCCCCGGAACTTGTTGATGACCGTACCGACCACGCGCGCTCTCTCCTCGGGTCTGAGCAGCGCCATCGTCCCATACAGCTGCGCAAAGACCCCGCCGCGGTCGATGTCCCCGGCGAGCAGCACCGGGGCGTTCACGAGTTCTGCAAAGCCCATGTTCACGATGTCGTCCTCGCGCAGGTTGATCTCCGCCGGGGAGCCCGCCCCCTCGATCACGATCACGTCGTTCTCGGCGGCGAGACTCTCATAGGCGCGCAGAATCTCCGGGATCAGGCTGCGCTTCATGCGGAAATACTCTTTGGCCGGGTAGTCGCCGCGCACCTCGCCGAGCACAATGAGCTGGCTGCCCGTGTCGCTGGAGGGCTTGAGCAGGACCGGGTTCATGCGCACGTCGCATGGCAGGCCCGCGGCCTCGGCCTGCGCGACCTGCGCGCGGCCGAGCTCCAGCCCGTCCGCCGTCACATAGCTGTTGAGGGCCATGTTCTGGCTCTTGAAGGGCGCGACGCGCAGCCCGTCCTGCCGGAAGATGCGGCAGAGGGCCGTGACCAGCAGGCTCTTGCCCACGCCGGACATCGTCCCCTGTACCATGATGCATTTTGCCATTGTGCAGCCTCCTTTTCAGATAACAAACACAAGCCGTACAAGCGAAAACAGCGTGAGCGCGAGCAGGCTCCCGACGAGCTCCATGCGGCAGGCTCTTGTGATGTCCGTCGGCTCAATGGGCCGCAGATCGTCGCCGATGTACGGCTTGTCGCCGTGCAGCACGCCGAAGTAGCTGGCCGGCCCGCTGAGCCGCAGGCGCAGGGCCCCCGCCATGGCGGCCTCACACTGGGCGGAGTTTGGGCTGGGATGGTTGCGGCGGTCGCGCCTCCAGATGCGCAGGGCCTCCGCCGCATCTTCCCCGCAGAGCTTTGCCGCCGCGCACAGCAGCAGTGCCGCGAAGCGCGCGGGAAGATAATTTGCCGCGTCGTCCAGTCTTGCCGCCGCGCGGCCGAAATAAAGGTATCGTTCGTTTTTGTAGCCGACCATGCTGTCCATGGTGTTGATCGCCTTGCAACACAATGCCAGCGGCGCGCCGCCGAGCAGCATGTACAGCAGCGGCGATACGACGCCGTCGGAGAAGTTCTCCGCCACGGTCTCCACCGCGGCGCGCGTGACGCCCGCCGCATCGAGCGCCCCGGTGTCCCGCCCCACGATGCGCGAGACTGCACGCCGCGCGTCGGCGAGCGTTCCGCTCTCGAGCGCTCTCTGCACCCGCAGGGCCTCGACGCGCAAATCCTTCACCGCCAGCGCCTGCCAACACCAGATCACTTCCAGCGCGAAAGCCAGCGGCGGACAAAGCATGTTGAGAAGATGCAGAATAAGTTTACATAATATTAGAGTCCCCAGACTCAGCAGCAGAGCCATTACAAGCCCCGCGCGAAACGCGCCCCGCTCATCCTGCGGAAAACGCGGGCGGAGAAAGCCTTCCAGCGTCGTGATCGCCTTCCCCATCCACACGACCGGATGCAGAAACGCCAGCCGCTCCGGATCGCCCAGCAGCAGGTCGAGCGCAAAGCCGCACAGCGCGGCATACAGGATCCTCATCGCAGGAAGCCGACCTCCTCCAGCACGCGCAGGCTGCCGTCCGCTTCCGCCTCCAGCAGCCAGCCGCAGCCGCAGGGGCGCTGCCACTGCCAGTATGCCCGCGCGGGCTCGCCTCGGCTCTCCAACAGCGCCATCTGCGTGCCGCCGTGGGCCACGATCACAAGCTCAGCATTCCCCCGCTCGCGCGCCAGGATCGCGGAAAACGCAGCATTGACACGGGCGGTATACACCGCCTTGTCCTCGCCGTTCGGGCAGCGGCCGACGCAGCCGCCGTCGACCCAGGCGCGGTAAGCCGCGTCCTTCTCCATCTCGCGCCAGCTCCGTCCTTCAAAGAGGCCGAAATCCATCTCCCGCAGGGCGGGGACCACGCGCCGCTCTGCGCCGGGGAAGAGGATCGCCGCCGTCTCTCGGGCTCGGCGTGCCGGGGAGACGTAAACATGCGCGGGTGAAAAATCGGCAGCTCTGAGCGCCGCGCGCCCCGCCTCGGAGAGAGCGTCGTCTAGCCGCCCCTGATAGCGGCCCTGCTCGCCGTTGGCCGTCATGCCGTGGCGGATCAGCCAGACGCGCATGGCCACTCCCCCTTCAAAAGCTCCGGCAGGCCGCAGCAGACGCGGATCACCGTGTCCGCCCGCGCGGCCAGCAGGCAGGCGAGGCGTCCCGCCTGCTCACGTTTGAGGCGTGCTTGCGCCTCCATAGGCACGACGCCGCCGCCGATCTCGGTCGCGATCACGACGCTCTTTTCGGCAAGTTCATCCGCCAGCACTTCAAGGTCCGCGCAGGGGACAAGCTCCTGCACGTCCCGGGCAGAGCAGGCTGCAAAGGCCGCGTCGTCGAGGCCCAGCGCTTTTTGGATGTATTCGGCCTTGCCCGCGAAAAGCGGACCCGTCACAAAGATCACGGCAGCGCCCTCCCGTAATAAGTCAACACCATCGCGGCGAGCATCCAGAGCTCCGCCGTCTGCAGAAACCAGCCGGCGAGATCGCCCGAGAGGCCGTCGAAAGAACGCACGCACATGCGGCGGTAGACGAGGAACACGACCGCCGCGGCCAGCAGGGACAGCGCCTGTCCGCCTGCGAGCAGCAGCGCGGCGGAGACGAGCGTGAGCACGGCAAGCGCCGTGCGTACACGTTTTTCATTCCCCGCCTCGGCGAAGCTGCGCGCAAGGCCGCTGCCCTCCCGGAGGGGGAACAGCATCAGCGCGAGAGCCGACAGGCTCCGCGACAGGCAGAACAGGCCCAGCAGCACGGGCAGGCTCGCCGTCGGCAGGGCCGTCCACAGCGCGAGCGACGCGGTGAAATACACGCAAAGGCGGATCGCCGCGAAAGCCCCAATGTGCGGGTCCTTCAGAATCTCCTGCTTCTTTTCCACGGAGCCGTGGCTGGCCAGCGCGTCGCAGGTGTCGGCGTAGCCGTCGAGGTGGATGCCCCCCGTGACAAGTACAGGCAGCAGACACAGAAGCGCGCCGCGCAGCAGCTGAGGCAGCGCGAGGGCGGCGCAGAGGAAAAGCCACGCCCGGCAGAGCAGCCCGATGCAGGCCCCCACCAGCGGAAAGGCGCAGAGCGCCCAGCGCATGCTGTCCTCGTCCCACTCGACCTGCGGTACGGGCAGGGCGGAGAACATGGAAAAGGCCACGAGCACGCTTTTCAAAACGTTCACGGCAGTTCCCCCTTCAGCACATGCGGCAGGCCGCAGACGACCTCGACCGCCAGATCGGCGCGCGCGGCAAGCTCGCGGTTCAGGCACGCGAGCTCCCGCAGATACGCGAGCGTCTCCCCGGCGTACTCCGCGCCGACGGAGAAAAGCTCGTTGGTGACGATCGTGAGGCTCGCAGCGCGCTTCCGTACCGAGGTCAGCCCCCGGCGCACCGCGTCCGCGCCTCCCCCGTTTTCGGAAAACATCTCATTTGCCAGCAGATTTGCCAGGTCCTCCAGCAGGACGTTCGCCCCGGAGGGGATCGCCGCCCCGGCGAGGTCGGTGCAGCGTTCTACGGTCGTGAAGCCGTAGGGCGCCCGCTGCGCGCGGTGCCGCGCAATCTTTGCGCACGACTCCGCGTCAGGCGCCTCCATGGTCGCCAGATAGACCCGGGGTCCGGACAGGCGGCATACCAGCTCCTCGGCGAAGGCGCTCTTGCCGCTGCCGGCGCCGCCGATGATCAGATTCAGCATATTCTCTCAGTTCTGCGGCACATAGGCCGCGATTCCCAGTTTATCAAAGCTCTGGCCGCTGCGGTAGACGCTCAGCGCCAGATCGAGCAGCGGCAGCAGCGCGACCGCGCCGCTCCCTTCGCCCAGATGCATCTGCGCGCTGATCGGCGCGCGCAGTTTAAGCGTCTCGAGCAGCACAGCCGCCGCGGGCTCGGAGGAGACATGGCTCGCAAGCATGGCGGCCCGGGCCCGCGGACAGAGCCTGCAGGCGCACAAAGCCGCGGCGGCGCTGATGACGCCGTCGATCACCGCGGGGACACGGGCGGAGGCCGCCCCGAGAAAAGCTCCGCACAGCGCGGCGATATCAAGACCTCCGACCTTTGCGAGCACGTCGATCGCATCTGCCGGGTCTGGCGTATTGCAGGCGAGGGCCCTGGCGACCGCCTGCCGCTTGCGCGCAAGGCCCGCGTCCGAGAGCCCCGCCCCGCGTCCGCACACCGCCTCCAGTGAAAGAGACAGCAGGGCGGCGGTCACGGCCGCGGCGGTCGTTGTGTTGCCGATGCCCATTTCGCCGAGCAGCAGGACGTCCGTCCCCTCCCGGGCGAGGCGCTTTGCGAGCGCAGCCCCGGCCAGTACGGCGCGCAGACAGGCCTCACGCGTCATGGCGGGGCCCTGGCTGATGTCCCCGGTCCCGTTCTGCACGCGCAGGTCCAGAACGCCCGGATGGCCCGGAAAGTCGAGCATCCCCATGTCCGCGGGCAGGACTTCGCAGCCTGCCGCGCGCGCCATGAGGCTGACGGTGCTGCGCCCCTCCGCGAGGGCGGCGGCCACGCGCGCCGTGACCTCGCTCCCGCACTGGGTGACGCCCTGCCGGACGACGCCGTTGTCCGCGCAGAACACCACCAGCGTGCGCTTTGCAAAATGCACGTCCGCATCGCCGCGCAGCGCGGCAATATCCGCGACAGCGCTTTCAAGCAGGCCGAGACTCCCGAGCGGCTTTGCGATCGCGTCCCAGCGCGTCTGCGCCGCTCTGCGCGCCGCCTCGTCGGGTTCGCCTATGCTGTTTATGAGTTCTTCAAGCGTTTCCATGCTTCACAGGCTTTCACAAAACGGTCGGCCAACTTCGCCTCGCCGTCCAGATGCAGGTGCGGGAAGGCCGCGTACAGACTGTCGGAGACAAAGCCGCAGGGCCATCGCCGCCCGTCCGCTTTTTCCGCAAGCAGAGCGCCGCCGTTAGCCGTGCTGTCCCAATAGTGGAATTCGTGCGCGGGGATGCGCTCTCCCGCGCGAAAGAGCAGCGAGTCTTCCGGGGCGTACAGGATCTCATAGCCGAAGCGCTGCAAGCGTCCGGTCTTAAATCCTCTGCCCGGCAGCGCGCCGCACATGGGAAAGGCTTCGCCTGTTTCATTCTCAAGGCTCTCCTGCAGGTACAGAAATCCCCCGCACTCCGCGATCGTCGGCAGCCCGCCTGTCACCGCGCGCCGCACGCTCTCGCGCATTGTACGATTTTCCGACAATGTCCGGGCGTACAGCTCGGGATAGCCGCCGGGGAGAAGCAGGCCGTCGACTCCCTCGGGCAGCGCCGCATCGTGCAGCGGGCTGAATCCCGCAAGCTCTGCGCCCGCCTCGCGCAGCGCGTCGAGGCTGTCCCGATAGCAGAAGCAAAAGGCCTCGTCCCGCGCCAGCGCGATGCGGCATCGGGGAGCGGCGACGGGCTGCGGGCCCGGCTCCGTCTCGTCCTCCGACGCGAGGGCGAGCAGGCGGTCGAGATCGACGCTGCGCTCCATCTGCGCGGCGAGCACTAGAAAACGTGTTTCCAGATCCGCGATCTCTCCCGCGGTCAGCAGGCCGAGGTGGCGGCTTTCGATCCGCGCCTGTTCCATTGGCGGCATGTATCCCAGCACCGGCAGACCGGTCTCCGCCTCCAGAAAGGCGCGCAGGGAAACAAATCTCCGCTCCGAACAGTCGTTGAGCAGTATCCCGGCAAGGCCGCTTTCGGGCCGGAAGTCCCGCAGGCCGCAGATCTGCGCCGCCAACGTGAGGGAGCTTCCCCCCGGCTTCACGACCAGGATCACCGGCGTCTTCATCAGCCGCGCGAGCGCCCAGGCGCTTGCCTCGTCCGTGCCGCCAAGGCCGTCGTAGTAGCCCATCGCGGCCTCGAGCACGGCGATCTCGCCGCCTCCGCGCCCGAGACTGCGGCGGACGCCCGCCTCGCCCTGCAGAAACAGGTCGAGGTTTCGGCTGTCCACGCCGAGCACGCGGCTGTGGAACATGGGGTCGATGTAATCGGGCCCGCATTTGAAGGCGCGCACCGCGTGTCCCCTGGCTTTGAGCGCCGCCATCAGAGCGCAGCTCACGACCGTTTTGCCCGCGCCGCTGTGCATGGCGGCCACCATCAGCCGCTTCATGGCGCGCGCCCCGCGATCAGGTACACGCTGTTCTGGGCGAGCATCATGGTCAGCTCCCCGGCCTCCCGGCTGCGGCTGACGGATATCTGGGTCACTTCCGTTTCCATTTCGAGCTCGCGCAGCGTGGTGTATGCATTATGTAAACCTTCCAACGTCACCGCCGAGACGCAGACGCGCGCGGCGGGGTTGGCGCTGTGAACGGCGCACAGGATCTCTTTCATATGCCCGCCGCTTCCGCCGACAAAGACAGCGTCCGGCGCGAGCAGGTCTTTCAGCGCCTCGGGCGCCTGCCCCGGAATCAGACGGAGCTTCCACGCCCCAAGTCGTCTCCGGTTCTCCGCGGCGGCGGCAAGGGCGGCTGCGTCCCGTTCCACGGCGTAGACCCGGCGGCACAGCATCGACAGCTCGATGCCGACGCTGCCCGTGCCCGCGCCGATATCCCAGCAGGTATCCTCCGGGCGCACGCCGAGCCTGGCGATCGCCGCGGCACGAACCTCCTGCTTGGTCATGGGCACGCCCTCGGCGCGGAGAAAGCTGTCGTCCGGCCAGCCCGGCGCGCGCCTTTGCGCGCAGGGCGCGGCCTCCGCCAGCATCACGCTCAGCGGGTCAAAGCGCTGGCTTTGCAGCTGCTCCGCGCTGCTGCGGACGATGCGCTCCCGTTCGGTGCCGAGCTCCTCGCCCACGGCCACCCCGAGAAAACCGAGACCTGCCTCGGCAAGCGCATGGCACAGGGCGGCGGGGTCTTGCTTTCCGCCCGTGAGGAAGAAGGCCTTCCGTCCGTGACAGACCTCCTCCACCGGGTCGCAGTCCACGCCGTGGGCCGAGCAGAGACGCCAGTCCTGCCAGCTCTCGCCGAGGGCTGCCGCGAGCGCCTGCACGCTGGAAATGCCCGGCAGCACGCGCACGCCGCGCCCGGCCAGCAGGGGCAGGAGCAGACGCGCGCCGGAGTAAAAACCGCTGTCGCCGCTGAAGAGCACGCAGGCGGCCTCCCCGTCATACGCCTCCAGAGCGGCGGCGATCGCCTGCGCCGTCACGGCTTCCGCGCAGCGCTTCCCGGTCCCGTACGTCTCCAGAAGACGCGCCGAGCCGACCAGAAGCCCTGCCTGCCGGATCGCGGCCTCGGCCTCTCGTGTCAGGCTGCCGCAGCCGCAGCCGATCAGCGTGATGGTCATGTATCAATTCCTTTCCGATACCCGGTGGTGAAGGCCGGGTCATACAGACGGCTGCGTTCGCCGCCGTGCGCGAGAAAGTCCCCGACGAGCACCAGCGCCGTCTTCGTGATGGCGTGCTCCCGCGCGCAGGCCTCGAGCGTGCCGAGCGTGCACTTCAGCAGCTTTTCGTCCTCCCAGCTCGCCTTATAGACGAGCGCGGCGGGCGTCTCGTCCGTGTACGCGCCGCGCAGCAGCTCTCGCCGCAGCTCCGGCAGCATCCCGGCCGAGAGGAAAAAGACCATCGAGCAGCCGTGCGCGGCAAGCGAGGCGGCGCGCTCGGGCTCCGGTACGGGAGTGCGGCCCGCCATGCGCGTCAAAATCAAGGTCTGACTCACGCCCGGGAGCGTATACTCCGCGCAGAGCGAGGCCGCCGCGGCGCAGAAGCTCGAGACCCCGGGCGTCACATCGTAAGGGATGCCCAGTGCGTCGAGACGGTCCATCTGCTCGCGCACCGCGCCGTAGAGGCTGGGATCGCCCGTATGTAGACGCACCGTCGTATGTCCCTCCGCCTCGGCGCTGCGGACAGCCTCGACGACTTCCTCCAGCGTCATGCGGGCGCTGTCGAGGATCCGGCAGTCCGCCCGGCAGTTCTCCAAAAGGGCGGGGTTGACCAGACTGCCGGCATAAATGACCTGATCGGCCTCAGCCAGCAGCTTTGCGCCGCGCAGCGTGATGAGATCCGGGGCGCCCGGTCCCGCGCCGACAAAATGGACCATGTCTTTCCTCCCAAATGAAAAGCGTGCCCGGAGTCCGGGCACGCCGAAAAGCAGACGCCTTCATTCGTCTGTGCACGCGTGCTTCCGGTTCCGGCAGAAGCGCCGCCCTCTCCCATGTATCTGACTTATCTTCCGGAAGGAAGCTTCACAGTGACCGACTCGCCGGGACTGATACGAAAAACGTATGTCACCCGATTCCATGCGCCGCATTCCGCGGGCGGAGAAGGCGTTATTCGATTTGTTTGCATTGCGGCACGATGCGGGCGCTCTGTTGTCCCCGCCGCGCGCCGCTCAGTCCTCGCGCTCGCCGAGCCTGCCCAGCATCTCCCAGGCGTAGGCGTCCTTGCGCTGCTGCTCCCCGCTCAGCTGCTCGTACGGCAGAAGCAGAGGGTGGCGGCGGCGCGTGTTGTCGCGCACGGGGTCATACTGCCAGTTGTACATCTGGTAAAAGCGCATCCAGCGCCGGTGCTCCTGCTTCTGCAGCGCCTCTGCCTGCGTTTCGTACAGCTCCTTGAAACGGGCGTAGGCCCTGCGGCATTCCTCCGCGCTGAGCTCCGTAAGCGTCTCGTCGTCGAGCAGATAGCGCGCCTTGACGATCAGATGGTCCGCCGCCGCGATGTTGGACTGGCGCAGGAAGGGGCTCAGATCTTTCCATGCCGTCGGGTTCTCCGAGCCCTCGTTGTAGATATCGTTCATCATCCGGGCCTGCCGGTTGATTTTGTCCTTCATCACGAACTCCGGGCGCATGCTCTCGCTCCGCTCGCCGAAGGCGACGAGGCCGGGCACCTTCTCCGCAAGATGCACATGCAGCTGCGCCGTGATGCCGAACCAGCGCTTCAGGCGCTCGTAGACGCCGAAGCTTTCCTCGTCGGAGTCCATACAGACGATCACGCGGTCCGCCCGTTCCAGCAGCTCATACGCCTGCGTCCAGCTCTCGGTGTGCATGAACAGACTGTCCTCGTCCTTATCCCCGCTGCCGAGGGCTTTCATGATCTCGGGGTGGAGAGCGATGAAGTCCGCGCTGTCGCCGAAGACATGGTACTCGACGAGGCGGCCTTCTTCAAACACATTGGTCAGCAGCGCGCGCTCGAGCAGCGCCCCGCCCGCCGCGCCGCAGCCGATCAGCACGACGCAGCGCTCGCTCTTTTTCAGCGGGTGCTCCTTCCAGTAGCAGCGGCTCATCGCCTCATTGGGGCTGAAAAGCTGCATCCGATGGGGCAGATACTCGCCCGCGACGTCCGCCATGCAGCAGCAGTCGATCCCGTTCTCGGCCGCTTCGAGGCCGCGGGTATAATTCTCCCGCGGCTCGCTGCCCATCAGGAAAAGCGTGAGCCCCTCGCTGCCGTGCCGCCGGCTGACGAGCTCGTCCGCACTGCAGTTGAGGCGCACGGCGTCCGCGCCCTCGAAAACCTTCCCGCCGGACGGGAAGATCAGCAGGCAGTCTCCGTCCTCCTCGCGCAGAGCGGCGGCCAGCGCCGCCGAGTCCTCGTTTTCCGCGCTGAAGGCGTACCAATGCTGCCTTCCGGCGAAGCGCAGCCGCAGCCGCGGAATCCACTCCCCGCTGATCAGACTCAGGCCCAGACTGATCAGAGCGGTCAAAATACCGATGCTGCACAGGGCGAAGACGGCGCCCAGGATCCGGCCGGCGGGCGTGATCGGCGAGAGATCGCCGTAGCCCACCGTCGTCATGGTGATCAGGGAAAACCACAGCGCGTCCCCGAAGCTCCGGATACTCGCGTCCGGGTTCCCCGACTCCGCCATGAGCAGCAGCACCAGCAGCACCGCATACGCGGCCAGAGCCGCAAAAAGCAGTTTTACGGATCGTTTCATTTTTCTGCTTTCCTCTTTTCCTCTGCCTGCAGGAGCTTCGGCAGCGTCAGGACATTGTTGATGTCCATCTGCTTGTAATCGACATTCCGCTGCGTCAGCTCATTCTCCCGCGCCGAGAGCTCGTCCAGCTCTTCCCAGGAGACAAGGCAGGCGTGCAGGCGCTTCTCGCCGTTCTTGGCGATCTTGATGCTGCAGGGCACGCCCTCGGCCTTGCAGCGGGCCCAGGTCTCCGCGTTGGCCTCGAACTCCTCGCGGCTCATCGGCCGGTAGCCCATGCTGAAGTGAAAGGCATTCCAGCGCAGATGCTCCGTCTCGCCGAGATTCCGGAGCATTTCCCCGGAGGGCTCCCACTTGCCTGCGATCAGATCCTCCCTGCTGCTGCCGGAGGCGCGGATGAACGCCGGCGCGAAATCCGCCGACGCGCGCGAGGACATCTTGCCGAAGCTGTCGCAGGCGACCCACTTCTCCCAGTCCGTGCGGTCGGAGTTGTCATAGCTGGCGTTGAGCAGGATGGCGTTGCGGTCGGCGTCCTCCGCCGACAGGAATTCGCGGGTATAGATGTCGTAGGTACGAATGGGGCTGCCCACGCTCTCCTGGTAGCGCACGCTCGTTGGACCGAGGCGGACGACGCAGATATTCTCGGCTCTGCGCCGCTTGAGGAAGAGCATCAGGTTGTCGGAGAGCTCGCGGTTCGTCTCCTCATCGCCGGTGCAGATGGCAATGAGCTTGATCGACAGGAGGTGGTTGTTGATATAGCCGTAAAAATCGCTCTCGCGGGCGTCGGCCTCGCTGCTGCGGATGTCGTAGTTCTTCAGAAGCTCCGGGCTGTCCGCCCTGAGATAGCCGACCTCGCGTTCGTAATTGTTGGAGAAAACCGTCGCATGGAAGGTGGAGCCGGCAAACTGGCTGTTCATCACGAGTTGCTTGAGCGCCGCCTGACCGTGGGAGCCGAAGCCCACGATCACGCAGGAATAATCCTCCACGGCCCGGCCGTCCGGCCCGAAGCGCACGGACTCCCAGGGCGGGCACATGCGGATCATGGCGCGCGCGACGAGGCTGCTGCTGTCAAACACGTTGACATAGCCGAAGCCGTAGCCCTCCTCAGACACCTGCAGCATGGAGGTGATGATGTCCTCCGCCCCCGGCAGGGTGATCCGGGTGTTCTCCGGCGGGATCTTCCGCTTCTCCAGCGCGTCCTTGAGCCGCAGCGCAAAATACAGATCCTTGTCTTCGGCCGCGTCCAGCGCGTAGACGGTGAGCTTCCTCGATCCGATGTGGAGCTTGCGCATGGTCCTGTCGTCGCAGGAAACCGCGGAAAGCCCGGCCATCACGGACATGCCCGCGTAGTTGAGATCGTTCATCAGGGCCGCGGAGGCGCTCTCCGCGAGAAAGACCACGGCGCCCTTGCCGTTTTTCAGGCACTCCTTGCCGAGCTGGATGCTCTGCTCGTTGATCCCGTAGATCAGCGTTAGATCCCCGCGGTGCGAAAGCAGAAAACGGAGCTGGCGCACAGTTTCCGCCCCGATGGAGTTCAAGGCTGCGCTGGCGACCGAGAAGAAGGCGAACAAATGCGCAAGCCAGAAGCCGATCTGGCCCAGATGCGTGGAGACCAGCCGGGTGTCGGCGATCGCGGAATATTCGTTCACGCCCAGGAACATGCGCAGCACCATGACCGGCGTCCGAACCGCCGTGAGCGACAGGTCGCCCGTGATCTCCATCAAGCCGGCTCCGTAGTAGATCAGACCGCCGACCACCCCGATGGCAAGGAACCAGGTCGTCAGTCTTCCGAAGCGCTCCGGCTTGAGCGTCAGGTTCAGGGTTATGGCGAGCATAACGGCCGTGGACAGGACGACCGCTGAAATGATCATCATGGGAATGTCCCCTTCACTCCCGGTCTGCCGTGTCCGGCAAACCGGTCTGATTTGTGTATCTAATTGATTATAACGGGTATTTTTCCGTTTTGCAATTCCTTTTCCTTTTGTTTTGACGCTTACTGTTGAAAAAGCCCGCGCGCTGAGATACAATACATCCGGTATCCGCCTGTCAGTGCGCCAATGAGTTGACTTTGAGGAGCGAACTTGGTAAACTGCAGGCAGCCCGGAGATTTCCAGAATACAGAAAAGAGTGATGGAATGGAACGCAGCAGCGGCGTGTTGATGGCCATGAGCTCCCTGCCCTCCCCCTACGGGATCGGCACGATGGGCAAAAGCGCTTATGAATTTGTAGACTTTCTGAAGGCGGCCGGACAGAAATACTGGCAGCTTCTCCCGCTCGGCCCCGCCAGCGCGGGGGACAGCCCCTATACCTCCTACTCCACCTTCGCGGGCAACCCCTATTATATCGACCTCGACCTGCTGGCAGAGGCCGGGCTGCTCCGTCCGGAGGAGCCGAAGTCAGTCGACTGGGGAAGACGGCGCAGCGCCGTCGATTACGGGAAGCTGTATGAAAACCGCCTGCCCCTGCTCCGCCGCGCCTATACGCGCGGGCGCAGGCGCTATGCCAAGGGGGTGGAGCGCTTCTGCCGGGACAATCCGTGGGTGGAGACCTATGCGCTGTACATGGCGCTCAAGGCGCAGTTCGGCATGCTGCCCTGGACCGAGTGGCCGGAGGAGGACATCCGCATGCATCGGCCGGAGGCCGTCCGCCGCTGGAGCGAGACGCTGCGGGATGAGGTGGATTTCCACATCTTCGTGCAGTTCCTCTTCTTCCGCCAGTGGGACGCCCTGCGCGCCTACGCCCACAAAAAGGGCATCTCGCTCATCGGCGACATCCCGATCTATGTGGCGCTGGACTCCGCCGATGTGTGGAGCGAGCCGAAGTACTTCCAGCTCGACAGCGAGAACGTCCCCAAAGCGGTGGCCGGCGTCCCGCCCGACGCCTTCACGGCCGACGGCCAGCTCTGGGGCAACCCCCTCTATGACTGGGACGAGATGGAGAAGGACGGCTACGGCTGGTGGATACGCCGCATAGAGGGCGCGCGCAAGCTCTACGACTGCATCCGCATCGACCATTTCCGCGGGCTGGAGAGCTACTGGTCCGTCCCCTACGGGGAGACCACGGCCATCAACGGCGTCTGGAAGCCCGGTCCCGGGATGAAGCTCGTGGGCGTTCTGACGAGCTGGTTTTACAACATCCAGTTCATCGCGGAGGATCTCGGCTACCTCACGCCCGAGGTCCGCAAGCTGGTGGCGGACTCGGGTCTGCCCGGGATGAAGATCATGGAGTTTGCCTTCGACGCGCACGGGGATTCGGACTATCTGCCGCACAACTGCCTGCCGAACAGCGTGTGCTATCTCGGCACGCACGACAACGACACCGTCCGGGGCTGGCTCAGCCACACCCGCAAGTCCGACCGCGCCTTTGCCGCGCGCTACATGAACATCACCGACGAGGAGGGCTGGTGCTGGGGCATGATCCGCGCGGCCATGGCCTCCGCCTCGAATCTCTTCGTCGTGCAGATGCAGGATCTGCTGGAGCTGAGCGGCGCAGCCCGCATGAATACCCCCGGCGTTCCCGAGGGCAACTGGCGCTGGCGCATGAAGCCCGGCGCCGCAAGTCCGGAGCTGGCCGAGAAGCTGCGGGTTTACACCAAGACCTTCCGCAGACTGTGAATCCTGAAAATGAAACGCCCAAAACGGGCGTTTCGTTTTCAGGAACATTGTCAACCTATCGTCCTCTTTCGGTTGACAATACGACTTTCCCCTGCTACACTGGGCGCGGAAAGGGGGCTTTCGATGATGCAAAGGCTGACGGCGCGGGATCTGGCCGCGGCCGCCATGGGTGCGGCGCTGCTCGCTGTGTGCTCCTGGCTCTCGATCCCCACGGCCGTGCCCTTCACGATGCAGACCTTCGCCGTGTGTTTTCTGGCCGGGCTCCTCGGGCTGCGGCGCGGGCTCTGGACGGTGGTCTGCTGGCTGCTGCTGGCCGCGGCTGGCGCGCCGGTGCTCGCGGGCTTCAAGGGCGGGCTCGCCGCCATGCTCGGCCCCACGGGCGGTTATCTGATCGGCTTTCTGTTCACGGCCCTCACGGTCGGGCTCGGCGTCCGCCGCTTCGGGCGGAGCCTGCCCGCCCTGCCGCTGTGCATGGCCCTCGGCGTCCTGCTGTGCTACGCGTTCGGGACGGCCTGGTTCCTGCTCGTGTACGCGAAAAACAGCGGCCCCATATCGCTCGGGACGGCGCTGGGGCTCTGCGTGCTGCCCTATCTGTTCCCGGACGCGGTCAAGATCGCGCTGGCGGGCATGCTGGTGCGGCGGCTCTATCCCATCCTTGAGAAACGAGGCGTTTCCCCATGACGAAAAACGACGTACTGCGGCGTCTGATCCAATACGAGGGCGAATACCTCTCCGGCGAGGAGCTGGCGCGCGGCCTGTCTTTGAGCCGAACAGCCGTCTGGAAGGCGATCGCGCAGCTCAGGGCCGAGGGCTGGCCCATCGAGTCCGTCACGCGGCGCGGCTACCGCCTGCTCCCGGGCGGGGACCTTTTGAGTGCCGAGGGCGTGCGGGCCTTTCTGCGGCATACGGAGCTGCGCCTTGAGGTCTACAGGAGCGTCGGCTCCACGAACACCCTGCTCAAGGCCCGGGCCGAGCAGGGGGAGGCCGCGGGTCTCGTGCTGCTGGCCTCGGAGCAGACGGCGGGGCGCGGGCGCATGGGGCGCAGCTTTTACTCCCCCGAGGGCTGCGGCCTGTATATGAGCGTGCTCTACCGCCCGGACGCTCCGGCCGCGGACGCCGTACGCATCACGGCCTGCGCCGCCGTCGCCGTGGCGGAGACGGTCGAGGAACTCTCGGGCAGGCAGGCGCAGATCAAATGGGTCAACGACGTGCTGGTGGACGGCAAAAAGGTCTGCGGCATCCTGACCGAGGCCTCGCTCGACTGCGAGAGGGGGGCGGTCAATTACCTGATCGTGGGCGTCGGGGTCAACACCGCCGTGCCCGCCGGGGACTATCCGGAGGCGCTGCGCGGCGTCGCGGGCGCGGCCTTTGCGGACGCCGCGATCCCGCAGCTGCGCTGCCGTCTGGCCGCGGGCATCCTCGACCGTCTCACGGACTTCATGGCCGACCCGGGCAGCGAGGCCTGCTTCGAGGCCTACCGCGCGCGTTCGATCGTGCTCGGCAGGCGCGTGAACCTGCTCTCCCCCGGGCGGGAGCCGGCAGCCGCGGAGGCGCTCGGCCTCGAGCGCGACTACGCCCTGCGCGTCCGCCTCGACGACGGGACGGTCAGGCGCATAAGCTCCGGCGAGGTGAGCCTGCGCTTGACAGAATAAATAGTTGAATTATTGAAAGAAACTCTTCCCCTTTTTATTGAACAGGTTTATAATGGAGTCACCAGAAAACTTACGGAGGTGTTCACCATGCAAGTCATCAGCACCGACAAGGCCCCCGGCGCGATCGGCCCCTACTCCCAGGGCTTTGTCACCAACGGCTTTGTCTTCACGTCCGGCCAGATCGGCATCGACCCCGCCACCGGCGCCGTGCCCGAGGGGATCGCCGCCCAGGCCGAGCAGTCCTGCAAGAACGTGTGCGCGATCCTGGCTGCCGCCGGTACGTCGGCCGAGAAGGTCGTCAAGACCACCTGCTTCCTTGCCGACATGGGCGACTTCGGCGTGTTTAACGAGATCTACGCCCGTTACTTCACCGGTAAGCCCGCCCGCTCCTGCGTCGCGGTGCGCACCCTGCCGAAGGGCGTGCTCTGCGAGGTCGAGGCCATCGCGGAAGCGTAATCGAATACCAGTAAACGCAAAGAGGAGCGCCCCGGCGGGGCGCTCCTCTTTGCGTTTTTTTATTGTTTTACGCCTCGGCCAGCTTGCGTATGATGGTCGGCAGGACCTCCTCGGTGCCGAAGGCCCCGGCCTTGGTGATGACCTTGAGTCCGTCGAAGCGGCCGCCGGACAGGCGCATCATCGGGATGCCGACGGTCAGCTCAAAGACGATCTCGGCGCCCGTGGCCTTGACCGCGTCGATGAAGTGGATCGCGGTGTCGCCGCCGCTGAGGAAGAGGCCGGAGACCTTGACGGCGTCCAGGATATCCGCCGCGACGTCGGAGATCGCGTTGCCGGTGAACTCGGCCACCTCGTCGCGGCCCATGCCCTGCTCCGCGCCCGCCTCCAGCGAGGCGTCGAGCTCGGCCCGGTCATAGGACGCGGAGGAGACGACGGCCAGATCCTCGCCCGCTTTGAGCGCATCCACGGCGCGCTTTACGTAGAAGGAGCAGTCCCCGCCGCGGATGATGTCCGCGATGTCCACGGTCTGGATCTTCAAGCCCTTGCTCTCGGCGTAACGGATCTGCTTGCGGGCGACCTCGCTGACGCTGGCGATGACCGCGAGCGCGGGCAGGGCGGGCTGATCGGCGTTGAGCAGCGCGTCAGCCATGGCGGCGGTGCCGACCCAGAGCACGCGCTTGCCTGTCTTCTTTGCCGCGAGGATCACGGCGAGCATGTCCTCGTTCGTCTCCGCGTCGCAGGCCCAGAGCCGCGCGGCGTCGAAGGCGATCTCCCCGGCGCGGATCTGCGCGAGCGTGAGCGTGCCGACCGGCTCGTCATAGGCGGAGCGCAGGATCCCGGCGATGTTGTCCTGCAGCACGGGCTTGCGCGGGTCGTGTGCCAGCTCCGTCAGGCCGATGCGCACGCCGTTGAGTCTGTGCACGCTGTCCTTCGTGGTGCGGCCCAGCGCGGGCAGGGCGGGCATGAAGATCACGAGCCCGCTCCCGTACACGCGGTCGGTCTCCTGTATCTCCTCGGCGATGTTGCCGCGCAGGGTCGAGTCGACCTTCTTGATCACGCAGTCGAAGTTTTTCAGATCCAGTCCGGCCAGCAGGCGCGCGACCTTCTCCCGCGACTCCTCTCCCGGGATGTTGCGGCTCTCCGTATCGAGCACGTAAGAAAGCCCGTCGTCCGCCACGCCCTCGGGCTTCAGCACGACCTTCGTGCGGAAGCCGCGCCGCGTGAGCTGCACGCCGGTGTCGTTTGCGCCGGTGAAGTCATCGGCGACGATAAAGCATCTGTTCATCCCTGTCCTCCTCAGCTGTAAATGGCGAACTTGGCGGCGTACTCGATGGCGTTGATGAGGCTGATCGGGTTCGCCAGCCCCTGATGGGCGTGGCCGAAGGCCGTGCCGTGGTCGACGGAGGCGCGGATGATGGGCAGGCCCAGCGTCACGTTCACGCCCGCGACGTTGCTCCAGCGCCCCTTGGCCGGATCGTAGACGAAGCCCGTGACCTTGAGGGGGATGTGCCCCTGATCGTGGTACATGGCGACGACGATGTCGTACCAGCCGCCGCGCGCCTTGGAAAAGACGGTGTCGGGCGGTACGGGGCCGTCGGCATTGATGCCGAGGGCGCGGGCCTCCTCGATGGCGGGCGCGATCTCGTCGATCTCCTCGCGGCCGAAGAGGCCGCCCTCGCCCGAGTGGGGGTTGAGCCCGGCCACGGCCACGCGCGGCGCCTCGATGCCGAGCTTGCGGCAGGCCTCGTCCGCGATCCGGATGCAGGTGAGCACGCGCTCCTTCTTGACCCTGTCGCAGGCCTCGCGCAGGGAGACGTGCGTGGACACGTGCACCACGCGAAGATTCTCGTGCGCCAGCATCATGGTGTAGTTCTTCGTGCCGGTGAAATGGGCGTAGATCTCCGTGTGCCCGGCGAAGTGGTGCCCGGCCAGGTTGATGGCCGCCTTGTTGAGGGCGTTGGTGACGGTCGCGTCGATCTCCCCGTCCATGGCGAGGGCGATGACCTTCTCCACATAGCGGAAGGCAGCCTCGCCGCACATGGCCGAGACCTTGCCGTACTCGAGCTTGTCCATGTCCACGAGCCCCATGTCGTACACGTTGATGACGCCGGGCTCAAACACGGCCTCGCCCACGCTTTTGACCGCGCGGACCTGTACCTGTCCGGGGCAGACGACCTTGACCGCGTCCTCCATGACCGCGGCGTCGCCGATGATGAGCGGGTCGCACATATCCAGGACCTTCGGATCGGTCAGCGCCTTGACGGAGATCTCCGGGCCGATGCTCGCCGGGTCGCCCATGGTAATGCCGATGATCGGTTTTCTCATGCTTTCCCTCCTGTGTCAAAATTATCCGGTTTTCCCTTGTGTTCAAATTATATACAAACATGAGCAATTTTACAATTGCATTTTCTCGTCGTTCTGTTAATATTTGAAATGGATGTGCCCCTCGTTTTTCGTGCATCTTGTCGATTTGCCGCTTGTTTGACCGCCGCTTCGGACGTTTTAATTTGAAACGTTCATTGGGAGGAGTTCCTTTGAACAAAGTCAGGATCCTTGCAGTCGCGCCCTATGAGGGTATGCGTGACGTTCTGGCCTCTGTCGCCGCCGGGCGCGACGATGTGGAGGTCACGACCGTCGTCGCCAATATGGAGCGCGGCGCCGACTATGTGGCGCACTGCGATCAGAGCCGTTACGACGTCATCGTCTCCCGCGGCGGCACCGCGCGTCTCATTGAGGAGGTGGCGGACCTCCCCGTCATCGAGATCGAGCTGACGCCCTTCGACATCCACAGCGCCCTGTCCCAGGTCTCCGGCGTGAACCGCAACTTCGCCGTGGCCGGCTTTCCCAGCATCGTGGAGGCCGCTGCCACGCTTTCCGATATTCTGAACACGGGCATCCAGGCCGTCTCCATCCGGGACGACGCCGAAGCCCGCGCGATCCTCCCCCTGCTCAAGCAGCAGGGGATCGAGCTGCTCCTCTGCGATATGGTGGGTGTGGAGGCCGCGCCGGAGTTCGGGCTCGAGACCGTGCTCATCACCTCCGGCGTCAAAGGCGTTGAGGATGCGCTCAACAAGGCCGCCACCTACTTCTCCAGCGTAGACCGCGCCCGGCTCGCCGCCGCCGTCTACGATGCGGAGCTTGCCGCGCTGGGCGAAAACCTGGTCGTGCTCAACGCCGCCGGTCAGATCGTCTTCGCCGCGCCGGGCTTTTCCGTGCCGCCCGCCCTGCGCAAGCTGCTCGGCCGCATGGTGCCCGCCGTGCTCTCCGACGGGCAGTATACCGCCTCGCGCCCCGCCGGCAGCAAGGAATACGCCATCTCGGCCAGCGCCATCACCTTCCGGGGCGAGCGCTGCGCCGTGTTCCGCTTCCGCAGCAAGGGCTACCGCCTGCCCGTCAGCACGCCGGGCGTGCGTTTCTACGACAGTTCGGAGACGGATATGACCCGCATTTCCCGTCACTACGGCACGCCGGACTCCTGCCAGCTCGTCCGGGCCGACAAGATCTCCCGGTCCGGTCTCCCCGTGCTCGTCACCGGGGAAAAGGGGACGCTGACCCGTCCCATGGCCGGCTACATCTGCATGAACGGCCTGCTCTCGGAGCGCGACTGCGTCGTCATCGACTGCGCCGCCGTCGGCGCCAAGGGCTGGGCCAAGCTCATGGGCCAGTCCGGCCTGCTCGCCTTCCGCGCGGGCAGCACCCTGCTGTTCGACCGTCTGCTCGAAATGCCCGACCGGGATCTGGAGCGCCTTGTCGATTTCCTCCAAGCCGCGGATCTGGCGCGGCAGCTGCGGCTGGTCTTCTCCGTCACCACGGGCTTCTATCCCCAGCGCGAGCAGGCCGTCATCCGTCTGCTGTGCGACAGGCTGTACTGCATCCGCATGGAGCTGCCGCCCCTGCGCGAGCGCGAGCATGCGCTCCGCTCCGTGGTCGAGGGCTGTCTCACCTGCGTCTGCGCCGACATGGGCGTGCGCGCCCCGCAGGTGGAGCCCGCCGGGATGCAGGCGCTGCTCGATTTCGAGTGGCCGCGCAACTATCCCCAGCTCTACCGGGTGATGACCCAGCTCGTCGCCGACTGCAGGGACGGCTTTCTCACCGCCGCGCAGGTCGGGGCCGTGCTGGATTACGAGAAGTCCCAGGTCGTGCTGCACCCCCAGAAGCGCGCGGATCTCGACCTGTCCGGCACGCTCGAGGATATCGACTACCGCGTCGTCGTGCAGGTCCTGACCGAGGAGGGCATGAACCGCAGCCGCACCGCCCGGCGGCTGGGCATCAGCCGCGCCACGCTCTGGCGCATCCTCGGGCGCGAGAGCGAAGGCTCCTGAGTCTTGTATTTCCCAATGCCGACGGCATTGATCCGCGTATTTTGAAAGAAGGGAGGGAAATTCCCCCGGCGCTTCCCCGCACGAACGTCAAACCCTTATTTTGAGAAAGGAAGGATTTTACAGCATGAAAATTCTGCAAACCGTAAAAAAGATCCCCGGCGGTCTGATGGTCGTCCCCCTGCTTCTGGGCGCGATCACCAACACCTTCTTCCCCGGCCTCTGGTCAACCTTTGACGGCACCTTCACCACTCACCTGTGGAAATCCGGCGCGATGCCCATCCTGGCCGTGTTCCTCTTCTGCAACGGCGCGACCATCGACTTCAAGAAGGCCGGCGTTCCCCTGGCCAAGGGCGTCATCCTGACCGTCATCAAGGTCGGCGTCGGCATCATCCTCGGCCTGCTGATCAACGGCATCTTCGGCGCGGCCGGCATCCTCGGCCTGACCCCGCTGGCCATCGTCGCCGCCGTCGCCAACTCCAACGGCGGTCTGTACGCCTCCCTCGCCGGCGAGTACGGCGACAACACCGACGTCGGCGCCGTCTCCATCCTGTCTATCAACGACGGCCCCTTCTTCACCATGCTCGCCCTGGGCGCCTCCGGCATCGCGAAGATCCCCATCAACGCTCTGATCGGCTGCGTCATCCCCATCGTCGTCGGCTGCGTCCTCGGCAACCTGGACGAGGATATCCGCAAGTTCTGCACGCCCGGCGCCTCCATGATGATCCCCTTCTTCTCCTTCCCGCTCGGCGCCGGCCTGAACCTGAAGGCCCTGCTCACCGGCGGCTTCCCCGGCATCCTGCTCGGTCTCGTCTGCTGCGCGGTCACCGGCTTTGCCGGCTACGGCGTCTACAAAGCCCTGCAGCCCGTCAAGGGTCTGGGCATCGAATATCCGGAGGTTGGCGCTGCCATCGGCACGTCAGCCGGCAACTCCGCAGCGACGCCTGCGGCGGTTGCCGCGGTCGACGCATCCCTGCTCGCCATCGCCGACGTTGCGACCGCGCAGGTCACCTGCGCCGTTATCGTGACCGCCATCTGCTGCCCGATCCTCACGACCTGGCTCGCCAAGAAGGAGCAGAAGAAGCGCGCCGCGAAGGCCGAAGAAGCCAAAGCCTGAGCCTGACACCGCTTTCCCGCGCGACACTTGTTGAAATCACCGTCCCGGGCGTGACCGGGGGACGTCGCACCGGCTCTGCGCCCGTCTCCGCCCGGGACCTCCAGAAAGGAGCTGCTTTATGCCCGTAGTAAAATTCCCTTATGGCAAGGAATTTCTGTCTCTCGATATCCCCGAGGAGCGCTTTGCCGGCACGATGGTCTCGCAGATGCATCACTACGTCGCGCCCAAGAGCCCCGTTGAACTCGTCAACGACGCCATGGCCAACCCCATCGGCACGCCAAAGCTCTCTGTCATGGCCGAGGGCAAGAAGAAGGTCGTGCTCATCGCCTCCGACCACACCCGCCCCGTGCCCAGCAAGTGCATCGTCCCGCAGATGCTCGCCGAGATCCGCGAGGGCAGCCCCGACGCGGACATCACCATCCTGATCTCCACCGGCTGCCACCGCACGACCACAAAGGAAGAGCTCATCAACAAGTTCGGCCCCGAGATCGTCGAGAAGGAGAAGATCGTCATCCATGACTGCGACGACACCGCGAACCTCACCTATCTCGGCAAGCTCCCCTCCGGCGGCGATCTGATCATCAACCGTCTGGCGGCTGAGGCCGACCTGCTGGTGGCCGAGGGCTTTATCGAGCCGCACTTCTTCGCCGGCTTCTCCGGCGGACGCAAGAGCATCCTGGCCGGCATCGCCTCCCGCAAGACCGTCATCTACAACCACAACGGCCAGTTCATCGACAGCCCCCGCGCCCGTACCGGCATCGTCGACGGCAACCCCATCCACAACGACATGCTGTACGCCGCCCGCGCGGCCAGACTCGCCTATGTGGTCAACGTCGTCATCAACTCCGACAAGCAGGCCATCTTCGCCGTCGCCGGCGACGTCGATCTCGCCCACCGCGTCGGCCGTGAATTCCTGGCCTCCCAGTGCCAGGTCCCCGCGAAGATGTCCGACATCGTCATCTCCACCAACGGCGGCTACCCGCTCGACCAGAACATCTATCAGGCCGTCAAGGGCATGACCGCAGCCGAGGCCACCGTCAAGGAGGGCGGCGTGATCATCATGCTGTCCAAGTCCAACGACGGCCACGGCGGCAAGGTGTTCTACGAGACCTTCCGCGACGAGAAGAACCTGCCGCGCATGATGAAGAAATTCGTCGAGACCCCGCCCGACGAAACCATCATCGACCAGTGGCAGTCCCAGATCTTCGCCCGCCTGCTCATGCGCGCCACCGTCATCTTCATCTCCGATGCGCCGGACGACATGGTCTCCGACCTGCACATGGTGCCCGCCCACTCTCTGGACGAGGCGCTGAAAAAGGCCGACGAGATCCTCGCCGCCAAGGGCATCGTCAACGGTTCCGTCCTCGCGATCCCCGACGGCGTGTCCGTCATGGTGGTGTAAGCCATGAAGAAAGCCGTACTGATCCCCGATTCCTTCAAGGGCACCCTCTCCTCGACCGACATCTGCGGCATCATGGGCGACGCGATCCTGAACCATTTCCCCGGCTGCGAGCTGGTCTCCATCCCCGTGGCCGACGGGGGCGAGGGCAGCGTCGACGCCTTCCTGACCGCGCTCGGCGGCGAGAAGGTCTGGCTCGAGGTCAGCAATCCCTACTTTGAGCCGATGCAGGCCTTCTACGGGCTTATTGACGGCGGCAAGACCGCCGTGGTCGAGATGGCCGCCTGCGCGGGTCTGCCCCTTGTGCTGGACCGCCCCGACCCCAGCAAGACCACGACCTACGGCGTGGGCGAGCTGATCCTGGATGCGGCGAAGCGCGGCGTGAAGAAGATCGTCGTCGGGCTCGGCGGCAGCTCCACCACCGACGGCGGCTGCGGCGCGGCCGCGGCCGTGGGCGTGAAGTTCACCGACGCCGACGGAAAAGAGTTCGTCCCCGTCGGCGGCACACTGCACAAGATCGCGCACATCGATCTGTCCGGCAGGAGCGAGCTGCTGAAGGGCGTCGAGGTCGTCACCATGTGCGACATCGACAATCCCATGTACGGTCCCACCGGCGCGGCCTATGTCTTCGGCCCCCAGAAGGGCGCCGATCCCGCGATGGTCAAGTTCCTCGACGACGGGCTCGTGCATCTGGGCGAGGTCATCAAGCGCGATCTCGGCCGCGATCTGACGCAGATCCCCGGCGGCGGCGCCGCAGGCGCGATGGGCGTCGGCATGGTCGCCTTCTTCGACAGCATCCTGCAGATGGGCATCGAGACCGTGCTGGACACCGTCTGCTTTGATGAGATCATCCGCGACGCGGACGCGATCTTCACCGGTGAGGGCAAGATCGACAGCCAGAGCCTGCGCGGCAAGGTCGTCATCGGCGTGGCGCGCCGTGCCAAAAAGCAGGGCAAGGACGTCATCGCGGTCGTCGGCGGCTCCGAGCTTGAGATGGGCCCCGCCTACGAGGAGGGCGTCAAGGCGATCTTCACCATCAACCGCCTGCCGCAGGACCTGTCCGTGAGCAAGGCCTTCTCCCGCGAGAATCTGGCCTTCGTCATGGACAACATTCTCCGTATGTTCTGATTCCTCTTTTTCCGAATCCTCTCTTTTTTCCACCCCAGAGGCGGGTATCTCCTTCGCGGGATACCCGCCTCGCATGTTATGCCGTCCCGCTTCGGCTCTGCGTCAAAACTCAGTTCCTGTTGCCATTGACCGGACGGCATGGTAGAATCAGAAAACGACATCATCAGACAGAAAGAGCGGGGTGAGAAGCGATGCTTGAACGGACGTATGAGACGCCCTGCGGCGTCATACATTACTGGGTAAATCCCGCCGCGGAGCACGCCGGTCCGCAGCTGGTCTTTCTTCCGGGCCTCACCGCGGATCACAGGCTGTTTGACAAGCAGCTCGCGCATTTCGAGGGGCGGTATCCGGTTCTTGTATGGGACGCGCCCGGCCACGCCTCCTCCTGGCCGTTTGCGTTCGACTTTGACCTGGCGGACAAGGCAAGGTGGCTGGACGGGATCTTGACGCGGGAGGGCTTCGACAGGCCGGTCATCATCGGCCAGTCCATGGGCGGCTACGTGGGGCAGGCCTACGCGCAGCTGTTTCCGGAAAAGCTGCGCGGCTTCGTCTCGGTCGACTCCGCGCCCCTGCAGCGGGAATATGTCACCGCCGCCGAGATATGGCTGCTCAAACGGATGGAGCCTGTCTACCGGCATTATCCGTGGAAAGCGCTTTTGAAGTCCGGGACGAACGGCGTCGCGACTTCGGACTACGGCAGGTCGCTCATGCGCGGGATGATGCTGGTCTATGACGGCGATCAGGCGCGCTATGCGAAGCTGGCCGGCCACGGCTTCCGGATCCTCGCCGAAGCCTTTGAGGCGGATCTCCCCTGGCGCATCCCCTGCCCCGCCCTGCTGATCTGCGGGGAAAAGGACCGGGCGGGCTCCTGTGTCCGGTACAACAGAGCCTGGCACCGGAAGACCGGGATCCCCATCGAGTGGATCAAAAACGCGGGGCACAATTCAAACACCGACGCGCCGGAGAGGGTCAACCGTCTGATCGAGAGTCTGATCTCCGGTTTATGAACACAGCTCCGTTCTCCCCCTTCTTGAATATAGCAAGGCGCTCCGCCGCGGCGGAGCGCCTTGCTGTGTCCGTATAAAACCTGTACTGCCTCAGCTGTGATCTGCGCGCAGATTCGCTTTCAGGTTCTGGAGCTCGGTGTCGGACAGGCCGATGCCCCTGATGAATTCCTCCGCGCACGCGGACAGATCCGCGCCCTCCAGATCCTCTGTCCCGAACAGCTTCTGCAGATTCTTGACCACATTCCCCTGACTGATCACGTCGTACTTCGCGTCCCCCGGCTCCACGCCGTAGTAGTTGCGGAAGGTGAGCATGTAATCCGCCACTGCCTCCTCGAGCGGCGCGCCCATGAGGCATTCCAGCAGCGCGCACACGACGCCGGTGCGGTCCTTCCCCTCCAGACAGTGCACGGCATAGACGCCGGGATTCTCCGCGAAGAAGCGCAGTCCCCGCGCGAGCTTTTCCCGATAATCCGCCGCCGTGAAATCCGTGCCCATGTTCAGCGCGATGTGGCGGACGGTATGATAGCAGCTCTCCTCATAGCCGGGAAACGCCGTCAAAGAGGCCTCGTCGTCCACCAGATCCATGATTACCGTCACGCCGTGGTTTTTCAGCGCCTCGTCGGCATAGGCGTTCCGCCCGTGCTTCGGGTTGACCGGAGACGCCGTGCGGTACAGGGTGTCTTTTCCCATGCCGGCAGTCTGCACGACGCGGAAGTTTGCAAACTGCTCGTCCGTCAGTCCGGGATAGTCGCTTCTCTCGTCCGTGTAGGACAGCTGGTGCGCGACGTATTGCCCGTAGTACCCGCCGGGCTCTTTCATGGAGATCGTAAAGGACAGTCGGCCTTCCGTATTCCCCGGGAATTCCCATGAGACCGTTTCGTCCTCGTGGACGGTTTTGACCGCGATGCCGCAGGCCGTCGCAAAATCGCCCATGTTGATCGCGGCCTTCAGCTTATTGTCTTTTTCGCGGGCGGCCAGGATCGGCTCTCCGGTGTCCACGTCGGAATAGCTGCTGCCGAAGGGGAGGTCCAGCGCTTTGTCCGAAAAGGCCAGCGTGACGATATCCCCGAACTGATAACCGGCGTCCAGAAAATCCCGGCAGCTGACGGAGAGCGTGATGTTCCCGGTCTTGGAGATGTCGTCCGTGCCGATCTCCCCGGACATTGGCGCCGGGACGGGCGCGGGGGTGGCTTCCGCCTCTTCGGTCGGCTCAGCCCCGTTTTCGTCGGCTGGCCCGTCCTCACGGGCAGGCTGCGCTTCCGTCACGCCGACGGCGGGCTGCGCCGCCGGACGGGCCGACACGCAGCAAGCGCCGAACAGCAGCACGATCGCGGCCAGCAGGGCGACGAGTTTCTTCATAGTCGATCCTCTTCCTGTCTGATTTGCCTAAGATTGATTCCGGCTTATTTTTCAGGCGCTCTTGAGCCCCGCCTGTTCGGCGAGGGCGTGATACCAGTCCCGCATGAACTCTGCACAGCTGACGTCCTCGTCATAGAACATCGCCTGATAGAGGGTCTCGTTCCCATTGGATGTGAGGCGGGCGTAGTTGCCGGGCGCAAAGAAGAAGTCAAGGCGTACGTCGTCATCCGGGAAGCTCAGCACGACGTATTCGCCGTCCGGGGTCTCGGCGGCGTCGACCTGCGCATAGTATCCGTGCATCACGGCGTCGGCATAGGGCGCGCCGTCCACGCCCCCAACCTTCACAGGTCCGAACTCCGTGGTGCTGAGCGAAGCGTTCACGCCGTCCATCCACGCCGCACGGGCGAGATACATGTCGAGCTCCGTGTTGCCGTACTGCGCGTCTTCCAGACCGTTCAAATCCCGGAGGCTGTCCGGCACGCTGTTCGCCCATTCGCAGAGCATCGACCACTGCGGTGCATCGCGCTTCATCTCCTCGACAGTCGCGCGCTCATAGCGGACGTCCGTGGGGTGATAGTACATGTAATACGTCCCGTCCTCATCCTTCGCGAAGACCCGCGCGCCGGACATGTCCCGGCGCAGCATCTCATGCAGCCGTTCCTCGCTGACCGTCCCGATCGAGAAGAGCAAGCCCGCGCCCTCATGGCCGCCGGCCTCGAGAGAGGCGGTCTCGGAGACGATGAAGAGGATGCCCTTTGCGTCGTCCGCGGGGGTCTCGACCGTGATCAGGTCGTTGTATTTGGGCTTGACCTCGAGGCGCAGCCCGCCGTTTTCATACTTGCCCCAGTTCTGCGGGGGATACTGCACGGAGACGGGGGTGAGCGCCTCGCCGTCAAACATGGTGTCGAGCTCGTCCTTTGTCGCCGCCTCGCGCAGTCTGAAGCCGAGCGTGAGCTTTTCAAAGCCCTTCATCGCCTGCATCTCGCCGTCGAAGCTCATGAAGGCGGCGCACTTTCTGCCGGGCGCGACCGAGTCGCCGTACAGGATATAGTCGCAGGACACGCCGTCCGCCTCGGCGCTGTCCGCTGACAGGCCGAGCCAGTCGCCGCTCTTGTTTTCGGCGTAGACATAGACCGTCGGTCCCATGAAGTCGTCGTAATCCTGCGCGCCGATCACGAGCGTCAACCTGTCGTCGTCGAGTACGACCGTGCCGAGAGAGGCGAGATCCGCGTCCTCCGCCGTCTCGCCGGTCACGATGGTGACGGGCGCAGAGGCATAATACGGCCAGTCATACTCACTCTCGGCGAGGGTGAAGCGAAACGCCATCTCCGCCAGCGTGTCGACGGGCAGGCCGGGCGCTCTGTTCTTGTAATAGCCCAGGCCGTAACGGCCGCTGCCGCCCGCCGGGATCGGAAGTGAAAAGGCCTGATTCGTGTAACAGGGCACGCCGTTTTCCATCTCGTATTCCGAGATCGTCACGTCGGCCATGACGCCGTTGACGACGCCCTCCGCGACGCCGAGGCAGCGCTCCCTGTCCCCCGTGTTTTCGATCTTCAGCCAGACGATGGGGTCCGCGTCGCCGGAGCTCGGGTCGAAGTCGAGCCCGTCGGTCGTGACCTTCACGCCGTCCCTGTCAAACAGCACGCTGCCGGCCGGCGAGAAGGGGCCCGTGGGCTCCGCTGCGGGCGCGGGGACTTCCGCCGCGGGCGCGGCCGGGGTCGAGGGGCCCGCGCAGGCAGCGAGAAGAGCCAGCAGAAGCGCCGGCACAAGGGCGCTCAGCTTTCTATGAAGCGTCATTTTCGATTCCTCCCGAAAACAATCCTGCACAACAGCCTTATCCGGGCTTATCCCTTTCTCGCCGCGATAATCGGCTGATAGAAGCCCGACTCCTCCGGGAACATCCATACCGCCTCGCCGCAGCCGTTGGAGAGGAGCAGCTTTGTCAGCTCCTCCCTGCGGACGGCCCGGTACTCGCATTCGAATCTGCTGACTTGAAGGGCCTCTTCGTCGTCGATGATGTATTGAACCAGCTTATAGAGATCATTCTCCCAGTCCCAGGTCTGGAAGCAGACGCGCCGGCCCTTGTCCGTCTTGTGGATATAAGGGGGAGAATACGGCGGTCTGTTCTGCAGAAGGCTGTCGTAATCCCGTATGCTGGCCACAAACATGCCGCCCTGTCTGAGCTGCCCGACGATGCTCCTCGCCGCCGTTTCAAGTTCCCCGTGCGTCAGCATGTGCGGCAGGGCGTTGTCCATCGCGATCACAATGTCGAACTGCTCCGCGAAGGTCTCGGACAGGGCGCGGAAGTCCGCGCGTTCAAAGCGGATCTCTGCGCCGTTCTTCCGCGCCCGCTCTCTCGCCTCCGCCAGTTCACCCTCGCTGATGTCGGAAGCGGTCACATCGTAACCGAGCATGGCCAGCCCGATCGCCTGCGTTCCGATCCCGCAGGCGCAGTCGAGGACCCGCGCCGTACGGTCAAAGCCGCTGTTTCGGAAAATCCTGTCGAGGATGTCGGCCTGCTCCCGCACGGCGTCCTGCCAGTCAAGAAACAGCTTGTCGTATTGCGCGGCCAGATTGTCATAAAAGCTCTGCGTGATGTTCATGCGTTTTCATCTCCGTTTATCCGTGCAGTCTTCCCGTGTTCAGTCCTCGTTCACGATCAGCTTCAGCACGTCGGGCCTGGCGTAATGCCCGACCGCGTCGTGCTCCATCTTGCAGGCTGTGGGGAGGGTCATGTCCAGCTCCGCATAGATCACGGCCTCCTCGTCCCAGACCGGCTCCGTCACATAGTGGCCGAAGGGATCGATGATGCAGCTGCCGCCGCGGCAGACCATGTCGGGCTGGGCGTCGATCTCGTTCTGGCAGTTCAGATCCTTCGGGTAGGAGGACTTGCGCACCAGCATGTCGCTGTTGACGAAGAAGCACTTCCCTTCGATCGCAATATGCTGGATCGTCGCCTGCCACTCGGGGTTGTCGTTGGTGTTCGGGGAGAGGTAGATCGTGATCCCCTTCTGGTACAGCGCCACTCTCGCCAGCGGCATATAGCTCTCCCAGCAGATCAGGTTGCCCATCGGCCCCCACGGCGTGTCGGTGATCGGGAAGTAATCCCGGTTGGCGTCGCCCCAGACAAGGCGCTCGGAGCCCGTCGGCTTGAGCTTGCGGTGCACCTTGTACGAGCCGTTCGGCTCAAAGACGGCGTTGCTGTTGTACAGGGTGCCGATGACAGCGTCCCGCTCGGAAAAGCCGATGCTGATATAAGCGCCGGACTCCTTCGCCGCCTCGGAGAGCTGCTTGAATTCCTCCTCCCCGACGACCACGGACGCCTCGCAGTATTTCATCCAGTCCTCCCGGCCCGCCTTGGTGCGCTTGCCCATGCTGAAGCCGAAGTTCATCCCGATCGGATAGCCCGGGATGAACAGCTCGGGGAAGACGATCAGCTCCGCGTGATGCGCGGCCGCCTCCTTCACATAGGCCAGCGCCTTCTCGAGCGACGCCTTCTTGTCGAACATCACCGGCTCCGCCTGCACCAGCGCGATGCGGCATACCTTGCTTTTCAGGTCTTTCATGTGTATACCTCCCGTTATAGTCTCTGAGTCTGTTTTACACCGCGGCGTTCGCCCCCGCGGAAAAAGTACGCTTTCGTTTATATTCTCTCCACCATATACCGGACGCTGTTTGCGCACCTGTGCGCAGCCTCCTCCGCGAAGGTCTGGAATTCCACGGCCATGCTGCCGTCCATCTTGTCCGAAATGGCGCGGAGGATCACGAAGGGGGTGTCGTTCAGCCAGCAGGCCTGCGCGATCGCAGCGCCCTCCATCTCGCAGCACAGACCGCCGAAGTCTGCGTGGATACGGTCTTTTTGTTCCTTTTTCCAGATAAACTGGTCGCCGGAGTTGACTCTGCCTTCAAAGGCCCGGACTTCGGGAGCGCTTTTGCGCACGGCCTCGAGCGCCGCCGCGCGCAGCGCTTCGTCCGCGGGGAAGGCGTAAAGCCCCGTGTACGGGATCTCCCCTTTGGCAAAGCCGATGGCCTCCACGTCAAAGTCGTGCTGCACGGCGTCGAACGAGACCACGATGTCGCCGATGTCGAGCCGGTTGTCGAGGGAGCCCGCGACGCCCGTGTTGATGATCCTGCTGCAGCGGAAAAGATTGATCAGCGTGCTCGCGCACATCCCCGCGTTGACCTTGCCCATGCCGCATTTGACAATGACGACGTTCTTTCCCCCCAGCGTGCCCTCGCAGTATTCCATCGCGGCGATGACCGTCGTTTTTCGGATCTCGGCCGCCTTTTTCAGACAATCGACCTCGATATCCATCGCGCCGATGATGCCGATCGTCTCCGGCACGCCGTCGGGTAAAGTCTGTTTTCTCATGCGTATACTCCTGTTTACGTCCGTTCGTTTTGCCGGAAGCTTCACGCTTGGGTGAAGAAGCGCACCAGTCTGTCGCGGTAATCCGGGGCCGTGTCGTACGCCGCGTGTCCATAGCCGACATACAGATACAGGCGGGCGTCCGTCTGTCCCTCCAGCTTTTCGGCGATCTCCATCGTGGCGTCCGAGCCGAGGACCTTGTCCTCGTAAACGCCGATCGCCAGCACGGGGCAGCGTATCCTGTCCAGCTTGTCTGTGATGTCGAAGCCCCGGATGGCCTTCGCGAGCGTGACGAAGCGGTCAAGCTCCGCGTCCGTCACCGTCCCGGCCATCGTCGTCAGCGTCTCGCGGTACTGCTCGAAGACCGCCGGGGGATAGATCTCTTCCCCGAACGCCAGATACAGCCCGACCCGGTCCCTGTCTTCCGCCAGCCGGATCCAGCCCTCGATCGCATGGTACTGCTCCTCCGTAACGCGCGGCGAGGTGGAGCCGAGCGCCAGCTTCCCCACCAGCTCCGGATATTCCGCCGCGATGCACTGCGCGATCATGCCGCCCTGCGAGGCGCCGAAGAGGCAGACCTCTTTCAGTCCGAGGGCACGGAAGGCCTCCGCAGTGTCGCGCGCCATATCCTCTATGGAGTAAACGGCGGGCAACTCCGTCCGGCGGTCGAACAAATAGACCGTAAAGAGCTCGTCAAGCCCCTGATACATGCCCGCCACGGCGTCGGCGGCGGACATCACGCTCTGCACGCTCAGGCCGGGGAGGATGACCAGCGTCCTCTCCCCTTTCCCGAAGCGGAAGAAGTTCATGGAAAAGTTGTCGGTCTGTACCGTTTCGATCGGAATGCTCATTTTTCATCCATCCTTGTCTCTCCCGGGAAACGGCTCTGTATTTCCGACTGTTTCCCGGCATAATTCCTGAAAGCATCATAACACAGAATCAGCGTCGGCGCAATGCGGGAAACGCGCGGCTGACCGATCGTCGAGCCGCCGCAGGGGACCGGCAATTGATTTTCCTGTGGATTTATGCGCCCCGGTATGGTATATTGATTTTACACAGAATCTTGAGGAGACGCAGCGAAATGACCAGAATCTTATTTGTCTGCCACGGCAAGCCGAGATGGCAGACAAACATTTTCAGGTAAAACGCGGCAAATCACGGCAAATCTTTGCAAGATAAAAACCTTGTTACCACCATTCTACTACCTTTTTACTACCACTTTTTCTCGCTTCAAAAACATACTGTCCATAATGCGGTAAAACACGGCAAATCGTGGCATTTCATGCCTTTGTTACAAAAAACATTTGTTTGCTATCCGGGTATGTGCATAGTTCGCATGGTGAAAACGGATAGGATGGTGTATAATATACTATATACATTTTGACCTATCACTATAGCTAAAGGCTTACATTTGAGTTTTTGACAGAACAGCAACTTGCAATTTAGGTTCGGAGGTATCAGGTATGAAAAAGAAGCTGATCATCCTCTTGGTTCTTGCAATCATAATAGTGGTAGTCGCAGCTGCGATTCTGCTCAATCGTCCGTATAAGCCAACCTCATTTGTGGCTGATGGCGAGATTTTTTCAGCAACAGTTGAGAATGGCAGTACCCTAATACTGGATCTGGACAATGACAGCAAAAGCAGGGAA
>JAILNC010000130.1 GCA_024691985.1 Oscillospiraceae bacterium | reverse complement strand
GAAGCTGAACGGCAAGCCCTTCGTGACCGAGTATCCCATGCCCTCCTTTGACCGCGTTCCCCCCAATCCCGCGGTCAAGGACCTGTCGAAGGCCACCATCGCGCTGGTCACCTCCGGCGGCATCGTGCCCAAGGGCAACCCGGATCACATCGAATCCTCCAACGCCTCCCACTACGGCGAGTACGACATCGAAGGCGTCGACGTGCTGACGTCCGAGACCTACGAGACCGCCCACGGCGGCTATGACCCTGTTTACGCCAATGCCGACCCCAACCGTGTCCTGCCCGTGGACGTGCTGCGGGATCTGGAGAAGAAGGGCGTCATCGGCAAGCTGCACCACCTCTACTATGCGACCGTCGGCAACGGCACAGCCGTCGCCTCCGCCAAGAAATTCGCTCAGGAATTCAGCCAGCGCCTGCTTGACGCGGGGGTATCGGCTGCAATCCTGACATCCACTTGAGGGACCTGCACGCGTTGCGGTGCAACGATGGTTAAAGAGATTGAGAGAGCAGGTATCCCCGTGGTGCATGTGTGCACGGTCACGCCGATTTCTCTGACGGTCGGTGCCAACAGGATCGTTCCCGCTGTGGCGATTCCGCACCCGCTCGGCAATCCGGCCCTGGATCACGCCGACGAGTACAAGCTGCGTGAGAAGCTGGTTCTGAAAGCGCTGAAGGCGCTCACCACCGAGGTCGAGGATCAGACGATCTTTGACGACTGATCCGACCGAGATACCTTTTTGATAAATACCTGAGGGTTGAATCACGATCCGAAGGGAAGCCGCCCGTCGAAGCCGAAGCGGCAGAACGGGCAACAGACAAAATGCCCCCTATGCAGCTTGTTGCTGCATAGGGGGCAAATCCATGGAGGGAGAGAAGTCGAGCTTCCGGCCTCCTGAACCTTGTTGAACTTCGCGAACTTGTTTTACAAAAAACACAAACGGGGCTTAAATCAAAATGACTTAAGCCCCATTTGCTGGTCCGAGTGAGAAGATTCGAACTTCCGGCCTCTTGAACCCCATTCAAGCACGCTACCAACTGCGCTACACCCGGATCTCTTGCGCTCGATTATAATAGCACAAGGGGCGAAGGAATGCAAGCTTTTTTTCATTTTTCTCCGCCTCTTTTTTCTATTCACAAAACAGCCCTTTTTGCTCCTTCACCGCAAATGCCAACAGATGGCTTGCTTTTTTATTGGCCTTCTGCTATACTGTTTTTTGTTGTAAACGTCCTTTTTCGGCGGAGATTCTTCGTATTCTCACGCTTTTCCCATTATCATGCAGGCTTCGTTTTCCCCTATGGAGGCGCCATGGACAGTAAAAGCACCCGCAGGCAGCTCACAAGGCTGTTCCTTGTTCTGATCGATATCGTTCTTCTCAACCTCTCCGCGCTGGCCGCGATCCTGCTGCGCGTTGAGTTTGAGATCGATTTCGCCCGCTCTCTGGGCTTCTTCGATACACTGCGCTTCTGTGCGCTTCCCGCCACGCTGATCGCGCTGTTCGTCTTCCGTTTCTTCAACCTGTACAGCAGCCGCTGGGAATACGCCGGTGAGCGCGAGCTTTTGAATATCGGCTTTGCCTGTGTCTGCGTTTCCGTTTTCTACTATGTCTTTGCGACCGTATTTCGTTACCGCCTGCCCAGGAGCTTCCCCGTCGTCTATGCGCTGATCCTGTTTGTATGCGTGGCGTTCTTCCGTTTTCTCTACCGGCGCGCGAGCTATGATCTCCACGCGCGCAGCCGCCATATCGTACGCAAGCGCACCATGGTCATCGGCGCGGGAACTGCCGGCGCCATGGCCATCCGGGAGTTTGACGAAAACCCCGCCTCCCGCAACAAGGCCGTCTGCCTGATCGACGACGATCCCGCAAAGCAGGGCTCCCGCATCCGCGGCGTACGCGTGGTCGGAAAGCGCGATGCGATCCCGGAGGCCGTCAAAAAGTATGACGTCGAGGAGGTCGTGTTCTGCATCCCCTCCGCGTCTCTTTCGGTCCGCAACGAGATCCTTGAGATCTGCAGCGGCTGCGGCGTCGTGATCAAGACGCTGCCGACGCTCAGCCAGCTCGCCAACGGCGAGGTCACCCTCCAGCAGGTCCGGAGCGTCAGCATCGAGGATCTGCTCGGCCGCACCCAGGTCAATACGGACAACTCCGCCATGGCCCCCATCGTCGAAGGCAGGACAGTGCTTGTCACGGGCGGCGGCGGCTCCATCGGCAGCGAGCTCTGCCGTCAGCTTGCCGCGCTCCGTCCGGGCAGGCTGATCATCTTCGACATCTATGAAAACAACGCCTACGACATCCAGATGGAGCTCAAGCGCAAGCACCCGGAGCTCGATCTCGTGGTCCTGATCGGCTCCGTGCGCGACGAGCAGCGCGTGCGCAGCGTCTTTGAGCGTTACCGTCCCGCCGTGGTCTGCCACGCGGCGGCGCACAAGCACGTGCCGCTGATGGAGGACAGCCCCGCCGAGTCCATCAAGAACAATGTCTTCGGCACCTACAAGGTCGCCAGGGCCGCCTGCGATTACGACACGGAGCTCTTCATCCTGATCTCCACCGACAAGGCCGTTAACCCGACCAACGTCATGGGCGCCTCCAAGCGCCTGTGCGAGATGATCGTCCAGTCCATGAACGGGCGCGGCGGCACAAACTATATCGCCGTACGCTTCGGCAACGTGCTGGGCAGCAACGGCAGCGTGATCCCCCTGTTCAAAAAGCAGATCGCCGAGGGCGGGCCCGTCACCGTCACGGACAAGCGCGTGACGCGCTTCTTCATGACCATCCCGGAGGCCGTGTCCCTGATCCTGCAGGCGGGCGCTTACGCCAAGGGCGGCGAGGTCTTTGTGCTCGACATGGGCGAGCCTGTGCGCATCGACGACATGGCCCGCAAGATGATCCGCCTCTCCGGCTTCGAGCCGGACGTCGACATCAAGATCGAGTACACCGGCCTGCGCCCCGGCGAAAAGCTGTATGAGGAGCTCCTGCTCAAGTCCGAGGGGCTGCAGAAAACCGACAACAGCCTCATCTACATAGGCCACCAGGTCATGTATACGCCGGAGCAGATCGAGGAGAAGATGGACAAGCTCCGCGCCGTGCTCTACGCCGAGAATCCCGAGGTACGCGCCTGCATGCTCTCTTTGATCCAGGAGCCGCAGGACTCCATGTACGAGGAGATCCCGATCGCGCACGAGGACGAGGCCGTCACGGTATAATCAAAAATGTTTCAGCTTGCAGAGCCGGGCTCTGCAAGCTTTTTTTGATCTGGAATTTCCAATAATTGACTTTTCCCTACTTCTGTAGTATACTAATTTCAAGAAAGAAGCGGAAAGGAGACGATCAATATGATGATTTCCACAAAGGGTCGGTATGCCCTGCGTGTCATGGTCGATCTGGCGGAGCATGCCGACGGCGGCTATCTCGCGATGCGGGAAGTGGCAAAGCGGCAGGAGATCTCCCTGAAGTATCTGGAACGGATTCTCCCTCTTCTGGTGGACGGAGGGCTGGTGGAAGGACTGCGCGGCAAGGGCGGCGGCTACCGCCTGACGCGAAGTCCCGAGGAATACCCGCTCGGTGAGATCCTGCGGAAAGCGGAGGGCAGCCTCTCCCCTGTCGCCTGTCTGGACCCCTGCGCCTCAAGCTGTCACCGCAGCGCAGACTGCCCGACGCTCCCGCTGTGGCAGGATCTGGAGAGACTTATCGACGAGTACCTTGACGGCAAAACGCTCGCGGATCTCATAACGCCCAGGCCGTGATCGCCGCGGTCAACATGAATACTTTCAAAAAGTTCCCATGTGGGCATGGATTGAACGTGAAGGGGGGGCTCCCCGCCCCCCTTCACAGATCCCCCTTACATGTCCAAGCTGGTTTTTTTAGGATTTGTCTACAGTATGAACGATCCTCCCGCAGAAGCGGGAGGATCGTTTTTTTGTATATTTCGTTCTGTGGGATCGGAGAACTAGATTCTCATGCAAACGTCCCAGGCACGCCACACGACGGTGCGCAGGTTGCCGATGGCAACGCAGTCGCCGACGCGGTGGACATGGGCGCTCTTCTCGCCGACAGGCGCCGGGACGAAGCCGATGCCGTTGATGACGGCGTCGCACTCCTGTCTGAAGGAGCCGTCGGGAGTCTTGATGATGCAGTAGCCGTCGCCGATCTCGGTGATGGTGGAGTGCAGGTACACGGGAACCTGGTGGTACTCCATGGCGTCGCGCAGGAAGGAGGTGTTGGCAAGGCAGGTGGCCTGAGCCGCGACGAGGTCGTTGCCGTACTCGACGACGATGGGGTGCTTGCCGGCCAGGACCAGGTCGTAGGCAGCCTCGCAGGAGGACTGGCCGCCGCCCAGGAAGACGATCGTGTCGCCCTCGACGCTCTTCTCACGCAGGAGCTCGCGGAAGGAGTGGGTCTTGTCGAAGCCCTTGATCTGGGGCATCGTTCTGGGAACGGAGCCGGTGCAGACGATGATCTCGTCGAAGCCGCGGCGGATGGTGCCCAGATCGTTGACCTCGGTATTGAAGCGGACCTCAACACCGGCCTTGGAGATCTCATTGTAGTACCACTGCAGGAGCTTCTTGTCGTTCTCCTTGAAGGTCATCGCAGAGGCCGTGAGGAACAGACCGCCGAGCTTGTCCTCCTTCTCGAAGATGACGGGCTCATGGCCGCGCTTCTTGAGCACGAGCGCGCACTCCATGCCGCCGACGCCGCCGCCGATGATCGCGACCTTCTTCGGCTTCTTGGTCGGGACGATCTTGTAGCGGTTGTGCTGCATGGTGGGCGGGTTCAGGGCGCAGCGGGCGAGGTGCAGGGAGTCGCCCAGAGCCTGCATGTTCTCCGTGCCGTTGGCCTTGGAGAAGTTGAAGCAGCCGTTGTGGCAGCGGATGCAGGGACGGATCTCATCCTCGCGGCCCTCTTTGATCTTGGTGACCCAGTGCTCGTCGACCAGGTTCTGGCGGGCGATGGCGATGGCGTCCAGACGGCCCGCGGCGATCTCCTCGGCAGCCTTGAGCGGCTCCATACGGCCGGCGCAGGCGACGGGGATATCGATGTACTTTCTGATCTCCTCGACATCTGCAAGGTTGCAGTTGTCGGGCATGTACTGAGGCGGATGCGCCCAGTACCAGGCGTCGTAGGTGCCGTTGTCGCAGTTGAGGAAGGCATAGCCGGCATCCTGCAGGATCTTGACGGCCTTCTTGGATTCCTCCATGTCGCGGCCGAACTCCTCAAACTCCTCGTAAGGCATGGCACCCTTGCGCCAGCCCTTGGTGCAGGAGCGGACGGAGTAACGCAGAGAGACGGGGAAGTCGTCGCCGGCCTGCTTGTGGATCTCCTGAACGATCTCGGTGGCGAAGCGCAGGCGGTTCTCCAGGCTGCCGCCGTACTGGTCGGTACGGAAGTTCATGTTCGCGATGGCGAACTGGTCGAGGTTGTAGCCCTCGTGCACGGCGTGGATCTCAACGCCGTCGATGCCGGCCTCGCGCAGCTTCTTGGCGGTGGCGCCGAAGTGCCACACCATCTCCTGGATCTCCTCAATGGTGAAGGGGCGGGAGTTGAGGTTGTCGGCCCAGCGGTTCGGGGTGGCGGAGGCAGAGGCGCAGGCGTACTGCACGTCCACAACGGGGCTGGCCAGCTTGTTGAGCAGGTCGTTTCTCGCCAGCGCGGCCATCCACGGGGTGACGGCCATGGAGCGGCCGAAGCCGCCGGCCAGCTGGATGAAGAGCTTGCCGCCGGTCTTGTGGTACTCTTCCATGTAGGGCTTGAGCACGCGGTACATCTGGCGGTTGGAGTCGAGCCACTTTCTGCCCATGGTGTCGCGGATGACCTGCATGCCGGGGAGAACGAGGCCCACGCCGTCCTTCGCTCTCTTGAGCAGGAAGTCGGCGCCCTCAAGGTCGAAGTGAGAGGGCTCCAGCCAGCCGAACAGGGTGGTGCCGCCCATGGAGCACTGCACGATGCGGTTCGGGATCTCTACTTCACCGATCTTAAACGGAGTAAATAGAGGTTCATATTTCGGATTCATTGAATAACTCCTTTACTTAAATAGTTTTTCCGTTTTCCTTACGGAAGCAGAGCTCTGACAAAGTCGATCGGCCACATCAGCAGATCCCCGAGCAGATAGACCTTATCCTGAATGGCAAGATACAGGTCTTCGCCGAGAAGGCTGAAAAGAGTATCCCGAGCCTTGTCGGTCTTTACCCACATGCCCAGGCCGTAGCCTGCGCAGCAGAGACATGCAAGGACCAGGAGCTTTTTGAGTTTCTTCATGAAAGTGTTTCCCTCCTGCTTTGTTTTTTTGATAATGAGTAGGCGCAATAAGCTGTGAATATTATACTGATTCTCCCCCGCAGAGTCAATCCCTTTTCCCGCAATTTGAACAAAGTGGGGCAATGTGTAAGTCCTTTTTTCTCCATCTTGTCCATATTCCGGGCCCCGCATCCCCCGCGTGTTTTCTTTGACGGAAAGTCGGTATTGTCTCTATACAAATCTGCGGAAAGCTGGTATACTGGTCAGGAATTTGAAGCGCAAACGAGGTGTTTCTATGCCTGTCCCCACCCTTGTCATTCTGGCTGCCGGAATGGGCAGCCGCTTCGGCGGACTCAAGCAGATCCGCCCGGTCGACGCACACGGTCACGCCATCATCGACTATTCCCTGTATGACGCTTACCGCGCCGGTTTCCGCAAGGTCGCCTTCATTATCAAGCATGAGATCGAGGCCGACTTCAAGGCCGCCGTCGGCGCGCGCATGGAGAAGTATTTTGACGTGCGGTATATTTTCCAGCAGCTCGACATGCTGCCGGAGGGCTATGCCGTGCCCGAGGGGCGCGTCAAGCCCTGGGGTACGGGCCACGCGGTGCTCTGCTGCAGCGGCGCGGTGGACGGGCCCTTCGCCGTCATCAATGCCGACGACTTCTACGGCCCCGGCGCCTACAAGGCGATCTACGACTTTCTCGCGCAGGAGCGGCCGGAGAGCGAGCATGCGATGGTCGCCTATCAGCTGCGCAACACCGTCACGGAAAACGGCTATGTCGCGCGCGGCGTATGCCGGGTGGAAAACGGTCTGCTCACCGGCGTGACCGAGCGCACCCATGTGGAAAAGCGCGGCGAGGACGCGGCCTATACCGAGGACGGCGTGACCTGGCAGTTTCTCCCGGGCGACTCGCCGGTGTCCATGAACTACTGGGGCTTCTCCCCCGCGATGCTGCGGGAGCTCAAGGCCCGCTTCCCCGCGTGGCTCGACGAGAACCTGAAAACGAACCCGCTGAAGGGCGAATACTTCCTTCCCTCGGTCGCGAACGCCATCATACAGGAGGGGCTCGGGACCGTGCAGGTGCTCCCCTGCCATGAACAGTGGTACGGCATCACCTATCAGGAGGATCTGCCCGGCGTGGTGGAGGCGCTGCGCCGCATGCGTGAAAACGGGGTCTACCCCGAAGTTTTGCTGGATTGAGAGGGATCGACATGAATGTACTGGTAACGGGCGGCGCCGGCTATATCGGCAGCCACACCTGCGTAGAGCTTTTGAACCGCGGCTACGGCGTCGTCGTGGCCGACAACCTGGTCAACTCCAGCGAAAAGTCGCTTGAGCGCGTCGAGCAGATCTGCGGGAAGGATCTGGCCTTCTACGAGATCGACGTGCGCGACAGGGCTGCGCTGGACCGCATTTTTGAAAAGCACGACATCGGCTGTGTCATCCACTTCGCCGGACTCAAGGCCGTGGGCGAATCCGTGGCCATGCCGCTGGAATACTACGACAACAATCTCAACTCCACCGTGCAGCTCTGCCGGGCCATGAAGGATCACGGCGTGAAGGACATCGTCTTCTCCTCCTCCGCGACGGTCTACTCCGGCGACAACGACATGCCCCTGCGCGAGAGTTCCAAAACCGGCATGTGCACCAACCCCTACGGCTGGCCCAAGTACATGTCCGAGCAGATACTCCGCGACACCGCGAAGGCCGTGGACGATTTCTCGGTCTCCCTGCTGCGCTACTTCAATCCCATCGGCGCGCATGCGAGCGGTCTGATCGGCGAGGACCCGCGCGGCATCCCCAACAATCTCATGCCTTTCATCGCACAGGTCGCTGTCGGAAGGCTTGACCATCTGAACGTCTACGGCGGCGACTACAACACCCCGGACGGCACGGGTGTGCGCGACTATATCCACGTCGTCGACCTCGCGCGCGGCCATGTCTGCGCCATCGAATACATGATGAAGCACCGCGGCGAGAATGTCTTCAACCTCGGCACCGGCACAGGCTACAGCGTGCTCGATATGGTCAAGGCCTTCGAGCGCGTCACCGGCGTCAAGATCCCCTACGAGATCGTCGACCGCCGCCCGGGCGATCTGGCCACGGTATACTCCAGTCCCGACAAGAGCGCGCAGCTTTTGGGCTGGAAGGCGGAATACACCCTGGACGATATGTGCCGCGACACCTGGGCCTGGCAGTCGAAGAACCCCATGGGGTATCAGGGCTGAAACAGAAAAAGCTGAAGGACGCATCCGGTCGATGAAACCGAATGCGTCCTTTTATTATCTTTTCGCTTACACTTCCCGTTCGGTGCGGCTGTGCCGGCGGGAACAGGAACGAAGCGCGCTTCCGCAGTATTCGCAGACCAGCGTCTGTCCTAAATTGACCGTCAGCTCCGCGCCGCAGCTGTCACAGATCATCTTCTGATGCGCCCAGGGGCACGAGCGGAAACGCAGTTCCCTGCTGTCCGCATCGATCCATGCGTCCTCCAGGATCCCCTCGCGTATCATGCGCTCAAGCAGAGCCGTCATTCTCTCCGCACTCAGGCCGAGGATCTCCGAAAGGCTGTCGAGCCCGGTGATATGCTCCTGCAGCACCAGTCTGCGGCAGCGCTCCATATTCCGCGCGCGCCCGGCAAAGCGGCGATTCAGGAGATACAGCGTCAGCGCGAGAAGCAGCGGCGGGAGGATGATAAGACAAAACATCGGTAGTTCTGCTCCCTCTGCGGCGTCTTTGAAGATGCGGAACCAAAACCACAGATCGAACAGGCTGTATAACAGGACGGCACGCGCGCTGTACAGTACAGCCGGAACAGCGCCTGCCTGACGCTTCTCCTCCCTGCGGGTGTTGATGATCAGCAGCGCCAGACCCACGGGCCAGAAAACGCAGCAGAATGCAGCTGTGACATACCAGCTCGCCGCGCGGCATTCGCTGTAGGATTTGTCGTTTTTACCGGATACACTCATAGCGGCGCCCCACAGTAATCACAGATCCGCTCTTCATTTGCGTAGAGCACCGTCGTCGCGCCGCACTGTCCGCAGCGGAACGCGCTCCTCTCGGAGATACCGGGTAAGATCAGGGCTTTATCCCGATGATAGATGTACGCATTCTGAAGAGGCCCGTCGATCAGTTTCTCAAGCTTTAGCGTCAGCGTCTTATAGGAGATCCCGGCCATATCCGCCAGCATGGGCAGATCGGTGATCTTCCGCTCCTGGATCAGGTAGAGCAGATAAAGGTCCAGCTCCCCCGCCCTGCTTATCTTTATCCCGAGGAGCATGATGACGATACCGGCGAGGGAAACGCCCCCGAAGATCAACATGAGTTTGAGATCGGCCGCTCCGATTTTTTCGTGCAGATGCAGTCTAAGCTCGGCAAGCGGCAGCCGTGCAGCCAGTACCGCAACGACGCCCCCGAGAAAGGCAAGCACCTGTCCGTTGCGATAAGCCTGCATTTTCTCATAGGAGAGCTTTTGCCACATAAACACGGCGCCGACCGGCGGAAGAAGCACCAGCATCAGAAGCACTACCGGCCAGGACGTATTGCCCCCTTTGTCTTCCCGATAGCGCGGGGCAGTCCGGTAAATCTTCTGCTCAAAGGCCGGGGGAACGCGGCGGCACCGCGTTCCCCTGTTTTGTCTCTGCGTCCGGATCGTCGGGTCTTCCCCGCCGTCCGGCTTTTCCTGTCTGAGAACGGACACTGTCTTCCCCGCCGCTCAGAACAGGGCTTCTCCGGTCATCTGCTCGGGCTGCTTGAGTCCCATGACCTTGAGGATGGTCGGGGCGATGTCGGCAAGTCTGCCGGGCTTGAGGCTGATGCCGTCCAGCGTCACGCAGAAGGGCACGGGGTTCGTGGTGTGGGCGGTGTTGACCTTGCCGGTGGCCTCGTCGAACATGCAGTCGGCGTTGCCGTGGTCGGCGGTGACGAGCAGCACGGTGTCGGGGTGCTTTTCGACCTCCGCAACGATTTTGCCCATGCAGGCGTCGACGGTCTCGACGGCCTTGACCGCGGCGTCCATGACGCCGGTGTGGCCGACCATGTCGCAATTGGCGAAGTTGCAGACGATCAGGCCGTACTTGTCGGAGGCGATAGCCTCGACGACCTTGTCGCAGACCTTGTAGGCGCTCATCTCGGGGATGAGGTCGTAGGTCGGGTACTCCTTGGGCGAGGGCACGAGGCAGCGCTCCTCCCCCGCGGTCTCCTTCTCGACGCCGCCGTTGAAGAAGAAGGTGACATGGGCGTACTTCTCGGTCTCGGCCACGCGGAACTGCTTCATCCCCAGCTCGCTGATATAGTCGCCGAGCGTCTGCTCGATGACCTCGGGCGGGTAGGCGATAGGCAGGGTCAGGTTCTCGTCGTACTGCGCGGTGCAGACATAGCTGAGCGGGTAGACGGTCTTTTTCCGCTTGAAGCCGTCAAAGTCGGGAAGATTGAGCGCCCAGGTCATTTCACGGGCGCGGTCGGGGCGGAAGTTCATGAAGATCACGCTGTCGCCGGGGTTGATGACACCCTCCGGGCAGCAGACGACGGGCTCGACGAACTCGTCCGTCACGCCCTGGTCATAGCTGGCCTCGACGGCGTGGACCGGATCGGCGTCCTGCACGCCCTCGCCGCAGACGATGGCGTTGTAACCCTTCTCGACGCGGTCCCAGCGCTTGTCGCGATCCATGCCCCAGAAGCGGCCCTGCACCGTGGCGATCTGCGCGTTGCCGACGTCTTCGCATTTCTCCTTCAGCCGGCGGATGTAGCCCGCGCCGCTCGTGGGCGGCACGTCGCGTCCGTCGAGGAAGCAGTGGACGAAGACCTTCTCCACGCCGCGCTGCTTCGCCATGTCCAGGATGCCGAAGATGTGGGTGAGGTGGCTGTGCACGCCGCCGTCGGACATGAGGCCCATGATGTGCAGGGCCTTGCCGTTTGCCTTCGCGTCCTCCATAGCCTTGATGTAGACCTTGTTCTTGAAGAACTTACCGTTCTTGATCTCCTGCGTCATTTTGGGCAGGATCTGGAAGACCACGCGGCCCGCGCCGATGTTGGTGTGGCCGACCTCGGAGTTGCCCATCTGCCCCTCGGGCAGGCCGACGTCAAGCCCGGAGGCCTGCAGCGTCGTATGGGGATAGCGGGCAAAGAGCTTGTCCAGATTGGGCGTTTTGGCGACGTAGATGGCGTTGCCCTCGGAGGGGGCCGCCAGGCCGAAGCCGTCCATGATGATGAGAACTGCCTTCTTGCTCATAGAAAACTCCTTACATGTTGTTTCAGCTCCCCCGCGGGGTTGAAGCACGGGGGAGCTGATTGTATTCGGATCACTCCTGATCGGTCGCCTTGATGATGGCCGCGAAGTCGACGGGCTTGAGGGAAGCGCCGCCGATGAGGCCGCCGTCGATATCGGGCTGGGCCAGCAGCTCCTCGGCGTTCTTGGCGTTCATGCTGCCGCCGTAGAGGATGCTGACGGCGCGGGCCGGACGGGCGCCGTAGATGCCGCGGATGACGGCGCGGATGCCCTGGCAGACCTCCTGCGCCTGCTCGGCGGTCGCGGTCTTGCCGGTGCCGATGGCCCAGATGGGCTCATAGGCGATGATGCAGCGGCGCAGCCGGGTGGCGTCGATACCGCTGAGGGCGGCCTTGACCTGATAGGCCACATACTCCATGGTCAGGTCCATCTCGCGCTGCTCGAGGCTCTCGCCCACACAGATGATGGGGATGATGCCCTTGTCGAGCAGGGCCCTGGCCTTGGCGTTGATGAGCATGTCGTCCTCGCCGTGGTACTGGCGGCGCTCGGAGTGGCCGACGATGCAGTACTTCGTGCCGATGTCGGCAAGCTGGCTGGCGGAGATCTCACCGGTGTAGGCGCCCTTCTCGAAGCAGGAGACGTCCTGGCCGCCGGCGGCGACCTTGCAGTCCTTGCCGGCCTTGATCATGGCGGGGATCATCACGGCGGGGGTACAAAGCACCATCTCGCAGGTGCGGGTCTTGGGCAGGTTCTCCTTGAGCGTCTCCATGAAGGGCTTGATCTCGGAGCTGAGCATGTTCATCTTCCAGTTGCCCGCGATAACGGTCTTGCGATACTTTCTGTTCATATTCCAATCCTTTCCTTATAGCTTCCCCCTTTGGGGGAAGTGGCGCGCAGCGCCGACAGGGGTCTTTCCTTTCAGATTATTACGCGTCCAGCAGGCAGGCCACGCCCGGCAGCTCCTTGCCCTCAAGGAACTCCAGAGAGGCGCCGCCGCCGGTGGAGATGTGGGTGATCTTGTCGGCGAAGCCGAGCTTCTCGACCGCGGCCGCGCTGTCGCCGCCGCCGACGATGGTGATCGCGCCGGACTCGGCCAGAGCCTTGGCCATGGCCTTGGTGCCGCCCGCGAACTTGTCGAACTCAAACACGCCCATGGGCC
>JAILNC010000090.1 GCA_024691985.1 Oscillospiraceae bacterium | reverse complement strand
CAGCACGCGGAACGCCGCGCGCCGGGAGCCCAGCGTGAGGGCCGCGTCGAGGATGCGGCCCTCCCCGCGCCCGCCGCGCCGCGCCCGGGTCAGCAGCGAGAGCAGCACATAGCAGAGCAGGAACGCGCCGAGCAGCACCCGCCCGTCAGGCAGCGGGAAGCTGCCCCAACGCATCGCCGCGGCCCAGACCATCCCGCCGAAGGTGGCCGACAGGGAAAGGAAGGCGGCCATGCAGCGGAAAAGCCGCGCCTCGCCCCCAAAGGCGACCAGACCCATCAGCCCCGCCGCGCTCAGCTGCATCGGCACGCTCGCTAGAAATCCCAGCCCCGGCAGGAAGACCGCCACGGCGTAGACCGCCCCGAGCAGCGCCGCGAGCAGATAACGCCCGCGCCGCAGACGCAGCGAGCAGAAGCGCGCCGCCGCCAGACACAGCAGATAGTCCGTGACGAGGCTCAGCGCAAAGAGGGAATCCGCGTAGATGACCTTCATGGGCCCAGTATAGCCCGCCCCCGCCGCGGAGTCTGTCATACCGCGCCTCACAGAAAAAGCAGATTGGCAATTGTCAAAAGGACCGCGCTGTGGTAAACTCTTGCTGATACGGATGAAAGGATCCCCTTCCCTATGTGGTTTACCTTCGCGGTCATCGCGCTGCTCTGCTGGAGCGGCTCGGACCTCTTCTCGAAAATCGGCTGTCAGGACGCGCGGGACAGGTATTCGCACCTGAAAATGGTGACCGCCGTGGGTCTCGTGATGGGCCTGCACGCCGCGTACGAGATCTTCCTTCAGGGCGTGGAGATGAGCTGGCACGTCATGCTGGTCTATCTGCCGGTGTCCCTGCTCTATATCCTCTCGATGGCGATCGGCTATCTCGGCCTGCGCTATATCGAGCTTTCGATCTCCTCCCCGATCTGCAACAGCTCGGGCGCCATCGTCGCGGTGCTGACGCTCTGCACCGCCGGCATCAGCGAGGATCTGCCCCCCGTGGCTCTCATCGCGGTGGCGCTGGTCTGCGTCGGCGTCGTGGGCCTCGGCTTCACGGAGGCCTACGAGGATGAGGAGCTGCGGAAGGCCCGGCAGGACGCGGCCAACCGCCGCTACGCCAAGAGCTGGCTCGCCCTCGCGATCCCCGTGATCTACTGTCTGCTCGACGCGCTCGGCACCTTTGCCGACAGCCGCGTGCTCGAGGTGCTCGACGAGGACAGCGCCAACTGCGCCTACGAGCTGACCTTTCTCGTCGTCGGCCTGCTCTGCGCGGTCTACGTCCTCGGGATCAAAAAACAGAAGCTCGCCGCCCGGCAGGAGGCGCCGAAGTACACCGGCGCGGTCTTCGAGACGGTCGGCCAGTTCTTCTACATCTACGCCCTGGCCGATACCGAGCACGTGGCCTTCGCCGCGCCCATCATCTCCAGCTACTGCGTGGCCTCCGTGATCTGGAGCCATATCTTCTTAAAGGAAAAGCTCTCGAAAAAGCACTATCTCAACATCGCCGTCGTCGTGGCGGGCATCGTGATATTGGGCATACTGGATATATAAAGCCTTCCCCTCGAGGGGAAGGCGTCATCCGGCGTCTCACGGAAGCCGGATGACGGATGAGGTGCTGACCTGCGGGACGATCGAAAGCGGTGACCACCACCTCATCAGTCGCTTCGCGACAGCTTCCCCTCAAGGGGAAGCCCATAAGGAAGGAGATCGTATGAATCCTGTTTACAAGCGTGTTGTCATCAAGATCAGCGGCGAGGCCCTCGCCGGGGAGAAGCGGACCGGCTTTGACTTCGAGCTGGTGTCCGCCGTCTGCGCCGTCGTCAAGAAGGCCGCGGACGCGGGCGTGCAGGTCGGCATCGTCATCGGCGGCGGCAACTTCTGGCGCGGCGTCAAGGACGGCGCGGGGAAGGTCGAGCGCGTGAGCGCCGACCGCATGGGCATGCTCGCCACCTGCATGAACTGTCTCGCCGTGTGCGACGTGTTCCGTCAGCTCGGCGCGAAGGCCCGGGTCATGACGGCGGTCGACATCCAGGGCGTCGGCGAGCGCTACGATACCCGCAAAGCGCTGGAATACATGGAAAACGGGGAGATCGTGCTCTTTGCCGGCGGCACGGGCGCGCCCTTCTTCTCCACCGACACGGCCGCCGTGCTGCGCGCGGCGGAGATCCACGCCGACGCGATCCTGCTCGCCAAGAACGTCGACGGCGTGTACAGCGCCGATCCCCGCAAGGATCCGGAGGCCGTGCGCTTTGACAGCATCTCCTACGATGAGGTGCTGGCGCGAAGGCTCCAGGTCATGGACTCCACGGCCACGTCCCTGGCGATGGACAACAGCATCCCGGTCGTCGTCTTCGCGCTGGCCGAGCCGGAGAACATCCTGCGCGTGCTGGACGGCGAGCATATCGGGACCCTTGTGAAATAAAAGCGCCCAGCGGATTTTTGCTCTGGTTATACTAAATTTTAATATAACGGATTCTGATTCAGTCTGAAAATGGAGGAAAAAAAGATGTCTGATTACCCGGAATTTGAGAACAAAATGAAAAAGACCTGCGAGGCGCTCAACAGCGAGCTGTCGACCATCCGCGCGGGCCGCGCCAACACCGCCGTGCTGAGCCCGATCACGGTCAGCTACTACGGCGTGGACACCCCCATCCTGCAGGTGGCCTCCGTCTCCACGCCCGACCCCCGCTCCCTGCTGATCCAGCCCTGGGACGGCACCCTGCTCAAGCCCATCGAGAAGGCCATCCTCGCCTCCGACCTGGGCATCAATCCGCAGAACGACGGGCGCATGATCCGCCTGGTCTTCCCGCCGCTGACCGAGGAGCGCCGCAAGGACCTGGTCAAGCAGACGAAGAAGTACGGCGAGACCTCGAAGGTCGCCATCCGCAACATCCGCCGCGACGCGGTCGAGAAGCTCAAGAAGCAGCAGAAGGCCTCCGAGATCACCGAGGACGATTACAAGATCGCGGAGAAGGACATCCAGAAGCTCACCGACGACTACATCAAGGAGATCGACAAGATCTGCGAGAAGAAGGAAAAGGAACTCACCGAGATTTAAGATTATGCCTAACAACAATTCGGCGGGGGAGCGGGACCGTGCCCGCCCACCCCGCCATATTGCGATTATCCTGGACGGCAACGGCCGCTGGGCCAAGAAGCGCGGCCTGCCGCGCACCGCGGGACACGCCGTCGGCGCGGAGACCTTCCGGAAGATCGCGACCTACTGCAAGAACATCGGCGTGGAGTACCTGACGGTCTACGCCTTCTCCACCGAGAACTGGCGCAGGCCGGAGGCCGAGGTCTCCACGATCATGAAGCTGCTGGGCAAGTACCTGCACGAGGCCATCGACACCATGGAGCGCGACCACATCCGCATGAAGGTCTTCGGCGACGTCGAGGGCCTGAGCCCGGAGCTGCGCGCGCTCGTGGACAAGACGGACGAGATCTCCCGGCGCTACGAGGGCTTCCAGGCGAACATCTGCCTCAACTACGGCGGGCGGGACGAGATCCTGCACGCCGCGCGCCGCTATGCCGCGGACTATGCCGCGGGGAAGGCGGAGGGAGAGCTGACGGAGGAGGGCTTCTCGCAGTATCTCTACTCCGCGGGCATCCCCGACCCCGACCTGCTGATCCGCCCGGGCGGCGAGGTGCGCATCTCCAACTTCCTGCTGTGGCAGTGCGCCTATGCGGAGTTTTACTTCACGGACGTGCTGTGGCCGGACTTTACGCCCGAGGAGCTGGACAGGGCCATCGCGGTCTTCCAGAGCCGGGACCGCCGCTACGGTGGCGTGAAGAATCCATGACCGCGGTGCGGGAGAGGCTCTTTGCCCTGCGGGACGAGGAGTACCGGGCGTTTTCGGTAAAGCTCCTGCCCACGCTGGACAAGGAAACCGTCCTCGGCGTGCGCAGCCCGGCGCTGCGCGCGATGGCGAAGGAGCTTTCGGGGACGGAGACGGCGGCGGCCTTCCTCGCGCAACTGCCGCACCGCTACCATGAGGAGAACTGCCTGCACGCCTTCCTGATCGAGCGCATCCGCGACTACGACGCCTGCGTTGCGGCGCTGGACGCGTTTCAGCCCCGGGTGGACAACTGGGCCGTCTGCGACTGCATGAACCCGCCCTGCCTGCGCAAAAAGCGCGAGAGGCTGCTTGCGGATACGCGGCGCTGGCTGGACAGCGGGGCGCTTTACACCATGCGCTTTGCCCTGCGCATGCTGATGGCCCATTTTCTGGACGCGGATTTCCGGCCGGAGGTCCTGGATTGGGCGGCGGAGATCGAGACGGAGGAATACTACCTGCGCATGATGCAGGCCTGGTTCTTTGCCACGGCGCTGGCCAAGCGCTGGGACGAGACCCTGCCTTACATCGAAGGGCGGCTGGAGCCCTGGACCCACAACAAGGCCATCCGGAAGGCCGTCGAGAGCGACCGTATAAGCGCGGAGCGGAAGGCATATCTTAAAACACTGAAGATAAAGAGGTAAACAACATGGTCAAAGCCATTTCGGTACTGGGCTGCACCGGCTCGATCGGGCGGCAGACGATCGCGGCGGCCGAGCATCTCGGAGTGCGCGTCACGGCGCTGACGGCGCAGCGGAAGATCGACCTTTTGGAGCAGCAGGCGCGAAAGCTCCGCCCGAGCTTCTGCGCGGTCTACGATGAAGAGGCCGCGAAGCTGTTCAAGATCGCCGTGGCCGACACGGATATCCGCGTCGGCGTCGGGATGGAGGGCCTTCTGGAGGCCGCGACGCTCGCGGAGTCCGACTGCGTGGTGACGGCGGTCTCCGGCGCGGTGGGCCTGAAGCCGACCCTCGCCGCGATCGACGAGAGAAAGCGCATCGCCCTGGCGAACAAGGAGACCCTGGTCTGCGCGGGTGAGATCGTCATGGCGGCGGCGAAAGAGAAGGGCGCGGAGATCGTGCCCGTGGACTCCGAGCACTCGGCCATCTTCCAGTGCCTGATGGGCAGGCAGCCAGGGGAACTGAAAAAGATCCTGCTGACCGGCTCCGGCGGGCCCTTCCGCGGAAGAGCGCGCGCTTCGCTTGAGGACGTCACGCCCGAGCAGGCGGTGGCCCATCCCAACTGGAGCATGGGCGCGAAGATCTCCGTCGACAGCGCGACGATGATGAACAAAGGCCTCGAATTCGTCGAGGCCATGCACCTGTTCCAGGTGACGCCGGACGACATTACGGTGGTCATCCACCCGCAGAGCGTCATCCACTCGATGGTGGAGCTCGTGGACGGGACGGTGATCGCCCAGCTCGGCGTGCCGGACATGGGTCTGCCGATCCAGCTGGCCCTGACCTGGCCGGAGCGCTGCCCCTCGATGTTCGGGCGGCTGGACTTTTACCATCTGCGCGACCTCACCTTCGAGGCGCCGGACTACGAGAAGACGCCCTGTCTCAAGCTCGCGATGGACTGCGCGCGCACCGGCGGCACCGCGGCCTGCGTCATGAGCGCCGCCAACGAGGTGGCCGTGCACATGTTCCTGCGGCGTGAGCTCGGGTACAACCGTATCTATGACGCCGCGGCGGGCGCCGTAGAAAAGGTCGGCGTCGTGCAGCACCCCGATCTCGACACCATCCTGGAGGCCGACGCGGCCGCCAGAGCCTATGTTTTGGAGACCTTCGGCAAATGAGCGTTTTCTATATCATCCTGGCGATCCTGGTTTTCGGCCTGATGGTCGGCGTGCACGAGGGGGGACACTTCCTCGCCGCGAAGGCCTTTGGCGTACGCGTGGAGGAATTCGCGCTCGGCATGGGGCCCGCGATCTGGAAAAAGCAGAAGGGCGAGACCCTCTACGCCCTGCGCGTCATCCCCTTCGGCGGCTACTGCATGATGGCGGGCGAGGACGAGGCGCTGGACGACCCGCGCGCCTTTACCTCGCAGAAGCCGTGGAAGCGGGCGCTGATCCTCTGCGCCGGGGCGGCGATGAATTTCCTGCTCGGCCTGTTGATCGTGCTGATCCTCTACGCCTCCACCGCCTACGCCTACCGCGTGCCGGTGATCGTCGAATTCAGGGACGGCTGCCCCTATCAGGGAGAGGACGCCCTGATGACGGGCGACCGCTTTTTGAAGATCGACGGGCAGCGCGTCTATCTGCAGTCGGACGTGACGGACTTTCTCAGCCAGGGCGACGGGGTGTACGACATCGTGCTCCGGCGCGACGGAAGGCGCGTCACGCTGAAAGATTTCCGCTTCGTCCCGGTCGAGTACCCGGGGGAGAGCCGGAAGCTCTACGGCTTTTCCATGGGCTATGAGATGGCCGGCCCCGGCGTGACGCTGCGCATGAGCTGGAACACCGTGATGGAGTTCTCGCGCTGGGTCTGGATGGGCCTGCGGGAGCTGACGCACGGCAACGTCTCGGTGGAGGACATGAGCGGGCCGGTCGGCATCGTGGACTACATGGCCGAGACCGGCGAGCAGGCCGAATCGCTCAGCGACGGGCTGTACAACGTCTTCTACTTCACGGCCTTTCTGACGGTGAACCTCGCCATCATGAACATGCTCCCGATCCCGGCCCTCGACGGCGGCCGGGTCTTCCTGCTGCTGGTGACCTGGCTGATCGAGAGCGTCACGCACAAAAAGCTCGACCCCAAGTACGAGGGCTATATCCACGCGGCGGGCATGGTGCTGCTGCTGGGGCTGATGGCCTTCATCATGTTCCACGATATCTGGAGGATCTTTACGACATGACAGACAGACGCGATCAGGTCCGGCAGATCAGAGTCGGCGGCGTTGAGGTCGGCGGCGGCGCGCCGGTGAGCGTGCAGACCATGTGCTCGACCAAGACCTGGGACGTGGAGGCCACCGTCGCCCAGATCCGCGCCATGCAGGCCGCGGGGGCGGACATCGTGCGCATCGCCATCCCGGACATGGAGGCGGCGAAGGCCGTCTCCGCCATCAAGGAGCAGGTGAGCGTACCGCTGGTGGCCGACATCCATTTCGACTACCGCCTCGCCCTCGAGGCGGCGGCGCGCGGCATCGACAAGATCCGCATCAACCCCGGCAACATCGGCGGGGAGGAGAACGTGAAAGCGGTCGCCGACGCCTGCAAAAAGCGCTCCATCCCCATCCGCATCGGCGTCAACGCGGGCTCGCTGGAAAAGCGGCTGCTGGAGAAATACGGCCACCCCTGCGCGGAGGCCATGGTCGAGAGCGCGCGGGATCACGCGCGGCTTTTGGAGCGCTGGGGCTTTGAGGACATCTGCCTGTCCCTCAAGACCTCCTCGGTCCCGCTGACGGTGGAGAGCTACCGCCTGGCAAGCGAGGTCTTCCCCTACCCCCTGCACCTCGGCGTGACCGAGACCGGCACCGAGTGGAACGGGACCATCCAGTCCGCCGTCGGCATCGGGACATTGCTGATGGAGGGCGTCGGCAATACGATCCGCGTCTCCCTCACGGCCGACCCCGTGCGCGAGGTCTCGGCGGGCATCGCGATCCTCAAGGCCGCGGGCCTGCGCCCCGGTGGGGTGAAGTTCATCTCCTGCCCCACCTGCGGGCGGACGGAGATCGACCTGATCGCCCTCGCCACCGAGGTGGAGAGCCGCGTGAAGGATATGGACCGCGACATCACCGTGGCCGTCATGGGCTGCGTGGTCAACGGACCCGGCGAGGCGCGCGAGGCCGACTACGGCATCGCGGGCGGCAGGGGCCGCGGCCTGCTGTTCAAGAAGGGACAGGTGCTCGGCACCTATCCCTATGAGGAGCTGTGCGAAAGACTCGTTGATCTCATCGAAAGCGACGGATAATACATAAATGGCTGAGCATACACCCTTTCTGACAATTTTTCCCGGCTGTGGGGCGCTGCGCGCCGCGGCGGGCGGACTGGACAAGGCATGGGTCACCGACGTGCAGGTGGACGTGCGCGCACGGACGCTCAGCATCGCCGCGCGCTTTGCGGCCATGCCCTCGCCGGTGGAGCTGAGCGCCCTGACTTCCTGCATCCGCGCCGATTACAGCCTGCAGAGCGTGAGCATCGTCCCGGACCACCCCCGCCCGAGCGCGACGCCCGCGGAGAGTGCCGCAGCCCCGGGGGCGAAAAAGTCGGCGGGCAGCGTGCTGATGGGCAAGGCCGTCAAGCAGCGGCCCGTGCCGATGAGCACGCTGACGCTCGAGTCCGGGCGGGTCTGCGTGGAGGGCGACGTCGTCGCCGTCACGAGCCGCACCATCCCCAAGAGCGGGGCGGCGGTGCTCTGTTTCGACCTGACCGACCGCACGAACAGCGTGCGCGTGTCGCGCTTTCTGCGCTCCGACGAGGACAAGACCCTGATCGAGGCGGTGAAGAAGGGCGACCATCTCACCGTGCAGGGCGAGATCATCTGGTCCAAGTACGACGACGACATGGTGCTCGACCCCAAAAACATCGTCCGGGGCAAGCGCGTCATCCGCGCGGACAACGCGAAGGAAAAGCGCGTGGAGCTGCATCTGCACACCCGCTTTTCCGCCCTCGACGCGCTGACCGACCCCGAGGCCGCCGTCAAGCGCGCCGCCTACTGGGGCATGCCCGCCCTCGCGGTGACAGACCACGGTGTCGCCCAGGCCTTCCCCGATATGTGGAAGGCGGGCAAAAAGCACGACGTCAAGATCATCTACGGCATGGAGGCCTATTACTTCAACGACATGGACGGCAACAGCGCCGTCATCGGCAAGTCGAGCCTCCCACTTGACACCGAGTTCGTCGCCTTCGACATCGAGACCACAGGCCTCAACGCCCAGACCGACCGCATGACCGAGATCGGCGCCGTCCGCTTCGCGGGGGACAGGGTGCTCGAGACCTTCAACACCTTCGTCGACCCCGAGCGGCACATTCCGCCGGACATCACGCAGCTCACCGGCATCCGGGACCAGGACGTGGAGGGCGCGCCGAAGGAGCGCGAGGCGCTCGAGAGCTTCATTGCCTTCGTCGGCGACCGCCCGATCGTCGCGCACAACGCCCACTTCGACGTGGGCTTCATGACCGCGGCGGCAAGGCGCTGCGGCATCCGCTTCCAGCCGGTCTTCCTCGACACCCTGGCGCTGAGCCAGGCCCTGTGCCCCGAGCTCAAGCGCTTTAAGCTGGACATCGTCTCGAACCATCTGGGGCTGCCCCAGTTCAACCATCACCGCGCCTCGGACGACGCGATGGTCGTGGCGCGCATGATGGGGAAATTCCTCCCGATGCTGCGCCAGCAGGGCGCACGGACCGTGGACGAGATCGAGACCGTCTACCACGCGCTGCGCCGCACGGACGTGGCGAAGACCTGGCACATGATCCTGCTGGTCAAGAACCGCGCGGGCCTGAAAAACCTGTACGAGATGATCAGCCAGTCGTATCTGAAATACTTCCGCCGCATGCCCACCATCCCGAAGAGCCTGCTGCTGCAGCACCGGGAGGGCATCCTCGTCGGCTCGGCCTGCGGCATGGGCGAGCTCTACGGCGCGGTCATGAAGGGCGCGGGGCAGGCGGAGCTCAAAAAGATCGCGGGTCTCTACGATTATCTCGAGATCCAGCCCATCTGCAACAACGGCTTTCTGGTCGACAACGGCACCGTCAGCGACGTGTCGGTCCTGCAGGACTACAACCGCACGATCTACAATCTCGGCAAAGAGCTGGGAAAGCCCGTGATCGCCGCCTCGGACGTGCACTTTCTCGACCCCGAGGATGAGCAGTACCGGAAGATCCTGCAGGCCGCCAAGAAGTTCGCCGACGCGGACCGCAGCTGCCCGATCTACTTCCGCACCACCGACGAGATGCTCGAGGAGTTCGCCTATCTCGGCGAGGACGCGGCATACGAGACCGTCGTCACGAACACCCGCGCCATCGCGGATGAGATCGAGAAGATCGAGCTGCTGCCGAAGGGGCTCTTCGCGCCGAAGATCGAGAATTCCGCCGCGGATTTAAAGCGCCTCGTCTACGAGAAGATGCACCGCATCTACGGCGAGGAGCCGCCCGAGATCGTCCGCAGCCGCGTGGACACGGAGCTGAACACCATCCTCGACCACCAGTACGACGTGATCTACATGTCCGCCCAGAAGCTGGTGCAGAACTCGCTGGACAACGGCTATCTCGTCGGCTCGCGCGGCAGCGTCGGCTCCTCGATCGTGGCCTACATGTCCGGCATCACCGAGGTCAACTCCCTGCCGCCGCACTATGTCTGCCCCAAGTGCCGCCATTCGGAGTTTGTCACCGACGGCAGCTACGGCTGCGGCGCGGACATGCCCGAAAAGGACTGCCCCGTCTGCGGCGCGCGCCTGCGCCGCGACGGCTTCGACATCCCCTTCGAGACCTTCCTGGGCTTCCCCGGCAACGAGAAGACCCCCGATATCGACCTCAACTTCTCCGGCGAGTATCAGGCCAAGGCCCACAAGTTCACCGAGACGCTCTTCGGCGCCGACCACGTCTTCCGCGCCGGGACCATCGGCACCCTCGCGGAGAAGACGGCCTACGGCTATGTGATGAAATATCTCGAGGAGCGCGGCATCACCGCCACCAAGGCGGAGGAAAACCGCCTCGCCCTCGGGCTGGTGGGCATCAAGCGCACCACAGGCCAGCACCCCGGCGGCCTCGTCGTCATCCCGCAGGACAAGGACGTCACCGACTTCTGCCCCGTGCAGCACCCGGCCGACGACCCCGACTCCGACATCATCACGACGCATTTCGAGTACCACTGCATGGAGGACAACCTCCTCAAGCTCGACGAGCTCGGCCACGACGACCCGACCATGATCCGCATGATGGAGGATATGACCGGCGTCGACGCCAAGGAGATCTCCCTGTCCGACCCCGAGACCATGTCCATCTTCACCACGCCCGCCGCCCTCGGCCTGCCGGACGACGACCCCATCATCGGCAAGACCGGCAGCATCGGCGTGCCGGAGTTCGGCACCCCCTTCACGCGCCAGATGCTCGTGGACACCCAGCCGCGGCAGTTCGACACCCTGATCCGCCTCTCCGGCTTCTCCCACGGCACCGACGTCTGGGCCGGGAACATCCACGACCTCATCGTCAACGGCACCGCCAGCGTCGGCGAGACCGTCGGCTGCCGCGACGACATCATGCTCACCCTGATCCAGAAGGGCATGGAGCCCGCGCTCGCCTTCAAATTCATGGAGGCCGTGCGCAAGGGCAACATCCACAAGGGCAAGTCCTGGCCGGAGGGCATCGTGGAGAAGATGAAGAATCTCGGCGTGCCGGACTGGTGGATCGAATCCTGCCGCAAGATCCAGTACCTCTTCCCCAAGGCCCACGCCGTGGCCTACGTCATGATGGCCTTCCGCATCGCGTGGTTCAAGGTGCATGAGCCGCTGGCCTTCTACGCGGCCTACTTCTACCGCCGCAGCCAGAAGGGCGGCTTCGACGCATCGACCATGTGCGGCGGGGCCGACGAGGTCCGGCGCAGGATCAACGAGATGCACCGCCGCCCCACGCTCTCCGCCAACGAGGAGGACCTGCTCGTCACCCTCGAGGCCGTGTACGAGATGAACATGCGCGGATTGACCTTCGCGCCCATTGACCTCTACGCCTCCCACGCAACGAAGTTTTTGATCACGGACGACGGGCGGCTCCGCCCGCCCTTTGTCGCCATCCCCGGTCTCGGCGAGACCGCCGCGCTCGACCTGCAGCACGCGGGCGAGAGCGGGCAGCGCTTCATCTCCGTGCAGGAGCTCTCCGCCGCCTGCCCGAAGGTGAGCACCGCCCATCTCGACCAGCTGCGCAGCCTCGGCGCCCTCGGGGATATGCCGGAGACGAACCAGATCACGCTGTTCGATTTTTGAAAGCACATACAGAAAAAAACAGCGCCCGCCGAAAGGCGGGCGCTGTGGCGTTCTATGCAGATTTAATAGACATCCTCCACCACGTGGGTGGGGGGAGCTTCCACGATCTCCGGGTGCTGGAAGAGATAGGCCCAGCCCTGCAAGGCCTGCGCATAGTAGTGGCCGTCGACCGTGCGCTCGTCCAGAGTGAACTTGACGTCGATCAGCTTGCGGTCGACCATGTTGCCGTGGCGGTCCAGCTCGTATGAGTGGCGCTTGGCCCCGAAGGCGATGAACACCGGGAAGGTGCCGAAGTTGTATATGTGGTGGAACACGGGCTTGATGCGCAGCGAGCCCAGATCCGTGATGACCAGCGAGCCGTGGAAGGGGCTGACCTCGGTCAGCGACTCCGGGATCCAGCCGAAGTAGTCCATGACGCGCAGGAGCTGGATCGCCAGACGCAGCAGCGCCCGCGGCAGGCGGCCGAAGACCTCCGCCGTGTTCTCGGTATCGCTGCCCTCGTCCGAGGCCTTGACCTCCTCGATCTTCTCGTTCATCTTGCGGTAGACGTCGAAGATCGTGTCCGTCGGCTCGAAATGGACCTTGATGGTCGTCTCGGTCGCGTCGACGGCGAGCGAGCGCTTGACCGTCATCACCACGGTGATGTCGTTGTGGGCGTAGATGCGCCGACCCACGACGAAGCGGTTGAGACCCGGCAGCATCGAGACCAGGCGGATGTAGGCCGCGATCTGGAAGTGCAGCAGGCCGATGCCCTTGTAGCCCGCCACGCGCAGCGCGCGCAGGCGGCGGTCGACGGCGGAGACCTCAAAGCTGTCCTCGTAGTAGTTGCAGGCGTCGTTGCGGGTGGGCATGATGTAGGGGGTGAACTTGGAAAACGCCGGGAGAGAGCGGAGCAGGCGTCCGTCCTTGCGGTCTCCCACGCGGCGGCGATATGTCTTGGCCATTTGCGTTTCGGTCCTTTCCTTGCGGGTCCTCTTTTGAAAAGCGATTGTATTATATCGGAGTTTTCCCGAGAAAACAAGCCCCCCCCGGGAAAAACGGAGACATTTCCGACCGTCGCCGCGCATAGGATCAGAAGAAAAACGCTTTGATCGGGGAGGTAGGATATGAGGATCTTACGCATGGGCAGCCGGGGGCCCGCCGTGGAGCTTCTGCAGCTGGCGCTGAACCGCGCGGGGTACGGGGAGCTCGCGGTCGACGGGCTCTTCGGGCCGCTGACCGAGGGGGCGCTGCGGCGCTTTCAGAACACGGAGGGTCTGGCGGCCGACGGCGTCGCCGGACGCGAGACGCATCGGGCGCTGCTGCCCTGGTACACGGGCTTTCGCATCCACCGCATCGTCCGGGGCGACACGTTCTGGGCGCTGGCACAGCGTTACGGCAGCACGGTGGAGGCGATCCGCCTGGCCAATCCCGACGCACAGGAGAGAAACCTGCGCATCGGCGACAGCCTGGTGATCCCGCTGGGTTTCCAGGTGGTGCCCGCGGGCGTTCAATGGAGCGCCGCGCTGACGGGCTACTGCGTGCGCGGCCTGCAGGCGCGCTATCCCTTCCTCACGGCGGGAGAGATCGGCAGGAGCGTCCTGGGGCGGCCGCTCTGGCGGCTGCGCCTCGGCGAGGGGGACAGGCGCGTGCTGTACAACGCCTCGCACCACGCCAACGAGTGGATCTGCACGCCGTTGCTGCTGAAATTCTGTGAGGAGCTGGCCGCGGCCTTCGCGGCGGGGGAGAGCATCGCCGGGGTGAGCGCGGCGGAGCTTTTGTCCCGGGCCTCCGTCCATCTGATCCCGGCGGTCAACCCCGACGGCATCGACCTCGTGACCGGGGAGCTCGAGGGCGGGGAGAGCTTCCGCCAGGCGCAGCGCATCGCCGCGGACTATCCGCAGTTTCCCTTCCCGGCGGGGTGGAAGGCCAATATCCGTGGCACGGATCTGAATCTCCAGTACCCGGCGGGCTGGGAGCACGCGAAGGCCATCAAGTACGCGCAGGGCGTCGTCTCGCCCGCCCCGGCGGACTTCGTGGGGCGCGCGCCTCTCTCCGCGCCGGAAAGCCGCGCGCTCTACGACTACACCCTCGCCCTCTCGCCGCGGCTGACGATGAGCTGGCACACGCAGGGGGAGGTCATCTACTGGCGCTACGGGGCCATGGAGCCGCCGCGCGCACGTGAGATCGGCGAAGCGCTCGCGGAGCTGTCCGGCTACGCCCTCGCGGACGCGCCGTACATCTCGGGCTTTGCGGGCTACAAGGACTGGTTCATCGCCTGTTTCGACTGCCCGGGCTACACAATAGAAGCGGGCAGGGGAGTAAATCCCCTGCCGCTGTCGGAATTTGATGCGATTTACCGCGCGAGCCTGCCGATGCTGGCCAGAGCGCCGCTTTTGTGAGTGTGGAGAGTGAAGAGTGGAGAGTGAAGATAAGGAGCGCCTGCGGCGCAATTATAATCGTCCGCTTCGCGGACACAATAACTCCACTCTCCGCTCTCAACACTCCACTCTCAACACTCATTCCAGCTCGAACGCGCCGGTGTAGAGCTGGTAGTAGGTGCCCTTTTCGGCCAGCAGCCGCTGGTGGCTGCCGCGCTCGATGATGCGGCCGTGGTCGAGCACCATGATGACGTCCGAGTTCATGACCGTGGAGAGGCGGTGCGCGATCACGAAGACCGTGCGCCCTTCCATGAGCTTGTCCATGCCGTGCTGGACGATGGCCTCGGTACGGGTGTCGATGGAGGAGGTGGCCTCGTCGAGGATCATGACCGGGGGATCGGCGACGGCGGCGCGCGCGATGGCGAGCAGCTGGCGCTGGCCTTGCGAGAGATTGGAGCCGTTGTTGGTCAGCTCCGTCTCATAGCCCTGGGGCAGGCGGGAGATGAAGTCGTCCGCGCCCGCGAGCCGGGCGGCTTCGACGCACTCCTCGTCCGTGGCGTCCAGACGGCCGTAGCGGATGTTGTCCATGACGGTGCCGGTGAAGAGGTTGGTATCCTGCAGCACGATGCCGAGCGAGCGGCGCAGATCCTTCTTTTTGATCTTGTTGATGTTGATGCCGTCGTAGCGGATCTTGCCGTCGGCGATGTCGTAGAAGCGGTTGATGAGGTTGGTGATGGTGGTCTTGCCCGCGCCGGTGGCCCCGACGAAGGCCACCTTCTGCCCGGGCTCGGCGTAGACCGAGACGTCGTACAGGACCTGCTTGCCCGCAACATAGGCGAAGTCCACGTCGAGCAGGCGCACGTCGCCGCGCAGCGGGGTATAGGTCAGCGTGCCGTCCCCATGGGGATGCCGCCAGGCCCAGTGCCCGGTGTGCTCGTCGGTCTCGGTCAGACTGCCGTCGGGGTTCTCGGTCACGTTGACGAGGGTGACATAGCCCTCGTCGGTCTCGGGCGGCTCGTCCATCAAAGAGAAGACGCGGCCCGCGCCCGCGGAGGCCATGACGATCTGGTTGATCTGCTGGGCGAGGGTGTTGATGTTGCCGGTGAACTGCTTGGCCATGCCGAGGAAGGGGACCAGAACGCTGATGGAGAAGGGCTTGCCGGAGAGGGACACGTTGGTCACGCCCGTGAGCAGGAACACGCCGCCCGCGAGCGCCAGCACCACATAGAGGATGTTGCCGATGTTGTTCATGATGGGGCCGAGGAGGCTGGCGTAGGCGTTGGCCTTGCGCGAATTCTCACGCAGGGCGTCGTTGCGCGCGTCAAAGGCGCGGATGGCCTCGGCCTCGTGGCAGAAGACCTTGACGACCTTCTGGCCGTTCATCATCTCCTGGATCACGCCCTCGGTCTCGGCCAGGGCGCTCTGCTGCTTGACGAAGAAGCGGGCGGAACCGCCGCCGACGAACTTGGTCACGAAGAACATGGCTGCGACGCCCACGAGCAGCACCAGCGTCATCCAGAACGAGAAGTACAGCATGATCGTGAACACGACCAGCACGATCGAGCCGGACTGGATGAAGGTGGGCAGGGACTGGGAGATCAGCATGCGCAGGGTGTCGATGTCGTTGGTGTAATAGCTCATGACATCGCCGTACTGGTGGGTGTCGAAGAAGCGCACGGGCAGATCCTGCATGCGGCCGAAGGTCTCCTGCCGCAGCTTGTTCAGATAGCCCTGGGTCATGACGGCCATGAGCTGGGTGTAGGTGGTCGAGGAGAGCAGCGCCAGCACGTACAGAACGGCGAGGATCGTCACATAGTGGAGCACCTCGGGCTTTGCCGAGGCCCAGTCGCCGGTCTGATACCAGCGCTCGATCACGGCGATGACGTTCTGGGTGAAGAGCGAGGGGACTGCGGCGACGCCGGCGGAGAAGAGGATGCAGCACATCGTCAGCGGGGCCATGCGGGGGTAGTAGACGAACAGGCGCTTGATCGCGCGGCCGAGCGCGGAGAAGTCCGCCTTGGGCTTGCCCGACGCGCCGACCTTGATCGCGCCTCTGGAAGGAACAGGCTTAGGCATGGCCGCCACCTCCGTTCGTCTGCTGCTGGTAGATCTCGCGGTAGATCTCGCTGCGCGCGAGCAGCTGGTCATGCGTGCCGCGGTCGGCGATGCGGCCGTTGTCCATGATGAGGATCATGTCCGCGTCCTGGACCGAGGCCACGCGCTGGGCGATGATGATCTTGGTGGTCTCGGGAATGTAGGTGCGAAAGCCCGCCCTGATCAGGGCGTCGGTGCGGGTGTCCACCGCGCTGGTGGAGTCGTCGAGGATCAGGATCTTCGGCTTTTTCAGCAGGGCGCGCGCGATGCACAGGCGCTGCTTCTGCCCGCCGGAGACATTGGAGCCGCCCTGCTCGATGTAGGTGTCGTAGCCGTCGGGGAGGGCGCGGACGAACTCGTCCGCCTGGGCGAGGCGGCAGGCGTAGACCAGCTCCTCGTCGTCGGCGTCGGGATTGCCCCAGCGCAGATTCTCCCTGACCGTGCCGGAGAAGAGCTCGTTCTTCTGCAGGACCATGGAGACGGCGTTGCGCAGGACCTCGAGATCGTACTCTCGCACGTCCACGCCGCCGACCTTCACGCTGCCCTGCGTCACGTCGTACAGGCGCGGGATGAGCTGGACCAGGGTGGTCTTGCTCGAGCCCGTGCCGCCGAGGATGCCGACCGTGCTGCCCGAGGGGATGTGCAGATCCACGTCCGCCAGCGCGTCGCTCTGCGCGTCCGCGGAGTAGCGGAAGCTGACGTTCTCGAAGTCGATGGAGCCGTCCGCGACCTGCAGCACGGGCTCCGCGGGGCTGACCATGCTCGGCTCCTCGGAGAGCACCTCGCTGATGCGCTTGGCGGATTCGGCCGAGATCGTGAGCATGACGTAGATCATCGACAGCATCATCAGGCTGATGAGCACCTGCATGCCGTAGGTGAGCATGGCGGCGATCTGCCCGACGTCGATGACCGCGCCGCGGCTGGAGACGACGAGGCGCGCGCCGACCGTGAGGATGAAGAGCATGTTGAAGTACATGCACAGCTGCATCAGCGGGGAGTTGACGGCCACGATGCGCTCGGCCTTGGTGAAGTCTCTGCAGATGCTGTCCGCCGCCGCGCCGAATTTCCGCTTCTCATATTCCTCGCGCGCGAAGCCCTTGACCACGCGCATGGCGCGCACGTTCTCCTCGATGGACTCGTTGAGCTTGTCATAGCGCCGGAAGACCGAGCGGAAGGCCGGCATGGCGTTTTTGGCGATGAAAATCAGACCGGCCGCCAGCACCGGCACCACGACCACGAAGGTCAGCGCGAGCTTGCCGCCCATGATGAAGGCCATCGTGATGGCGAACAGGAACATCAGCGGCGCGCGGATGGCGACGCGGATGAGCATCATGAAGGACATCTGGACGTTCGTCACGTCGGTGGTCATGCGCGTGACCAGCGAGGCCGAGGAAAAGCGGTCGATGTTCTCAAAGGAGAAGTCCTGCACACGCACGAACATGTCGCGCCGCAGATTGCGGGCAAAGCCGGTGGAGGCGTCGGCGCAGGTGCGCGCCCCGGCTGCGCCGAAAATCAGCGACAGCACCGCCATGCCCACCAGCAGCGCGCCGAGGCGCGTCACATTGCCCAGAGCCGTGCCCGCCTTGATCATGTTGACCATGTCGGCGGTATAGAAGGGGATCAGGACTTCAAAGAACACCTCGCCCACGATGAACAGCAGCGTCAGCAGCGCCGGCTTTTTGTTCTCCCGCAGGCTGTGGGACAGGGTTTTGATCACGAAACACATCACGTCCTTTTCCGAAAGGAAAGATTCAAGTTAATATCTTATTCTAACACACCAGCCGGACAAATCAAGCGCGGGTTTGTGAACAATCTTGACAGAAGCGCGCGGATTTGTTAGGCTTTTTCCGGATAAAGCAAAAACGCCCCCGGATGGGGGCGCGGGAGACTGCATACAAAGCCCAACAAGCCGAAGGCTTGTGTCATCCCGGGCGAAGCCGAGGGATCTTACAGGTCGGAGATCATGTTTTTTTCAGATCTTTCGACTCCGCAGACAAGCGTGGAATGTCACACGCTGCCCGCGCGTCAGAATGCTCCGCTCAAGATGACAAGTTTTGGTTTTTCCACAAATTGACGCCCCCGGAGGGGGCGGGAGGGAAGAGATATGGCGGACATGGACGCGCTGCGGCGCGCGGCGCGGAGCGCCTCCTTCTGCGCGAGCCCCGGCAGCGAGGACGAGCTCTGGGACGTATACGACGCCGCGGGGCGAAAGACCGGAGCTCTCCACCGGCGAGGCGAGCCGCTGCAGCCCGGAGAGCGGCATCTGTGCGTGCACGTCTGGGTGCAGAACGCGGCGGGCGAGTACCTCATCACAAAGCGAAACGCCCGCAAGAGCATGCCCGGCCTCTGGGAGTGCACCGGCGGCTGCGTCACCGCCGGGGAGGAAAGCCTCCCGGCCGCGCTGCGCGAGGTGGAGGAGGAGACGGGCCTGCGCCTCGACCCGGCGTCCGCGGAGCTGCTGCTGCGCTGGGAGGGCGAGTTCTTCCTCTGCGACGTGTACCGCTTCCGCCAGGACTTCGATCCGGCGCGGCTCCGGCTCCAGCCGGGCGAGACGGACGAGGCCCGCGCGGCGGACGCTGAAACGATCCGCGCCCTCGCCGCGGCGGGACAGTTCGTCCCCTGGGCCTATCTCGAGGAGATACTGTAAGTCCGGTACGCTGTAACAGCGAAATCTTTATGTGTCATCCCGACCGAGCGAAGCGAACGGAGAGATCTTTTGCCGGTATTGCAATACTTGTAAAGATTTCCCGACTCCGCTGGCAAGCTTGGAATGTCGCACGCTTCCCGCGCGTCAGAATGCTCCGCTCGAAATGACAAGCATACTCGTGACGACGTACTGATACTACAGCTCCGGCAGATCGTCGTTGAGGATGACGCGCTGCTCCCGGCCGCGGTCGGGCATGGCCACGATCATCAGGTAGCCGACAAGAGGCAGCAGAAAGGCCCACCAGAAATACTTGCGCCCATGGTAGCCCTTGTCCTCGGCGAGCTTGTAAAACTCCCCGGCGGCAAACCAGCTCACGACGAGGCAGACACACAGGACGAGCAGACAGACGAACACGGTCATGGCAGATACCTCCCACAGTTTTTTGCGTATATGTTTTCTGCGTATATTATATCCAGTCAGGCCGCAAAGAGTCAAGCGAACACAAAAAAACAGGACCGGAAACCGGTCCTGTTTTTCAGCCTGCGGACATAGTTGCCGCAAGGGTATTCAAATCCGTTTTTGAGGCGGCTTTGCCGCCTCAAAAATACCCTGAGGTGAGCTGCGCGAGCCCTCGTGCCGACCAAGCGAGGAGCGTACCCCGTGCGACGAGTGCGATAAGCGCGGGAAAAAAATCACCGGAGAGCCCAGCGAAGCGGGTCTCCGGTGATTCAGTTTACTGGAGCTTCTCCAGATACTCCACGATGCGGCCGACGGTGTAGAGCTGGGCCGCGTCCTCGTCGCTGATGGAGATGCCGTACATATCCTCGAGGGACATGATCAGCTCGACGACGTCCAGAGAGTCGGCGCCGAGATCGTCGATCAGATTGGTGTCGGGCGTGATGGTCTCCGGATCGACCTCAAACTGCTGGGCGAGCGCGTTTCTGACATTTTCAAAAATCATAGTGAATCCTCCGATAAACCGTTTGGCTTTCGCTGTGCATGGTACTACAAAGAACGAAAAGATGCAAGAGCAAATTCAAATACGAAACACCCTGTTCCCCCGTATCCCGGAACGAAGCGGACGCTTCGTTCCGGAGAGGAAGACGAATGTCATCGGTCGATCCGGTGCCGCCTGCGGCGCCGGATGACCTTATGATATTCGGCTGACGCCGTCAGGCCCATTCTCTGCTCTTGGGCTTGTTGTCGGGCTTGTCGGGCTTGACGTAGGAGACGACGACGCGGCGGTTCGGCTCGACGCCGGTGGAGCTGGTGGTCACGCCCTCGTAGTTCTGCAGCGCGGTGTGGATGACGTGGCGCTCATAGGAGTTCATCGGCTCGAGCGCCATGGAACGCTTGTACTTGATGGCCTTCTCCGCCATCTTCTCAGCGAGGCGGGTCAGGCTCTCCTCACGCTTGGCGCGGTAGGCCTCGGCGTCGACGGAGATGTGCAGGTGCTTGTCGCTGCTCTTGTTGACGACGTAGTTGGTCAGGTGCTGGATCGCGTCGAGGGTCTCTCCCCGGCGGCCGATGATCGCGCCCATGGCGCTGCCGGTCAGATTGACGTTCACGCCGCCGTTGGCGCGCGGGGTGATCTCCATGTCGGCGTTGACGCCCATGCGCTCTAAAAGACCGGAGAGGAAGGCGCGGATCTCGCCGTAGACGGCGGGCTCGTCCGCCTCTGCGGCCTTCACGGCAGGCGCGCTCTCCGCCGCAGGCTTCTTCTCGGGGGCGGGCTTCTTTTCGGGAGCGGGCTTTTTCTCCGGCGCGGGCTTCTTCTCGGCCCGGGGCTTCGCCTCGCTCTGCTCGGGGACGGGCGCCTCGTCCGGGCATTCATAGCTGACGCGGACGCGGGCAGGGGAGGCGCCGATGCCGAGGAAGCCGGACTTGGCCCTCTCCAGGATCTCCACCGACACGTCGTCGCGGTCCAGGCCGAGCTCGCTCAGGGCTTCGGCGATGGCGGCATCCTCCGTGCGGGCGGACTTTTCCAGATATTTGATCATAGCTTGTGACACTCCTGTGTTATTCTTCGGTATCGAGGATCTCTGCGGCAAGCTCGGCGGCTTCGGCAGCCTCGGCGGCCTCCTCGGCCTCGAAGCTTTCGACGGCGGCCTCAAGGGACTCGGCGGCGGGGAGCTCCTCGGCGACGGTCTCGTCGATGGCGGGGGCGTCCAGGGACTCCTCGGCGGCAGCCAGGGTCTCGGCCTCGGCGGTCTCGGGATGCTCAAAGCGGTCCGGCACGTAGGCGCGGCCGCGCGCATAGCGGCGGTTGCCCACCTGCGAGGCGGGCTGTTCGTTCTCCTTGATGCCCAGACGCTCGCGCCGGGCGGCGCGGTCGGCCCGGTCAAGGGCGGCCTTGCGTTCGTCCTGGCGCTGCTTCTCGCTCGCCTGCAGCTTCTTCTTGCTGGTGTTCGTGTTGACGGCGGTCTTGCCCTCGGCCTTCAGGCGCTCGTACTCGGCGCGCTTCTCGGCCATCTCCTTCTCGCGCTCGGCGCGCTGGAGGGCGCGAATCTTGTCCTCCTCGTCCAGCTGCTTCTTGTACATCTTGGTCAGACCGTAGTCGCGGACCATGCCGAAGACGGAGTTCGCGATCCAGTAGATGCCCATGGCGGCGGGCATGACGAAGCAGATCCAGATCGACATCAGAGGCATCATCAGGTTCATGCTCTTCATGGTCGCCTGCGACGTCGCGTCGCCCGTTGCGGGGGTGGCGGCGGAGCTGATCTTGATGGAGGCCCAGCTCAGCGCGGCGGAAATGAAGGGGATCAGGAACAGTCCCAGCGCGGGACCCCAGACGGAGGGGTCGGACCAATCCGTCTTGGTGAAGAAATTCCATTGGGGGATCTCGCCCAGGTTGACGCCGAGGAAGTTGAAGTCGATGTTCATCAGACCGTCGATCTTCCCGGCCAGGGCGCTCGTGACCTCGGACCAGTGCTGGTGCGCGAGGTTCGAGAGCGTGATCTCGGCATAGGCTTCGCCGCGGCCGGAGCCGGCGACGTACCAGCCCTGATTGGTCATGAACTCCTTCAGCACGTCCACGACCGAGTCCGCGCAGAACATCATGCGCGTGATCGGGCGGCGGATGACGCTGTACAGCGCGATCAGGATCGGGAAGGGGATGATCGACCACAGGCAGCCGGACATCGGGTTGATGCCCTCCTCCTGATAGAGCTTCTGCATCTCGGCGTTGAGCTTCTGCTGGTTGCCCTCATGCCGGCGCTGCAGCTCCTGAATCTTGGGCTGCAGGCGCGAGGAGCGCATCATGCTCTTCTTGCTCTTGGCCATGAAGGGGGTCATGATCACGTTGACCATCAGCGCGAAGAGGATGAGCGCCAGACCGTAGCTGTCCATTCCCTCGTAGAATTTGACCAGGGGCCAGGCAAAGATTCTGCAAATTAATTCGCCCATAGGGTACTCCTTTTTTTACTAGTCTAGGGTACGGGGTCGTAGATGCCGCGCCGCCCGTGGTAGAAGGGGTGGCAGCAGCAAAAGCGGCGGAACGCCATCCAGCCGCCCCGGAGGGCGCCGTATTTCTCGATGGCCTCCATCGCGTACTGGGAACAGGTCGGGATAAAGCGGCAGCAAGGCTGCCGGTACGGGGAGATGTGCCGGCGGTAAAAGCGGATCAGCGCGAGCAGCAGCGTTTTCATTCCTCCGCCTCCTTCATGAGACCGAGCTTTTTGCAGGCCGTCAGATAGGCGGCCTCCAGCCTTTTGTACTCGCAGCCGACGGCGCGGGCGCGCGCCACCAGCACCACGTCGCAGCCGGGGCGCATCCGCTGCGCGTTGAGACGCACGATCTCCCGCAGGCGGCGGCGTACGCGGTTGCGCACCACGGCCCCGCCGAGCTTCGTCGAGACCGTGTAGCCGTAACGGCTGACGCCGAGGCGGTTTTCACGGCAGTACAGCGCGAGGTAGGGCGTGGAGACGCTTTTCCCGCGCGCGTACAGACGGCGGAAGTCGCTGTTCTTTTTGAGCGTAACGCTGGCCTTCATCACGAATCAAATAGCGGCACAAACACCGAAAGGGCGGATCGCTCCGCCCCGGACTTTGTTTTCCCGAATCTGTTCACGGTGCGCCTCAGGCGCTGAGCTGCGCTCTGCCCTTGGCTCTGCGGCGGGCAAGAACCTTGCGGCCGTTGGCGGTCTTCATTCTCTTGCGGAAGCCGTGCTCTTTCTTGCGCTGGAGCTTTTTGGGCTGGTAGGTACGAAGCATAAGGTGCACTCCTTTCTCCGGGACAGAGGTCCCGCATGATACTCAACATCGCGCATGGCGACGTAGTTGACGATTTCGTGCATCCGTTCCGGTTGCCCCGTGAGGGGCGAGGAACGGGCACTTGAATATATCGTGTTCCTGGGGAAGCGGAGCTTTCACAGGAACACACCCGGCGGCAGGGGCCGCCGAGTGCTTATTATATAGGAAGCAATTACAATTTGTCAACAACAATCTTTTCCGGAGACGACGCGGGAACAGAGAGACGGCCGGGGCGCGGCGCATTTCCGACTGGAGCTGTCTCGTTCTGAGACCCTTCGACCGAAAAGCCGTATTGAACCCGGCAGAGCCTTGTGCTATAATACCAAAAGAAAGGCTCCTCGGGAGCCAAATTTCGGCAATTCAAAACAAAAAACGAGGTGAGTCAATGAAAACAATCGCCATCATCGGTACCCTTGACACCAAAGGCAGAGAGTTCGGCTTCATCAAGCAGCTCGCGGAGGAACGCGGCCTGAAGACCTTCTGCATCAACACCGGCGTCTTCGAGCCGGCCTTTGAGGCGGACGTCTCCAACGCCGAGATCGCGGCGGCCGTGGGCGCGGACATCAAGGCCATCGTCGCCGCGCGCGACCGCGCGACGGCCACCGACGTCATCAGCCGCGGCCTGAAGGTCCTGCTCCCCAGACTCTACGCCGAAGGAAAGTTCGACGGCGTGATCTCCGCGGGCGGCTCCGGCGGCACCTCCATGGCGGCCCCCGCCATGCGCGCCCTGCCCATCGGCGTGCCCAAGATGATCATCTCCACCATGGCCTCGGGCAACGTCTCACAGTATGTGGACACCAGCGACCTGATCATGGTCCCCTCCATCGTGGACGTGGAGGGTCTCAACGACATCTCGAAGAAGATCTTCACCAACGCCGTCAACGCCCTGTGCGGCATGGTCTCCTACCCCTCCGAGGTCAAGAGCGAGGGCAAGCCCCTGCTGGCCGCCACGATGTTCGGCGTGACCACGCCCTGCATCAAGGCCGCCAAGGAGTATCTGGAGGGCCAGGGCTATGACGTGCTCGTCTTCCACGCCACCGGCGCGGGCGGCAAGACCATGGAGTCCCTCATCGAGGCGGGCTTCATCAAGGGCGTGCTCGACATGACCACCACCGAGTGGTGCGACGAGATCGTCGGCGGCGTGCTGACGGCCGGGCCCCACCGGCTCGAGGCGGCGGCGAAGGCCGGCGTCCCGCAGGTCGTCTCCGTCGGCGCGCTGGACATGGTCAACTTCGGCCCCTGGGACACCGTCCCGCCGCAGTTCGCCGGACGCAAGCTCTACAAGCACAATCCCACGGTCACCCTGATGCGCACGAGTCCCGAGGAGCTCAAGCTCATCGGCGGCGCCATCGCGGACAAGCTCAACATGGCCGCGGGCAAGACCGTTTTGATGCTCCCGCTCAAGGGCGTCAGCGCCATCGACGTGGAAGGCGCGCCCTTCTACGACGCCGAGGCGGACGCCGTTCTCTTCGACACGCTGCGCAAGGGCGTGAAGGAGAGTGTGGAGCTCATTGAGCTCGACACGGACATCAACGATCCCGCCTTCGCGGTCGCGGCGGCCAAGAAGCTGATCGAGCTGCTGTAAGACGGAGAAGAACGGACGTTCATCAAACCATCAACCATTTTTCAAAATTAATTAATACGGAGGGAACGAACATGTTAAGAAAATCCAGAAGCGAGATCCTTGCGGACTTCAGGGCCCAGATCGCACAGGGCAAGATCCTCGTCGGCGTCGGCGCCGGCACCGGCATCACCGCCAAGTGCAGTGAGAAGGCGGACGTCGATATGCTCATCATCTACAACTCCGGCCGTTACCGCATGGCGGGCCGCGGCTCCCTGGCGGGCCTGCTCTCCTACGGCGACGCCAACGCCATCGTGCAGGAGATGGGCCGCGAGGTGCTGCCCATCGTCAAGAAGACCCCGGTCCTCGCCGGCGTCTGCGGCACCGACCCCTTCCGCGTGATGGATCTCTTCCTCGCCGACCTCAAGGCGCAGGGCTTCAACGGCGTGCAAAACTTCCCGACCGTCGGCCTCATCGACGGCAAGTTCCGCGCCAACCTCGAGGAGACCGGCATGGGCTACGGCCTGGAGGTCGAGATGATCCGCATGGCCCATGAGCTGGACATGGTGACCTGCCCCTACGTCTTCGATCCCGAGCAGGCCACGGCCATGGCCGAGGCCGGCGCCGACTGCATCGTCGCCCACATGGGCCTGACCACCAAGGGCTCCATCGGCGCCGAGACCGCGGTCACGCTGGACGACTGCTGCGTCAAGATCCGCGAGATCATCGCGGCGGCGCGCAAGGTCCGCCCCGACGTCATGGTCATCTGCCACGGCGGCCCGATCGCCGACCCCGAGGACGCCGCCTACGTCATCAAGAACGTCCCCGAGATCGACGGCTTCTTCGGCGCCTCCTCCATCGAGCGCCTGGCCTCCGAGCGCGGCATGACCAAGCAGGCCGCCGCCTTCAAGGCCATCACGAAGTAAAAGCGCTCCCCGCATAAACGAAGATCCCCCGGGCTTTCGGCCCGGGGGATCGTTGCTTCGGGGGAGAATCAGCGCTTGAGATCCTCGCCGTGGATGTATTTGCGCAGAGAGGGATAGAGGGCCATGGCGACGATGAGGGTCAGCACAAGCTCGCCCGCCATGTACCAGCCGTTGTAGGCCAGCGAGTAGACCGCGGAGGTCATGCCGAGCTCGTTGGGCCAGAGAGCGTCCCAGATCCACATGCCGGTGAGGAAGTGGCACAGGAAGCGCAGGAAAAAGCTGACGACGATGCCGATGACCAGGGCCTTGCGGGTGTTGTTGGGTTTGCCGCCGAAGAGGGAGGCGAAGCCGATCACCGTGTAGGCGATGATGTAATCGAACAGGATGATGCCCGCCGCCATGACGGCGCTGCTGGCATAGCGCACATTGTCCAGGCCCAGGAGCATCTGGATCACGCTGTACACGAAGGCGGCGAAGCCGCCCCATTTCCAGCCGTAGCGGTAGCTGATGATGACAAGCGGGAGCATGCTGCAGATCGTCACGCCGCCGCCCATGGGCATGTCGAACTTGATCATGCTCAGCACCGTGCCGAGGGCGATCATGATGGCGGTTTCCGTCAGTTTTCTGGTGTTTGTGTTCATAAGAATCCTCCCATTCTTTTGCATGTGCGGGCACAAAAATCCGCAGGTCAAAACGAACCTGCGGCTGTCTGCGCTCCGTTTCCTACGCCGGCATTATCCGGATCAGGTTCCAGGGTTTCAAGGCTCATTTACCTTGTCTCAGCCGGGAGATCCCAGCGCCCCTTCTTGAATTGTGAGTTCACTTTATCACCGCGGGCGGGCTTTGTCAAGCCCGCCCGGGATGGGATCCTTATCCCTTTTTCAGAAGCTCCGCCTTGTCGAGGATGAACTGCCTGAGCCAGGGCCCGGCCTCCTCGTTTTTCAGGGCGAAGTCGATGATGGATTCGAGATAGCCCTTGAGGTTGCCGGTGTCGTAGCGCTTACCCTCGAAGTCCACGGCGCACATCTTCTCAAGGCGGCAGAGCGTACGCATGCCGTCGGTGAGCTGGATCTCGTTGTTGCGCCCGGGCGAGGTGTTCTCGAGGATGTCGAAGATGGCCGGGGTGAGGACATAGCGGCCCATGATGGCATAGTTGGAGAGCTTCTCATAGAGCGAGGGCTTCTCGTTCATGTCCCCGATGCGGTAGACGTTCGGCGAGAGCTGCTCCTCCAGCTTGACGGAGGAGTACTTGCAGATCTCCTCGCCCGGGAACTCGCGCACGGCGATGGCGCTGCACTGGTTGGCCTCGGCGGCGTCGACCAGCTGCTTGAGCACCGGGGTCTTGCTGAGCATGATGTCGTCGCCCAGGAGGATGCCGAAGGGCTCGTCGCCGACGAATTTCTTGGCGCGCCAGACCGCGTGGCCGAGGCCCTTGGTCTCCTTCTGGCGCAGGAAGAACACGTCCGCCATATCCGCCACGGCGCGCACGGAACGCGCCTCCTTGATCTTGCCGTCGGACAGCAGCCGTGCCTCCAGATCGGGGGCGTAGTCGAAGTAGTCCTCGATGGGGGATTTGCCGCGGTTGGTGATGATGAGGATCTCCTCGACGCCGGCCGAGACGGCCTCCTCCACGATGTACTGCAGAACGGGCTTGTCCACCAGGGGCAGCATCTCCTTCGGGATGCTCTTGGTGTTGGGGAGCAGACGGGTGCCGAGACCCGCCGCGGGGATGATCGCTTTCCGGACCTTCATGGGAAGCTCTCCTTTCACCCCGCACAGCGCGGGGAAATCATTTCCTGTTGCACTTTTCGATGAATTCGCGGAAGAATTTCAGCTTGGGCAGCTGCCGCATCAGCGTGTAGCCGATCAGATACAGCACGCCGGCCTCGCCCAGCCCGACCCAGGCGGCGTTGACGGCGTAAAGCCCGGGATGCTCGAAGATGTTCTGCCCCTCATAGGCCCAGGTGATGACCGCGCCGACGATGACCGCGTTGAACACGACCGGCATCAGGCAGGCGAGGAGCCTGTTTCTGACCGTGTTTCCCTTCCTG
>JAILNC010000088.1 GCA_024691985.1 Oscillospiraceae bacterium | reverse complement strand
GAAAGTAGTTCCTGTGTATGTTGGTATATCCTTGCCATAATAATTCCCCCTTGATGTAGTACTCTTATTTTCCTACATCAAGGGGGTTCTTGTCTATTGTCCGTTTTTACTGGTTCGGTTCAGAACGGGGCCGGTTCTTTCTCTGTTTCTAGTTCTTTTCTTTCTTTCCGAAGCTGACGCGGTGCAGCGCCAGGAGCAGCACCGTCAGGTAAGCCGCGGCGATGAGGATCACAAGCCCGGTCATCAGGTCGGACTTGGCCGCGACGCTGACCAGCACCAGCACCGGCGCGCCGAGGATGATGCCGACGCTGCTGCCGCTGACCAGATTGTTTGCGGCGGGCGTGCTCAGATCGCTGTCGATCTCGCGCAGCAGCAGAACGCCGGAAGAGATCGTGCCCGTCATCATGCCGTACATGGAGATCAGGCCCTCGTAGTAGTAGCCGGGATAAGCCCACCTGCACACGCGCTTGAGATGCAGCCAGGTGAACAGGCCGCCCGCGACGGAGATGAGAACGAAGGGCAGCCACAGGCCGCTGAGATCCTCGATGTTGATGGAGGAGATGCCCGCTACGATCATGATGTCGAAGAAGAAGCCGGAGATGCGGTTGAGCAGATAATTGTTCTGATACTGCCGCATGATGATCCCCTTCCTGCGGCCCATTTCGAGCATCGACCGCAGCAGCACCGCGATCGCGGAGCCGATGATGAAGTTGAAGCCCCACAGCAGGGTGTTGAGCGTTTTGCCGAGTCCCTCCGAGATCGCGGAGATGCCGGAGGTAAGGCCCCAGGTGGCAAAGAAGGTGACGGCATAGGTCACGAGCACCATCGCCAGCTGCACGGACAGACGGTCGATGGAGTCGGAGACCGGCAGCTCGTTCTTGTCCTGGAAGAAGCCCACCTCCAGATGGTCGTCGTTCTCCTTCTTGTTCCCGCTGACGCTGCCGCGCTTCGCCAGAACGTTGAGCAGGATGACGCCGACGATGCAGGCGCAGAGATAGCCAGCCGCGGCGACGGCGAGGCCGAAGCTGCGGCCGCCCGCGAAGCCGAGATTCTGGTAGCTGGTGCCGACGTTGTTGGCCTGGCCGGGGCCCTGGCCGTAGCCCATGGGCAGCAGGATGCCGGAGGCCTTGAACAGCGTGGGCATCAGCGTGAAGCCGAGCAGCATGGTGATCACAAGGCCGGTGATCGCCTGCACCATATAGGTGCTGACGATGATCATACCGGACTTGAGCGCCGCCTTGTCCTTTTTGTTCGCCAGCTTGTCGGGCACGCGCAGGCTCATGGCGATAAAGCCGAGGGCGATGCCGTGGTAGACCAGGATCTCCATGATCTCCCCGTCGACGCTGACAACGCCGATATACTTGAGGATCAGAAGCAGGAAGCCCGCCATGACGGCCACGGGCATCATGGCCTGACGGATCGCCCGGACCTTGGTCCGCAGCATGTTTGCGACGAGGATCGCGCCCGCGATCAGGCCGAGCTGGATGATGATGTTCCACAGGGATGCGTTGGCTGCCGAATAGTCCATTTTTTCTCCATTCCGCCGCTGTCAGCGGCTGCTGCATTGCCAGAAGAGCAGGTATTTGCGCAGGCAGAGTTCGTGATCCGCCCGGATCTCATAGTAATCGTCCCCCACCGAGAACAGCAGGATGTTGGCCTTGACCATCGCCATGCTCGCGATCTCGGTCAGCGGGAAGCGCCGGTCGCCGCAGGCGAGGGCGTCGGGATACTGTGTAAGCTCTCCCCGTGCCAGCTCCTCCTCGCCGTGTCCAACCCGGATGCCGCGGAGCGTCATCCCGCCGTCGAAGAACACCGGTACCCCGGCCGGGAACTCCATGGTCCGCAGGCTCTCGTACTGCCAGGCGTCCCAGTCGGCCAGCGTTTCAAAGGGCTCGGAGGGCTCGAGAAAGCCCTGCTCGGTGTACAGGATCCGCAGGCCGCAGCTGCATTTGATCGCATTTGCCACGCCGCGCAGCGTCCCGATCTTCCTGCAGGAGGGGCAGAGAAAGAAGCCCTTTTCGATCCCTTCGGCCCGGTCCTCCGCCCGGTAGACGACATGCTCGGCGCGCTGGCGGGCCCAGGCGTCCTCGAAGATGTCGCGGTTGATGAGCGCCGTGATCTCGGGGCCTTTCATGCTTTTGAGCTCCTCGGGCGTATAGACCCCCACGACATGGCCGCGCATCTTGCCGGGCCTGCGCTTCTTCGACCAGCGCGGCAGCGTCGGATAGCCGCCCTCCAGCCGGTAGGTGACGAGCGTCGCCCCGGAAGAGCGCGCGAGCTTGCCGGTGGCCGGAAAGACCTCGTGGCTCAGCCCGTCCCAGCAGGCGTCGCCCTCGGCGAAGATGCCGACGTTCTCCCCGTCCCTGAGCGCGCGCAGACAGGCCTTGACCGTGTCTGCTCCGGAGGAGGCCTTGCGCCGCGGGATCGGGCCGGCAAGGCGCTCGATCACGCGCGAGACCCAGCCGTGGCGGAAGAGATGCTCGCTGGCTACATAGCGCATGGGCGTCTTCGGGAAGCTGAGCCCCAGCAGCAGCGGATCCCAGGGGGTCACATGATTGGAGATCATCAGGAAGGGGCCCTGCACATCGGCAGGCTCCGCCTCGAAATGAAAACGCGGGGCGATGAAGCAGCGGATAAACCAGTAGCAAAAGCTCCAGACCAGTTTTCGTAGTTTCATGCGCCGCCTCCTCTTTTCTCTACTCTCGGTTCTGCGCGCCTTCCTCTGTCAGCGCCAGCAGGCTCTGTTCAAAGCCGTAGCGCTCGCGCAGGGCCTCGGCCTTTTCCCTGCCTCCGGGACGCCGACGCCCGGTATAGTGCGCCCGGATCATCAGATTCTTCGGGGAGTGTTCAAAATCCACGAACTCGATCAGATCCGTCTCATAGCCCTCGCTCTCCAGCACGGCGGCGCGGATGGCGTCCGTCAGCAGCGCCGAGACGCGCTCCTTGAGGATGCCGTGCTCGAGCAGCAGGTCGAGCTCGCCGCCTTTGCGGATGCTGCCGTTGATCTCATGCTGGCAGCAGGGCACGGAAAAAATGTTCTTCACCCGCCGCCGGATGGCGTAGGCCAGGGCGTAGTCGGTGGCCGTATCGCAGGCGTGCAGCGTGACCACCATGTCGATGGGCGTGTCCGTCAGTGTATCGTGCGTCACGTCCGCGACCTCGAAGCGCAGGCCGTCATAGCCGTAGCGTGCCGCGACCTGCCTGCAGTGCTCGACCACGTCGCGCTTGAGGTCGTAGCCGATGATCTCGGTACTCATGCCGCGTCTGACGGCGAAATACCAATAGAGGATGAAGGTCAGGTAGGACTTGCCGCAGCCGAAATCCAGGATCCGGATCCTGTCCGCGCTCTCCTTCTTCATGGTCTGATCCACCAGCTCGACGAAGCGGTTGATCTGCCGGAACTTGTCGTATTTGGCGTGCACGATGCGGTAGTCCTTCGTGAACACGCCGAGATCCACGAGGGCGGGGATGACCTCCCCTTCCCGCAGGATGTAGTCCTTCTCACGGTCATGGGCCTCCGCCCCGCCGGGGCGCGGGACCGCGGCTGAGGCGCCGGTCTTCTTATAGCTCCCGTCCCGTTTCAGAACGTATTGGCGGCTCTCCGTCTCCGTCTGGATCAGGACCTGACGGAAGGCGCCCTCGAGCTCGTCCCGGACACAGGCCAGCAGGGCCGTGTCCGTAAGATTTTGGTGAAAGGCCTTGTTGTCCTCCTGCCGCTCCGACTGCCATAAGCGCTCGCCCCGCAGCAGCAGCGGGCGTACCGTCAGCTTCTGCATGGACGTTTTCTGCGTCGGCTGGGAGAAGACCGCTTTGGTGAGAGTGGGCAGCGCCGACTCCAGCTCCTGTACGATCCGTGCCATTTCAGCCTCCGAACAGGCGCTTGAGGTTCAAGGCCGCGGCCTTGAGCTCGTTCTTTCTGTAGGAATTGTTCTCATCCGCCAGCACCGCCGCGACCGCCTCCTTCGCCCCCAGGCCGCCCGCGACCATCGCGTCGACCAGCATGGCCTCGGCCGAGACCGTATGCTCGACCTTCGTGAAGGCATAGGCCTCGTCGATCTCAATCACGACGGCATACTCGCCCTTGTCGTAATTGCCCTTGGCGAAAAGCTGCTCCTTCACCTGGGTCGGGGTGCCGCGGAAGCTCATCTCGTGCAGCTTGGTCAGATCGTTGCACAGGCACATGCGGCAGAGCGCGCTGCTGTCAATAAAGAAATCCACCAGCTCCATGATGCGCTTGGGGGACTCGTACAGCGCGAAGGTGCGCGTATCGGCGCGGCGCATTTTCTCCAGCAGCTTCCGCCGCTCCGCATTCTCGCGGGGGAAGAAGCCGCAGAAGAGGAAGCTCGACAGGTCGAAGCCCGAGACGGACAGCGCCGTCACCGCCGCGCAGCAGCCGGGGACCCCGATCACGGGGATGCCCGCCTCGACGGCGGCGCGGATCAGCTCGTTTCCGGGGTCGGAGATGCAGGGCGTGCCCGCGTCGGTGATGACCGCGACGCTCTTTCCCGCGAGCATCTCGCCCACGAAGTAGCGGGCTTTGCCGTACTCGTTGAATTTATGGTTGGACACCAGCTTGTTGCGGATCTCCAGCTTGCCCAGCAGCACCATCGAGCGCCGGGTATCCTCGGCCGCGATGATGTCCACGTCCGTGAGGATCTGTTTCCCGCGGGGGGACATGTCCCGGGCGTTGCCGATGGGCGTGGCGACGATATACAGCTTGCCGGTGCTCTTCGCTTCATCCATAGTCTGTTTTGTCCTTGTGCTTTGATGCTTCCATTATTACACAATTAAAAACGAAATACAACATAAAAATCCCCCGGCTTTGCCGGGGGAAATCGATCGGATCAACGCGCTCAGTCGGCGTTCAGACCGTCGTCGCAAATCAGGCCGTAGCCGCCCTGCTGGCGCTTGTAGACCACCGAAAACGCCTCATCCGCATCCATGTTTTTGAAAACGAAGAATTCATGTCCAAGCAGATTCATCTGCAGGATAGCCTCCTCGGGCGACATGGGCTTGATGGAAAAGCGCTTGCTGCGCACGATCCTAAACTCATCGGCCTCCTCCTCGGCGGGCGGCTCGTAAGCGGGACGCGGCTCCTTGTCCAGCGCGCCCTCGCGGAGCTTTTTCTCAAGCCGGGTCTTGTTGCGGCGGATCTGGCGCTCGATCGCGGCGACGCCGGAATCGATGGAGGCATACATGTCGTTGGTCAGTTCGCTTGCCCTGTAGAACATGCCGTTGTTGTGGATGGTGATCTCGGCCTTGTGCCGTCCCCTCTCGATACTGAAGGTGACGAAAGCCTCGCCCTCGGTCTTGAAGAGTCTGTCGAGCTTGCCGATCTTCTTGATCGCGTACGCCCGCAGCTCCTCGGAGGAGTCCATCCGCTTCTCGGTGAAAGTGAACTTCATTGGTGACAACTCCTTTCCGTTTATGCCATCAAAAAGCAGGAGCCTGCTTTTTGTCGCTTTCAGTATAGCACAGCGCGGCCGAAAAATGAAGAAGGATTTGCCGGGCGAAAATCATTCGGTACTTTTGCCGATTTTTTGTCAGAAGATTTGTACAGGTCTCCAAAAACTTCCGGCCCGTTTCCCGAAAGAGATCGGGCCGACAGAGCGTTTATTCTCTGTCGGCCCGAAAATTCAAAAGATCACGTCGCAGTTCGGGAGGGTGCTGCGGATGAGCTCTACCTCCTCGAGACTCATGGGGTTGCCTGTCAGGATCAGGGTGCGCAGGGAGCTCAGATTGAGCAGCGGCAGCACCGTGGTGGCCTCGTTGTAGCTCAGATCCAGCGTCTCCAGATTCATCACCGAAGCCAGCGGCGTCAGATCGGAGATGTCGTTGTCCCGCAGGACAAGGTTTGTGATCTGGAAGCGGCAGTCCGCCAGCTCCAGCGGATAGAGGTTCGAGATCTCGTTGCTGCTCAGATCCAGACTGCGCAGGTTGTTGAGCTTCATCACGGCGCTGATGTCCCGAATGCCTAGCCTGGGCATGTTCAGCGCCTCCGAGTCGCTCTTGACGATGAAGCCGTCAAAGTCGATGTCATAGCCGAGCGCGTCGTGGCGGATGTGGCAGGCGCGGAGATAGGAACGCAGATCGTCCACGGCCTCGCCTGTGAGTTCGGGGTTGTCCTCGATGTTGAGGTCGACGAGCGAGGACAGGCTGCGCAGATAGAGCAGATCGTCGTTCGTAAGCCCCGTGCCGCTCAATCCCAGGGAGTTGAGCGTCACGACGCGGCGCAGGCCGGAGAAATCCCGGATGGGATTGCTGTCAAGGTAGAGACTGGACAGTCCGTTCATCATCGTCAGCGGGGATGTAGAGCTGATGGAGTTGCCCGCGGCGTTGAGGAAGGAGAGCGAATCCACCCCCATCAGAGGCCGCAGATCGTTGACGCGGTTGTAGGAGACGTCCAGATACTGGAGATAGGGCAGGTTCATCAGCGGGCTGAGATCGCTGACCTCGTTGCCGGTGAGATTGAGCCGCGTGAGGTACTGGCAGTTGGCCAGCGCCGAGATGTCGCGGATGCCCATCTCGCTCAGATCCAGATCTGTGATGTCCGAGGGGAAGGTCACGCCGCCGAAGCTGATCTCCTGCTGCTCCTCCTGCGCCTGCTCACTGTGGATGGCGCAGTTGGGCAGCGCCTTGGACAGGGCCGAGAGCTGACTCTCGCTCACGGGGATGTTCTTGATGGACAGACTCGTCAGCGTCGTGACCGCATACAGCGGCGTCAGATCCTCGACGGGGTTCGCGTCCAGATACAGCGTTCGCAGGGCGGGCAGCGAAGCCAGCGGCGTCAGATCGCGGATACGGTTGGCGCTGAGATTGAGCGTCACAAGCCCGCCGAGCGCGGACAGCGCGGAGATATCGGTCAGCTCGTTCCCTGCCAGCGAGAGCGAATCCAGTCCGTAGAGCTGCAGCACCTCATCCAGCACTTCATCGCCCAGCCCCATGTTGTCCAGCACCAGCTTCGTGGTGCCGACACGGTACTGCTTCCCCGCGACCGTGACCAGATCGGCCGCATTGAGGCTCTTCCGCGCGTTCTCGATCGTCTCGATCCTGCCCGCGACGGTGCTGTCGCGGATATCCATGCTGCGCAGGACCTCGAGCGCCTTTGCGTAGTTGCCCTGCTGCTCGTAGCAGGTCGCCATCAGCAGCAGGCACTCGTCGGTCTTCTCCACCGCTGCGGCCTTGCGCAGCGCGGAGAGCGCGCCGTCGTAGTCCTTCTGATAATAGAGCGTCTGCGCCTGATTCATGTAGTCGTTGTAAACGCGGTTGTCCGACATGCTCATCAGCACCACGGCCATGGCGATCACGAAGATCGCCGCCAGGATGGTGCAGATGATATAGGCGCGTTTTCTGTCGACCCGTCTGCGTGCGGATTTGTTTTTTGTCGGGGCGGGCGTTCTGCCGTTACTGCTCATTCCCGCTTTCCTGCGCGTCGGGTTCCGGCCCGAAATCGATGGGGTCCGGGTCGAGCGTCAGCTCGGGGATGCTGCCTGCCGGCGCGGGCTCAAAGGCGGCCTCCGCATCGAAGCAGGCGTCGCTCTCCGCTTCCGCGGGCGCAGGCTCCTCCGCCGGAGCCGGTTCCTCCACGGGAGCGGCTTCCTCAAAGGCGGGCTCCTCCGCAGACGCGGGTTCCTCCGCCGGAGCGGGCTCTTCCGCGGGCGCGGGCTCCGCAGCGGGAGCAGGTTCCGGCTCGGGCTCGGGCTCGACGACCTCGGGCTCCACGACGTTGGGCTCCGGCTCACGCTTTTTGAGCCCGAAGCCGATGAACATCAGCGCCGCCATGATGCACAGCATGCTCATCTCCTGCATGCCGGCGGAGAAGGTGACGGGATTGACCGTATCGGACAGACGGGGCAGATCTTTGAAAAAGATGTGATACACAAACGGGATGCCGAACAGCGGCGGCAGCAGCCACTTGGTGCGGATCCAGCCGAACACCGTCGCGGGATAGATGATCACAATGGCGAGGTACAGCACGATGCAGACCACCGTATGCATCCAGCTTGAGGAGCTGAACAGCTTGAAGATAAAGAACACCGTACCCAGCAGCACCGGGATGCAGGAGAGGAAGAAGCCCTTTTTGCCGAACAGCAGTACGCACAGCGCCAGCAGCAGATAACTCCCGACGGGCAGCGCGAGCATCATGATGAGGTCGATGCGGTCGTTCCACATGCCCCAGCGGCCGATCACGTGAAAGAGCGCGGCGAATACCAGCAGGATCATGGCGCCCTCGGCAAAGAAGCCGGTTTTGTCGATGTAGAATTTCACACGGGAGCTGTTATTGGCCTTATCCATTTTCATAACCACCTTTTCGGAATGACTGAGTCCTGGGTCTGATGATTTCCGTTTTTCCTGCGCGGAGGTTTAAATCTTTGTATATTCTATCACACTCGGCTCGCGCTTGCAAGAGTGCGCGGCACAGGACGCCCCTTTCCGAAAAATATAATGGCCCTCCGTGTGACCGGCACGGAGGGCCATGGCGTGGTGGATACGAACACCTGCCGCCTGTGAGCGTCCCTTTTCGGGGCTTTTTGTCCCGCCTCACTTGCCGGGCGTCAGCCCGGCGGCGTTCGTTGGAAGCAAAAATCCCTCGAAAATTGTCAGCTCACAGGTGCTTCGCAGTTTCCGCGGAGCAGATTTGGGCTGAGGCAAGGCGCAGCCCGCAGGGAATACTTTCGTATTGTCAAGGGCTGGAACGAAGCATCAGTCCAAATCTGCCCGCGCAAACCGGCAGAGGTTCGTATCCACCACGCCCAAGCAAGAGAGATCTGCAATTACCGTTCGTGTCGGAGAGGTGAAAGAGACACGCGGGTTGAGGGAACCCCTGGCAATCGCAACACATCTGATCTGTGGCGAGTATAGCAGATTGTTTCGGGCGGCGGAAGCCCCCCGGGGGGATAAAATTTCAAAAAATCGCGTCGACAAGCCGTTTTGCGTAATCCGACCGCGGATGAAGGATGACCTCGTCGGGCAGCCCGTGCTCCACGATCTTTCCGTCGTAGAGGACGATGACCTTGTCGCAGAACTGCTGCACCAGCGCCAGATTGTGACAGATGAAGAGATAGGCCAGCGCCTTCTCCTTCTGCAGCTTCTGCAGAAGCTCGATGATCTGCTTCTGCACGGTCACGTCCAGCGCGGAGGTCGCCTCGTCGAAGATGAGGATGCGCGGATCGCACATCAGCGCCCGCGCGATCGCCGCGCGCTGGCACTGGCCGCCGGAGACCTGATGCGGATAGCGCTCCAGAAATTCGCCCGGCAGGCCGCACTGCTCAAGCAGGCCGCGCGCCTTCGCCTCGCGCTCCGCCTTTGACACGCCCTTGTTGCGCAGGCTCTCGCAGATGCCGTCGCCCAGCGTGCGCCTCTGGTCAAACGAGCCCGCCGGCGTCTGAAAGACCATCTGGATCTTCGCGTAGACCGGGATCAGCGCCCGCCCGGTCAGCTTCGTGATGTCCTGTCCGTCGACCTCGATCGTCCCGGTCGTCGCGTCGATCTGCCGGGTGATCAGCTTGGCGAGCGTGGACTTTCCGGAGCCGGATTCTCCCACGATGCCGAGGATCTCGCCGGGCATGACCTCAAAGCTCGCATGGTCCACGGCAAGGAATTCGTTTTTTCCGGCGCGGGAAAAGGATTTGGAGAGCTCTGTGACCCGCAAGATCGGTTCCATGTTCCCTTACCCCCTCCGCAGTCTCGGTACTGCGCTCAGCAGCTTTTTGGTATAGTCGTTCTGCGGGTTTTCCAGCACGTCCTTCGCCGGGCCGTATTCCATCACGCTGCCGTCCTGCAGCACGAGGATGCTGTCCGCCATGGCGGACACGACGCCGATGTCGTGCGTGACGATGATGATGGCGGTGCCGAAGACCTCCCGGACGTTGAGCATCTCCTCCACGACCTGCCGTTGTACAGCCACGTCGAGCGCGGAGGTGGGCTCGTCCGCCATGAGGACGGTCGGGTTCATCAGCATGGCGATCGCGATGCCGGCGCGCTGGTTCATGCCGCCGGAGAGCTCAAAGGGATAGCTGTTCCAGACCCGCTCGCCGTCCTTGAAATGCAGCTTGTCGAACAGCTCCATGGCCGTCGCCTTCGCCGCCGCGACGTCCACCTTCCGGTGGGCCGCCATGCTCTCCACGATCTGCTCGCCTATGGTGCGGATCGGACTAATGGACGCGCCGCAGTCCTGAAAGATCATGCCGATCTTCTCCCCGCAGACCTTGCGCATCTCCTTCTCCGGCAGGTCCGGGAGGTTCTTCCCCTCAAACCAGATGTCGCCCCGGGTGACCATGCCGCTGCTGCCCAGCAGCCCCATCGCCGCCTTGATCAGCGTGGATTTGCCGGAGCCGGACTCGCCCACCAGCCCGAGGATCTCGCCCGGATGGAGCTGAAAGCTCACGTCGTGGACGACGGGCGTGCCGTTGAAGGAGATCTCCACATGTTGATAATCCAATAAAGCTGCCATAGTACAACCTCGTTTTGAAAAAACTGCGAACAGAGGGAATTGGCTCCCCCTTTGGGGGAGCTGTCGCGGCGCGTCTCCCACAAGCGCCGTGACTGAGAGGGTATCACGTCCTGCCTACAGCCGGGCAGACCCACTCCGCCCCAGTGTTCGCACCGGGGCACCTCTCCCAAAGGGAGAGGCAAGGCCAGCTTACGCGATATCCAGATCCGCGGTCAGCTCGTAGAAGTCGCAGGTGTGCGCCTCAAGACCAGTGACGCCCTTCTGCATGATCATGCTCATGCGCAGGAAGGAGCAGAACACGTAGGAGTTGTCATCCAGGAGCTCCTGCTGCATCTCGACGGCGATCCTGGCGCGCTCGTCCGGATCGAAGGTGCCGCGAAGCTGCACGGCCAGCTCCTCCAGCTTGTCGCTGTGGTGTCCGCCGGAGTTCTTGATGGAGCTGTCAAGGCAGTAGGTGTCAAAGAAGTTGGCGGGGTCGCCCAGACCGGCGTTCACGTTGGCGCTGAACCAGACGTCCCAGGCCGTGGGATCCTTGCGGATGGAGTTGTGATCCTTCGTGCAGTTGATCTGCACATCCATACCGATCTCCTTCAGGGTCGCCTGCGCGGACTCAGCCAGCAGGGGCAGCTCCTGACGGGACGGATAGGTCAGCCAGCGAATGGACAGCTTCTGCCCGTTCTTCTCGCGGATACCGTCGCCGTCGGTGTCGACCCAGCCGGCGGCCTCCAGCACGGCCTTGGCCTCAGCGGGATCGAAGGAGACCGTCTTGACGCCCTGGCCGAAGGCGAAGCTGTCGGGGAAGGCGCCGGTTGCGGGATAGCCGTAGCCGTTGAGCAGGACATTGACGAAGCCCTCCTTGTCGATGCCCATGGCGATCGCCTTGCGGACGGCGGGATCACTCATGATCGCATAGCCGGGGTTCTCCTCGTGGAGGTTCGCCATGCCCCAGAAGCAGCGGCTGGTCTGGATGCTGGTGAACGTGTAGTTGTCGTTCTCAAAGAGCGGGTAGCTGCCGTAGGCCATACCGTAGGCGGCGTTGATCTCGCCGGACTGGAGCGCCATGGCCAGCGTGTCGCCGTCGGAGATGGTGCGGACGGTGATCTCGTCGATATGCACCTCACCGTCCCAGTAGTTGACGTTCTTCACGAGGCTCACATGATCGTCGGTCACGACTTCGGTCGCTACATAGGGGCCGGTGCCGACTACGCAGCCGTTCTCCGGGATGCCGACCTCCATGTCGATGATGCAGCCGTAGGCCTCGGAGAGATAGTTCATCAGAATGGGGTTGGGCTCGGAGGTGACGATGGTCAGCTTCTGGCCGTCTGCCTCCATGGAGTCGATCTTCAGATTGTCACGGGCGCGCTCGTGGACCTCGATCAGGTGCTCGAAGCAGGCCTTGACCGCAGCCGCGTCGACCTTCTTGCCGTTGGAGAAGCAGACATTGTCGCGGATCACGATCTCCCAGGTGGTTTCGTTGACATTGACAGCGCTCTCCGCCAGCCAGGGCTGCAACGTGCCGTCATCGGCGATTTTCATCAGCGTCTCACCGACGCCGTAACGGATGCAGGGCCAGCCGGAGTAGGCGTAATGGGGGTTGATGTCCGGCTCCTCATTCTCAGCGTTGAAGGTGGTGTCGCCGAAGACGAAGGTCTTTTTCGCGGGGGCCGCCGCGCTGCCGCCGGAGCTGGCGCTGCTGCCGGAGCTCGCGCCGGAGCTGCTTCCGCCGCCGCAGCCGGCCAGGATGCCGACGGCGAGGCAGAGGACCAGAAGGATCGCAAGGAGTTTTTTCATCATGTTCTTTTCCTTTCTTCTTTTTATCTATTATGAATGTATAGATTACCTGTTGTATGCGGCGCGATCAGGGGATCGCGCCCTACGCGGAAACGGCGGAGAATGTGCGCGCAGGGCGGGATGCCCTCATCCCGCCGGGTGGGATGAGCGACCGGGTGTATGATCTTCTTACTGTGCCCGGGAGTTTTTCGGGTCCATGTAGTCGCGCACCGTGTCGCCCAGGAGATTGAAGATCACGACCGTGACAAAGATCGCGAAGCCGGGGCTCAGCACGAGCCAGGGATAGGTCTGCAGCATGCTCCTGCCGCCGCTCATCATGTTGCCCCATTCGGCCGTGGGCGGCTGCGCGCCGAGGCCGAGAAAGCTCAGGCCGGCCAGCTCCATCATCATGGTGCCGATGTCCAGCATGGCCGTGACCAGGATCGGCCCGAGGCTGTTGGGCAGGATATGCCGCAGGATCATCTGCATGGAATTGCTCCCGGAAAGCCGCGCTGCAGCCATGAAGTCGCTGCTTTTCAGCGCAAGCGTCTGGCTTCGGGCCACGCGCGCGTACTTGGGCCAGCTGATGACCGCCAGCGCCAGCACCGCGTTGCTGACGCCGCCGCCCAAAAGGGCCGCGATCGCAAGCGCGAACACCAACCCCGGAAAGGCCAGGCAGACGTCGGAGATGCGCATCACGATCGAATCGAGCGCGCCGCCGTAGTAGCCGCAGAGCGTACCCACAACGGTCCCGAACACGGAGATGGCGGCCACAAGGGCCAGCGTGGAGAAGACGCTGGTCTGCGCGCCGACGAGCACGCGGGAGAACATATCCCGCCCGTAGCGGTCGGTGCCCATCCAGTGCTCCGCCGACGGGGCGAGCATGGACTTGCTCAGATCCTGCGCGTAGGGGTCATAGGGCGCGAGCCTGTCCGCATACAGGGTGATGAGCAGCAGGATCGCCGCCAGGGCCAGGAAGAAGATCAGGCGCGCTTTGATGGTGTTCCTTTTGATTTTCTGAACACGTACCGTGACTGTCCCGTTCATTGCTCTATCCCTCCCAGCCGGATCCTCGGGTCGAGGAAGCGATAGCTCAGGTCTGTGATCAGGTTGACCAGCACATAGATGATAGCCATCCACATGACATAGGCCTGGATGATCGGATAGTCGCGCATATTGATGGCGTCCACCGCCATCTTGCCGACGCCGTCCCACATGAAGATCGACTCGACGATGGCCGTGCCCCCCAGCAGCGAGCCGATGGACAGCGTCAAAAGCGTGATGATCGTCACGAGCGAGGCCTTGAGCACGCTTCGGATCATCGTCGTCGAAAACTTCACGCCCCTCGCCTTGGCGCCGAGCACGTAATCCTTGCTCAGCTCGTCAAGGACCGTGGCGCGGACCTGCCGCAGATACTTGGCCGACATGGCGATGGCCAGCGTGAAGGAGGGTAGCGCCACGCTCTGCAGACCGATGCCCTTGGAGATGACCGGAAACCAGTCCAGTTTGATGGCGAACAGGTACATCAGCAGCAGGGAGACGAAGAAGTTGGGCAGGGAGTTGCCGATAAAGCTCGCCACACGGATCACATAGTCGGTCGCCGTGTTCTGCTTCACGGCCGCCCAGATGCCCAGCGGGATCGAGATCACCACCGTCAGCAGGATGGACACGAAGGTCAGCAGCAGCGTGGCCGGCAGCTTGGAGACGAAAGTGGAAAACACGGGCTTGCCGGAGACGTAGGAATCGCCCATGTCGCCCCGGAGCAGATTGCCGAGCCATGTGAAATACTGCACGATAAAGGGCTTGTCCAGGCCCAGCTCCTCCCTGGCGGCGTCGATCATCTCCTGTGAGACCGTGCCGGAGGTATTCTCCATTTTCTGCTCGACCACGTCGCTGCCCGCGATGCGCATCATGCCATAGGACAAAAACGTGATCGCCAGCAGGATCGGGATCAGCTGCAGCAGCCGCTTGACAGCATAATGCTTCATGCTCTGATCCTCACTTCATAATTTCCGATACTTCGCGCAGGGCCGGATGCCCTCATCCGGCCGTGTTCGGCAGCTGCCGAGCCATCCGGGGATGGCTCCCTGCGCGATAAAATGCCTCACTTATATGCCGCGATGGTAAAGATCGGGGTGGGATTGAAGAACTCGTCGATCTCGGCGTAGATGCGCCGGTATACGCCCATGTCGACCGTTACGTGCTCGAAGCCGGCCTCGACCAGAAGCTGCACGTCCCACTGCGGACGGGGACCGTGATAGGCGCCGACCTCCATGGTGATGGCGTCGTTCTCGGCCTTCATGTATTCCGGCACCAGCTTGTGGGCGTGGTTCTCCGGCAGCTCGTGTACCTCCTCGTCCTCCAGCGCCGCGCTGTAATCCGCGTCGAAGTTGATGAGGATACCGCCGGGCTTCAACAGCCTGTACCATTCCCGATAGGCCTTCTCGATATGGGGCAGCGTCCAGGTCAGGTTGCGGGTCACCAGAACGTCGAAGCTCTCGTCCGGGAAGTCCGGCTCCTCCGCATCCATGAGGCGGAAGCGGACGTCCACCCCCAGCACGGCGGCCATGTGTCCGGCATGCTCGATCATCTCCGGCGTCAGGTCGATGCCGGTGGCGTCGTGTCCCTCCGCCGCGAGCAGGCAGGCGAAAAAGCCGGTGCCCGTGCCGACGTCCAGGATGCTAAGCGGCCTTCCCTCCGGCAGATACCGGCGAAACTCCGCAAGCCACCTCTCCCGTTTCCCGCTGTCATATTCGCGCAGGCGCTGCATCTCAAAGCCCTCGGCCCGGTGGGCCCAGTAATGCGTCACGCGGTGCTTGATCAGTTCCATTTGTTTGTACCTCTCTGTGCAATTGTCGGTCAATGCTCCCTCAAGCATTTTGGTATTCCATTCTTTGGCATTATCATACCATTGATATTATATCTCCCCGTCCTTTTTCACGTAAGCCCCCGGGGGGGGATAGTTTTTTGCGCTGCCCGATCCCTTTGTCCACCGGCAAAAACAGCCCGCGTCCGCTCCATCCCCCGTGGGGCTTGCTTTTGCGCTGTCGGCGTGATAGAGTGCAGGCAAAACATGAGAAAGGACCCATGGTGAACTACGGTGTACCGACAGACGATCCTTGAGGAAAACAAAGCATACTGGACCGGGCGCGCCTGCGGCTATTCGGAGGTCAACCGGCTCGAGCTCGCCACCGACCAGCGGCGGAAGTGGAGGGACTGTCTGCGCGCGGAGATCGCGGAGCATTTCCCCGGGACCGCACCCGAGTGTCTGCGGGTTCTGGAGGTCGGCACGGGCCCGGGCTTCTTCGCCGTCCTGCTCAGCGAACTGGGCTGTGCGGTGACCGCCGTTGATCTGACGCCCGCGATGCTCACGGAGGCGAAAAAGAATGCCGGCCTGCTGGCCGACAGGATCAGCTTTCTGGAGATGAACGCGGAGGCGCTGGACTTTCCGGACGGGAGCTTCGACGTGGTCGTCAGCCGCAATCTGACCTGGAACCTGCCGCATCCCGAGCGCGCCTGCGCCGAGTGGGCGCGGGTGCTGCGGCCGGGCGGCCTGCTGCTGAACTTTGACGCCAACTGGTATGCTTATCTGTTTGACGGCGAGGCGCAGGCTGCCTACGAGCGGGACCGGACCAACAGCGCGGCACAGGGGGTCCCGGATCAGAACGTCGGCGAACGCTTCGACGTAATGGAGGACATCGCCCGCCGCGTACCGCTCTCCGCCATCCGCCGCCCGGCCTGGGATCTTAAGCTGCTGCGCGGTCTCGGCCTGTCCGCCGAAGCGGACGAGGACGTCTGGCAGCGTGTCTGGTCTAAGACGGAAATGCTCAACTTCGCCTCGACGCCCCTGTTTCTCGTGCGGGCGGCAAAGCGCGCGGTCTGAGCCGGTTCTGTACCTTTGTCCTTCCCTTTTGTCAGCAGCTCTTGCATTTGCTGCCGCGGAGCATTATAATCTACCCAGTCGAAATGAAACGGAGATGCTGAACATGAAAGAAAACGTATCCCTCTTTTTTGAACGCTGCGCGGCAGATCCCGCCCTGAAGGCCCGCATTGCGGAGGCCGTGGCCTGCTATCCCGGCAGTCTGGAGGTGCGCGAGTCGCTGGTGGAGGCCGTCCTGCTGCCGATCGCGGAGGAGGAGGGGCTGCCCTTCACCGTTTCCGAGCTTCGCGCCTATGAGACGCGGCTGAAGCTCAGCCACATCAAGCCAGACGTGCAGATCGAGGAGGGCGAGCCGGACGAGGACGCAGATTTCGAGGGCTACTGGCTTCTGGACCGCGGCTGGGAAAACGACACTTCCGCCTTCAAAAAGTGAAAAAAACGCTTAACGGCGCGCAGAAAACTGCGCGCCGTTTGAATCATAAAGGCTTTTACCAGCGCTCGAAGCGGTTCCGGTCGATATAGGTATCGTTTGCCGACACGCGCCTGACGAGGCGGCTGGCCGTGACGAACATCGCGACCACGAAGACCAGAAAGACCAGCCCCATGACAGAGTCGTCATAGGTCGCGCAGAAGTCGTAGAAGCCGTGCAGCAGCATCGGAACGATCAGCGCGAAGCGCCGGTACCTCGCCGCGCCCGCGAGATCGCCCGCCCCCTCTTTCCGCTTGGCCATACCGTACCAGGTGCCCATGAACACGCCGAAGCAGGCGTGGCCGGGCACGGCCGTCACGGCGCGCACGATGGCGGTCGACAGCCCGTAGTAGGCGACATAGCCGATATTCTCCCACAGCGCGAAGCCCAGCGAGACGAACACGCTGTACACAACGCCGTCGAACTGGCAGTTGAACTCGGGATTTCTCCAGGTCCTGCTCTTGAGCAGGATATACTTTGCCCCCTCCTCCGACAGTGCGACGACGACGAAGTAGAGCAGGAGGTTGTACAGCACGCTCTCCTCCTCGAAGATGCTGTACAGGATCGCCATGCCTATCCTCTCGCCCAGGGAGGCGATGAGCGTGGCGAGGATGCCGAAGAAGACGAGCGAGATCAGCAGCTTCCGGCTCTCCTTTTCGAGCCTGTCCGCACGCTCCACCCGGACGAGCAGGAACACCGCCGGGATAACGGCGGCAGCGATCAGAATGGGGTCGGCCGTAAAATTCATAAACACACCTGATTTCTTTTTGGCTTCGCTTTTCAGAATACCATTTTCGCCCGGGCAAATCAAGGTGGAAAATCCACTTGCGCCCGACCCCGCGCTGTGCTATTCTGGGCACAGCGAGACTGATACGGAATGATCGGGAGATAATGAGACATATAAAGGAGGATCATCATATGGCAAACAAAGTCGGCCCGCTTATCAAAGAGGCGCGCACAAACGCCAGGCTGAGCCAGACGGCTCTGGCCGAGCAGCTCGGCGGCGTGACGGCCGCGGACATCGGCAAGGCCGAGCGCGGGGAGAAGGAGCTCTCGCAGTCCGTGCTCCGGCAGATCGCGAAGCTCACCGGCGTGACCCAGAGCTCTCTGCTCAACGCCGCGAAGGAGAGCACCTACACCGCCGCTGCGAAGACCACCGCCACCGCGAAGACCACTGCTGCGAAGACCACTGCTGCGAAGACGAGCGCCGCAAAGAAAACCACGGCCGCAGCCGCAAAGAAAACCACGACCGCGGCCAAGTCCGGCGTGGAGCTGACGGCGGCGGAGAAAAAGCTGGTGGAGCTCTACCGTGCCGCCGACGCCGACACGAAGAAAAAGGCCGTTTCCGTCCTCAAGGGCGAGGCAACGGACGGCGGCGACCTCCTCTCCACGCTTCTCGGCAGCGCCATCGACATGTTCGGGAAGAAGTAAAGCTTTCGAGATGATTTGCATGCGGCAGGGCTTCTGCAATAAGAGCCCGTCACGCATGGGGTGATTGTGAAGAGGGGACGGTAATCCCCTCTTCACGTTCAATCTCTGCATCTTTTTTATTGTTCCTGCCTCACCAGCAGAACAAAGCGGTTCCCGCCGCAGCTTCTGCAGCGCAGGCGCCGCCCGCGTCCGCGCTGCATCAGGTCCACTGCCCTGCCCCGGCGGACATAGCGGCTCTCTGCGCCGCAGCGCTCGCAGCGGATGATGTACTTCGCTTTCTCGCGCCGCAGCTCCGCCGCCTTTCCCTGCTCCGGAGCGAGGCGCTTCGGACTGCAGCCGACGGTGCGGCACATCTGCTTCCATACCCGGTCGTGCCCGTGCCTTTCGCCCGGATACAGGATGTGTACCGCGGCGTGGGCATATTCGTGGCGCACGGTGTCCCAGAACTGCGCGTCATCCGAGAGGATCAGGGCCGAGAGCGTGATGCGGGCTCTGCCTCCGCCGCGTGCCGGCAGCCGAAAGGAGCCGAGCTGCCGCACCGCGCGCGTCGAGATCTTCAGTTCGATCCCGCGGGTGTCGATCCCCAGCAGCCGGTCCAGCCGATCATACTCGGCGCGCACCTCCTCAAGCGTGTGCATGCCTGCTCTCCCCTCCCTTCTCATCTGTCCGGATGGTAGCACAGGCGCCGGGCAATTGCAAGTTTCCATGTCAATAAATGCGCATTTGTCGCTTTTGTCAAGCATATTCTGTGCATAGACCGTGTTTCTGTTTCACATCGCTGAAATGTGAAAAATGCTCTTGCCATGTTCCGATGCGCGTGCTATAGTACGCCCGTATAGTTGAACACCTGTGAAGTCGGTCGAACCGTCTCGGACGGGACCGCCGGCTGAGGAACTCTGGAGAAGTCCGCGCAGGAGCGTGCGGGTGCCGAAGGTGTAAGGTCGAAAGGCTGAATCTCTCAGGCGGAAGGACAGAGCGGAAAGGCCCGTTTTCACGGGCTTGCTTCCCCTGTGCCTGAGAGCGGCTGAATACAGCGGCGCTCTTTTTCTTTCGCGGTACAGGTATGGAAAACACAAGGAGGAACCCCCTATGAATCTCAGTTCGATCATTTCGGCCCTGGACGATTTTGCCTGGGGTCCGGTCATGCTGGTCCTGCTGGTCGGCACCGGCTTTTACCTCAGCTTCCGAACGGGCTTTCTTCAGTTCACCCACATTCTCTACTGGTTGAAAAACACCGCCGGCAAGCTTCTGAGCAAGCACGAGGCCGGCGAGGGTGAGGTCACGCCCCTGCAGGCCCTGACCACCGCGCTGGCCGCCACCGTCGGTACCGGCAACATCGCGGGCGTCACCGGCGCGATCTTTATCGGCGGCCCCGGCGCGGTGTTCTGGATGTGGGTCGCGGCCCTGGTGGGCATGGTGACCAAGTATTCCGAGGTCGTGCTGGCGGTGCGCTACCGTGAGCGCAACGACAAGGGTGACTGGGTCGGCGGCCCGATGTACTATATCAAGAACGGCATGGGCCAGAACTGGGCCTGGCTCGGCGGCGTCTTCTGTGTGCTTGCTTCGCTGGCCGCCTTCGGCATCGGCAATGCCACGCAGGTGCAGTCGATCGCGGACGCCGTCAACAACGCCATCGACAGCTTTGACCCCAGCCCTGCCTCCACCTTCCTCTTCTTCGGCAGCGACGTGCGCGTGAGCACCTTCATCGTCGGCGTCGTCGTAGCTGTGATCGTGGCCCTTGTCCTTTTCGGCGGCATCAAGCGCATCGGTCAGGTGACCGAGAAGCTCGTCCCCTTCATGGCCGTGCTGTACATCGTCGCGGCGCTCTTCGTGATCCTTGCCAACGTCTCCCAGCTCGGCAAGGTCTTCGCCATGATCTTTAAGGGCGCGTTCAACGCCGACGCCGCACTCGGCGGCGCGGTCGGCATCACGGTGATGACCAGCATGCGCAAGGGCGTCGGCCGCGGCTGCTTCTCCAACGAGGCCGGTCTCGGCTCCGCCCCCATCGCCCACGCCGCCACTTCTGAGACCGATCCGGTCCGTCAGGGACTCTACGGCATCTTCGAGGTCTTCATGGACACCATCGTCATCTGCACGCTCACGAGTCTGACCGTCCTCTGTGCCTACGCCGCCGGCGGCATTAACATTCCCTGGGGCACGGGCGGCAACGGCTCGAGCGTCGCGGCTGCCATGAGCACCGTCTTCGGCTCCCGTCTCAGCGCGATCGTCATCGCCATCTCCCTCAGCCTCTTTGCCCTGTCCACCATCCTGAGCTGGTCTCTCTACGGCACGCGCTGCTGCGAGTACCTCTTCGGCGTCAAAGCCACCCGAATCTACCAGGGCCTCTTCATCGTCTTCGTCATCATCGGCGCGACCATGAGCCTCGCCGACGCCTGGAATCTCGCCGACGCGCTCAACGGCTTCATGGCCTTCCCGAACCTGATCGCCCTGCTGGCTCTCTCCGGCGTGGTCGCCAGGCTCACGCGGGAGCATCTGGCAGCCAACTGTAAAAAGAAATAAGCTCTTTTGCCTCCATAGCCCGCTGCTGTACAGCGGGCTATGTTTTTGCCCTGCGCGACATTTCTGTTTCTTCCTTGACATCCATTATGTCTTTTATTATGATACAAAAGACGGGATACTTCTATTTTTTTAATGAGACTGCCATGGAAAAGAAAGTCTTTATACTTGTCACCTTCATTCTCTCCATCCTTCTGCTTACCGTTTCGGCTCTGTTTTTGTACCGGGAATACACGGCGGAGCAGATTCCTGCGCCTCCCGCGCGGACCGAGATCGTCGCCGGCGGAGAGAGCTCGTACCGGATCAAGCTTGCCGAAGACGACCGCGTATGTAGGATCGCCGCCGAATATCTCTCCTATCTTATCAAGGAGCGCACCGGTGTCTCTCTGGCGCTTTGCGGTCCGGAGGCCGAGGAGGGTCGTTTTCTCCTTCTTGCGCTCGACGAAGCCGAAACGCAGAAGGAAGCGCCTCCTTATTCTCTCACGCTGGATCCTGACGAAAACCTTTGCCTGAGCTTCCGCGTGCGCGGGGAGGAGCTGGCCTGTGTCCATTCTCTCTGTGCGCAATGGCTGACGGATACCTGCGGCATGGAAGAGGACGGCACGCTTTGGATCTCGCAGGAGCTGATCGACGCCCAGCTCACGGGGCTCTCCTGCTCCCTGCCGGGTCGGCTGCGCATCCTGACCCAGAACCTGCGCAAATACGACGACGGCGGCGGGAATCTGATCCTCGACCGCGCCGCGCGCCTCATGCGTCTGATCCGGGCTGAGTCTTTGGATCTGATCGGCACGCAGGAGACCAGCCTGGACTGGTTCAATTACTTGAATGTCGCCTTGAGCGACCAGTACGCCTTTTTCGGCTCCAGCCAGAACGGGATCGGGCAGGACAGCGGCGAGAGAAACACCATCTGTTATCGCAGGGATCGCTTTGATCTCATAGCCGGGGACACCTTCTGGCTGTCGGACTCCTCGGATCAGCCCTCCACGCTTGCCGACGGCTTCCATCGGCGCATCTGCACCTGGGTATTGCTGAAGGATCTGGAGACGGGCAGTTCCTTCTATTTCGTGAACACCCATCTGGACTATGAGAACTCAGAGGATTATGGCGAGCAGGCCATGCTCCAGCTCGAGGTCCTCTTTGCCGGGATGGACGCCGTCTATGCCAGTCACGGCGTTTACCCCGTCTTTCTGACCGGCGACTTCAACCAGACCCCCGGCAGCAAAACCTATGATCTCGCCCTCTCCCGCATGCGCGATACGCGGACGGACGCGCTGGTCAATCGCAGTACCGTCGACTACACATTTCATAACTACGGCCGATCGAGGAAGCTCCTGGACTATTGCTTCTATCTGGGCGACAAAGTGCTCATCCTCGATTACGAGATCATGACAAACGGCTACGGCGGCTTCGTCTCAGACCACTACGGCGTCATGACGGACGCATTTCTGTATGGATTTATCTCCTGAAGAAACACCGTGCCGAGAGCAAAGCGCTCTCGGCACGGTGTTTGTTTTCATATTCATTCTCTCGGCGCGAAGCCGAGGACGTTCGCCTCGCTGTCGAGGTAGAGCACGATCGGTCCGAGAACGGCGTCCGCCCCGGTCGGATAGGTCACCGCGTAGACCAGCAGCTTGCTGCCCTGCGGCTCGGCTGTCAGGAGCTCCCGCACCGTATTCACGTCCACCAGCTCGACCTTGGGGTTATCAAAGCTCGTCACCGTATCCGCCTCGGGCAGGGCGCGCACCGCCTTGTCCGCCGCGGCCTTGACCGCCGCAAGCTCCGCCTGCCGCTCCCGATACCACTTTTCGGCCTGTCCGTCCTCGGGCGGGAACTGATCCTCGCCGTCGGGCGTGATCCCGCCGCCGCTTTTCACAGGCTTCTCGACAGGCATCCCGCCGTAGTCCTGATCCCGCAGCATGTCTGCCGGGAGTCTGGGTGGGTCGGGAAAGATTCGGTAGCTCCCGTCGTACCAGGCCACATAATAGACCGTCTGCGTCGGCGGGATGTCGCTGCCGAGGCTCTCCTCCACCGTCATCGCCCAGAGATTCAGGGAAACGCGGCTCACCGAGACGAGCTTCGCATTGTCCGGGGCGGCAAAGCGCTCGATCCACAGCGCGCGGTCCCCTTCGCTGTCAAACCACATGTAGGCCGAGGCCGCAATGGCGTCCCCTTTTTCCAGCTCCCGATAGAAGAGTCCGGCATATTCGTGGTAGCCGTTTTTTTCCGACACGGTGGGCGGCGGGGTCGGCAGGATCTCCTTGCCTCCGCTTTCGCCCGCCTGTACGGACACGTCCGCCGTCTGCACCACATAGGCGGCAGGTGGGATCGCCGTGCTCTGCGCCGCGGGAGCCGCCGTGCAGCCCGCAATGAGGACAACGAGCAGCAGCGCTGTCAGGAGCTGTCGATATTTCTGTCCCATAGTTCGGTCCTCCCTGCATATTCCTTCAGCCGATAGGACGCTCGCGCGTCCCGGATTGTTCCGCATTGCGCCGGGAACGGATCGGCTATCGGTCAGCGCTTTCTTTTTCTGATGCTTCCGCCGTCTCCTCCGGCGGATTCTCCTTTTCCGGCAGAGAGGCGGTCTTTGCGCTTCGCTGTGTGAGCAGCGTCCAGACGCAGACGGCAAGCGCCAGACCGATCATCAGCCCCGTACGCATGTTGCCCATCAGCTTCCCGATCACGGTCCCGACCGCAACGCCGAGCACGACGGCGAGACTGAGCCACTTCGTCCCCAGATACTGCTTATCCCCGTTGTTCATGTCCCGTTCTCCGTATCAATACACCGTTTTGACCTGCTCCGGCTCCGCGCCGTAGCGCCTGCAAAACGTCTCCAGATCCGCCTGCGTGCGGATGAACATGAGCTCGTGCAGCTTTCCGTTCGCCTTCTCGCGCATGCAGGCGACCTTTTCGCCGGTGCAGATGCTCGCGCGGATGACAGGCTCGTACTCTGTCAGGTCATACTCCGGCAGCTCCGGCTCCGGCTTTTTCTTTCCGAACAGCTTCATGCTCTCCCTCCGAATTCCGCCACCCGCTCCAGAAAGCGCGGGTCCTCCTCATACAGTCCGTGTCCCAGCCCCTCCAGCATCACAAGCTGCGCCCCCGGGATGCGCGCCGCAAGCTCACGCGAGGCCTCCGCCGAGGCGATCTTGTCCTCTGTGCCGCCGATGACCAGCGTCGGACATCGGATCTCCGGCAGGCGCTCCCATGCGTCGTGCGTGACGCAGGCCTCGGCCTGGGTCAAAAAGCGCCGGAAGCTTTTGGGCTTGCCGACGCTGCCCAACGCAGCATACATCGGCCGCATGAGCCGCAGTCGCGCGGGCGTATAGCTCCGCTCGGCGTTGTCGAGCATGATGCCCCGATAGTCGCCGCGCTTCGCCTGCTCCGTCCAGGCCGCGATCGCCGTACGTATCGTGTCGTTCGGCCTTGCAAGCGTCACGGTCAGGATCAGCCTCTCCACCAGCTCCGGGTGGTCGATCGCCAGCCACTGTGCGATCATCCCGCCCTGCGACACGCCGAGCACCACGGCTTTTTTCAAACCAAGCAGCGCCATTGCCCGCGCCTGATCCTCCGCCATCTCACGGGTCGAATACTGCTCCGGCAGATCGCTGCGGCGGCTGAACATGTATACGGAGAACTCCCGCGCAAGGCGCCGGTACATCAGCGCGAAGGCCGCGGCCGTGCCCTTCACGGTCTTCAGTCCGTCCCCCACGCCCGGCAGGATGACGAGTGTGCGCGTCCCGCTGCCGAAGCGGATATAATCCATCGTGTCGCCCCCGAGACAGAGCCCGCCGTTCTTTACGTTCCGCATCGTCTCCGCGTTCCTCCATTTGTTGTCATAATTAATTTTACATAATATCATTTACATATTTTCTTTTACATATTATAGTTTACTTAATCTGTTCTTGTTCTCTTTCCTGCTTCAGCATACCGTATCCGGCATCATTTTGCAATCATTTCCCGGGAAAATTGACAGCCGCCCCGCGCTCTGTTATAGTTCTCACAGGATCACGCAGTGCAGAAAGGGGGCCCGGCCATGCGAAAGCGGCAAAAGAAAAAGCGTCAGCGCATGCTACGCTGGGCGCTCGTGCTGCTGCTTGCGGCGCTGCTGCCCGTCGGCATCCGCTTCGTCCGCGCCTCGCTGGCCGAGAAGCAGACGCCCGAGGCGCTGCTCTCCTCTCCCCTGCGCTTCGAGGACCTGCCCGCATATTCCGGCGCGCTGTCTATCGTGCTCGATTCAAAAACACTCACCCCCGACGCGCTCCCGCCCGACCCCATTCTGCAGCTCAGCGAGCTCGACGCTCTTGGCAGGACGGGTCCGGCTCTCGCCGTCGTCGGGCCCGAGACTTTGACCACCGCGCCGCGCGGACGCCTCGGCGACATCCTGCCCGCAGGCTTCGAGAACATCCGCTACGACGATCTGATCGAGGATCACTATCTCTACAACCGCTGTCACCTGATCGCCTATCAGCTCTGCGGCGTCAACGCCGATCCACGGCTCCTGTTCACCGGCACGCGTGCGCTGAACGTAGAGGGCATGCTGCCCTATGAAAACGCGCTCGCCTCCTTCATCCGCCGCACGGGGCTGCATATGCTCTACCGCGCGGTGCCCGTCTACAGCGGCAGCGAGCTCGTGCCCCGCGGGGTCGAGCTGGAGGCCGTCTCGATGGAGGACGGCGGCGAGGGACTGCGCCTGCATGTTTTCGTCTTCAACGTCCAGCCCGGCGTCGTCATCGACTACCGCGACGGCTCCAGCCGCCGGGAAAGCTGAGCCTGAGAAAGCGCGAAACGCCCGCCTCCTTTTCGGAAGCGGGCGTTTCGCTGTCTGTATTATCCCTTGACCGCGCCGCTGGTCATACCGGCGATGATCTGCTCCTGGAACAGGACGTAGCCCAGAATGGAGGGGATGATGGAGATGACGATGGCCGCGTACATGGACACGTAGTCGGTCGAGAACTGGTTGGTGAAGTAGCGGATGCCGACCTGGATGGTGCGCAGCTTCTCCGAGGAGACGATGAGGTTGGCAAATACGAACTCGTTCCAGCAGGTCAGGAATTCGAAGGTCGCCGCAGTGACGATGCCGGTGCGGCTGAGGGGCAGGATGATATGGAAGAAGCGCCCGAAGAAACCGCAGCCGTCGATGTAGGCCGCCTCCTCCAGCTCCATGGGGATGGAATCCATGAGCCCGCGGATCAGGAAGGTGGACATGGGGATGCCGATCGCGCAGTAGAGCAGGATCATGCCGCCGTAGGTGTTGTAGAGCCCCAGCTTGTTGATGATGACGAAGTAGGGTACCATCAGCGCGTTGAGGGGAACCAGGATACCGGCGGTGAAGAGGGTGAAGATCCGCTCCCTGCCGTTGAAGCGAAAGCGGGAGATGCAGTAGGCGCCCATGCTGGCGATAATGACGTTGACGGCGGTGGCCGAGAGGCCCACGATCACGGAGTTCATGAGCATGCGGCCGAGACCGGCCACGGTCAGGGCGTTCTTGTAGTTCTGCCACTGGGGCACCGCGGGCAGGGCAAAGGGCGAGCCCGCGAGGAACTCAAAGTTCGTCTTCAGCGAGGAGACGATCAGCCAGAGCAGCGGGAAGAGGGTGTAGACGGCGAAGAAGATGATGAGGATCCAGCGGACGACCGCCAGAAGCAGATCCCAGCCGTGAGGGCGGGCGCGCAGTCTTGTCTCGCTCATTTCACGCCCCTCCTTGCCTTCCGGATCATCTGCGCCTGCTCGCTGCGGCCCTCAAAGAGCTTACGGATGCAGACGATGAAGATCACGCCCACGATGATGAGGATGACCGCGGAGGCGCTGGCCATGCCGTAGTTGGCGTCCTGCATCTTCTTGTACATGTACAGCACGATGGTGGAGGTGGTGTTGGCCGGGCCGCCGTTGGTGAGCATGTAGACCTGCTCGAACTGTCTGAGGCCCATGACGCTGGCCAGCGTCACACAGGTCAGCAGCGAGGTCTTCTTGATCAGCGGGATCGTGATATAGATCGCCTGCTGGAAATCGCTCGCCCCGTCGATGGTCGCGGCCTCGTAGTACGAGGTGTCGATCGTGGTGATGTCCGCCATCATGATGACCATGTAGTAGCCGACATAGAACACCCAGTAGATCAGTACGGCCGGGAAGGCCGAGGAGACCGTGCCCAGCCAGTCCTTGGCTAGGTCTCCCCTCCCCACGGCGGTCAGCAGCCCGTTGAGCAGGCCGGTGTCCGCGCGGTAGATCGCGCGCCACAGGGTCGCCAGCGCGATGCCGGAGATGACCTGCGGAAAGAAGTAGACCGTGCGGAAGAACTTCCAGCCCTTTGGCTTGCGCGAGAGGATGATCGCCATGACCATTGCCAGCGGCACCTGAATAAAGCCCGCCACCAGAGCCCAGATCACGTTGTTGAGGACCGAGCGGGCAAAGGCCTTGTCCTTGAACAGCAGCGCGAAGTTTTTGAGCGCGCGGAAGGTCGGGGCGGAGATGCCGTTCCATTTCAGGAAGCTGACGACCACCACATAGAGCACGGGGATAACGAAGAAGACCACCATAACGGTGATCGCCGGGAGCATAAAGGCGATCAGCGGCCCTCTGTCGGAGCGTTCCAGTTTCATAAAGCCACCTCGTGAGTGTCACATGGTAAAACAGGGTGCGGTTTTCCGCACCCTGTTTTGCGGGTCAAGGATCAGGCGGCGTTGTCGATCTCGGTCTGGAGATAATCGACAAAGCCCTGGGCGTCGATGCTGCCGCTGACCAACTCCTGAACGGCGGTCGGGAAAGCGGTGGAGAAGGCGGTCGGGAACGCGCCGTTGACATGGAGGACGGTGTAGTTGGCGTTGTTGGCGATCTCGGTGAACTTCTGGGAAATCACAGTGGTCTCGGGAGACGGCTCGTACTTGACGAAGAACATGGCGCCGGAGGACAGGGCCAGCTCGGAGACATGGGCGGGATCGGTGAGGTACTGCAGGAACTTGACGACAGCAGCCTCCTTGGCGGGGTCGTCCTGCTTGGCAGCGGCGAGGAAGCCCTGCACGGTGGTCACAAGACCGCCGTCGCCCTTGCCGCCCTCATACTTCGGGTTGACAGCGACGTCGCAGTCGTCGGCGAGCAGCACGCCGTCAACGGCGTTATCTTCCTTGTACAGGTTGCCGATCCACCAGGGGCCGTTGAGGTAGATGGCGGTATCGCGGCCGATCCAGTGGCCGTTGACGTCACCGGCGGTCGCGGAGAGCGCGCCGTCAAAGGTGTAGCTGTACATCTCCTTGAGCACGTCGGCAGCCTGGGCAAAAGCGGGGTTCTGCAGACCGTCGGCATAGACGTCCTTGCCGCCGATGGCCTCGACGATCAGGGAGTACCAGAGCATGGAGGACCAGGCGTTGTCGCCGGCCATCTGACCCATGGCGTTGTAGCCCTTGGCCTTGGCGTCCTTGCAGAACTGGAAGAACTCGTCATAGGTGGCGGGGAAGTGATCCCAGCCGATCTCGTTGAAGATCTTGGTGTTGTAGATCAGGGGGAAGATCGCTGACTCGAAGGGCAGGATGGAGACCTTGCCGTCGACGGACCAGGCGTCGAAAGCGCCGTCGGCGAAGTCCTTGCCCCAGCCGGCGTCGAGATACGGGGTCAGATCCATGAACTTGCCGGACTCGGCATAGGCCTTGATATCAAAGGTGGTATCGAGGATGCACAGGTCGGGGGCGGAGCCGGTGGTGATGGTGGTGCGGATCTTGTCACGGGCGGCCTGATAATCGGTCTGCTCCTCGACAACGACTTTGATGGAGCCTGTTTCAGTCTGTACTGTGCTCGAATGCGGAAGATAATGAATATGGCAAGGGCGATGAAAACGATGACAGAGATTATGATGATGTTGCGAGTTCGCTCTTCAGCCTGTTGAGCTCGTAGTTCACCAACCTGGTATTTTGTATTCATCTCAGTGAGCTG
>JAILNC010000028.1 GCA_024691985.1 Oscillospiraceae bacterium | reverse complement strand
CGGCACGCCGCCCGCGCACAGGGCCTTCGCCAGGCCGGCCGCGTCGCGCTCGGGGTGGTTGAGCTTGATGACCGGCACCACACCGATCTGAGAAATGCGTTCGTTCAGTTCTGTCATGGCTTTATTCCTCCACATATTTGTGCAGCGTTGCGCGCACCGCACCGACGCCTGCGGTCAATTCCTTGAAATACGAGCAAACCTTGTCCGCCAGCCCCACCTCCACGAGATCAACGCCGAAGACAAAGGCATTTCGCAGCAGCGGCTCGAGCTTCGCGCAGTCCGGCGTCTCGCCCAGCTTGCAATCCTTCAGGTAAGCCTGTGCGCTCTCCAGCAGCGGATCGGGAGATGGCTCAAAGGGCTTGCCCTCGTCGTCCACCGCCATCAGATAGCGGAGCCACCCGGAAAAGACCAGCGGGATCAGCTTGAGAGAGCGCACGTCCAGCGTGTCAGATTTGAGATAGGCCTTCACGGTCTCGCCGAAGCGGATCGGCAGCTTCTGGGAAGTATCGGTGGCGATGCGCTGGGGCGTATCCGGCATAAAGGGATTCGGGAAACGCACCGTCAGCACCGTCTTGATAAAGTCCTCCGGGCGGATGATGCCGGGGTCAGTGACCACGGGCAGGCCTTCTTTGTAGCCGATGGTGTAGATGAGCTTCTTGAGGTCCTCGTCCTGCATCTCCTGCCAGATGTGCTGATAGCCCAGCAGGCAGCCGTAGACGGCGAGGGAGGTGTGCAGGGGGTTTAAGCAGGTGCAGACCTTCATGCGCTCCACCTTGTCCACGGTCTCGCGGTCGGTGAAGAAAAAGCCTGCCTTCTCGAGCGCCGGTCGGCCGTTGGGGAAATCGTCCTCGAGAACGAGATATTCGCTCTCTTCGGCGTTGACATAGGGGGCTTTCACGGTGCCGCGGGCGTTGCGCACCGGGGCGAAGCCCTCCAGGCCGTCCGCCTCCAGCATCGCGCCGACGGAAAGGTCCGGGCTCGGGGTGATCTTGTCGATCATGGTCCAGGGGAAGGAGACCTTGCCGCCGTCCTCCACATAGGCCTTGAAGCCCGCGTCGCCCCAGGCCTCGGCAAAGGCCGTCATGGCGGCTTTCAGCTTGTCGCCGTTGTGGGAGCAGTTGTCGGTACTCACCATGGCGATGGGGTACGCGCCGGCCTGGAAGCGGGCCAGCAGCAGCGCCGCCACCTTGCCCATGTAGCTCTTCGTCTCGCCGGGGGAGGCGGCAAGATCGGCCTTGACGTCGTCGCCCTCCAGACTGTAGCCCTTCTCGGTGATGGTAAAGGTCACGAGCTGCAGGGAGGGCTTGCGGAAGATCTCCGCGAGACGCTCCTCGCTCCCATAGAGATAGCAGGTCTCGGCCAGGGCGCCGAGGATGTTCTTCTCCACGGTGCCGTCGGCCTTCAGCGTCACGACCACGGCCAGATCGTCAAACTTCTCGCCGCCGTTGTCGCGCCGCTCCACGGCGATGATGCCCTTATCCAGCACGCCCTCGTTCAGGAGCCGCTGGGCGGCCATGCCGTGCAGGGCCTTGAAGATGTTGCCCGCGCCGAAGTGCAGCCAGGTGGGGTTTTCCTTCGTCCGTGCGATCATGGCCTCACGGTCATACTCCGGCAGGCGGTAGCCCTTGGCCTCCCATTCGGCCCGGTTTTTCAGCGTTTCGTGCTTGTGTTTCATTTCGCGGCGTCCTCCTCATCCCTCAGATCCCATGCGCCCAGCATGTACATGATGCCGAGGGCGCGGTCATAGAGTCCGTAGCCCGGGCGCACATTGCCCGGCTTTTCATCCCAGAGATGGCGGCCGTGGTCGGGACGGATATAGCCCTCGTAGCCGCAGTCATGGTAGGCGCGCAGAATGTCGAGAATGCCGGTGTCGCCGTCACAGTCGCGGTGGCTGGCCTCGGAAAAGTCGCCGTTGGGGAAGTGCTTGACGTTGCGGATGTGCGCGAAGGCGATGCGGTCGCAGTGCTTGCGGACGATGGCGGCCACGTTGTTGTCGGGATTGGCGTTGAGGCTGCCGGAGCAGAGGGTCAGGCAGTTGTGAGGATCGTCCACCATGCGGAGGAAGCGCTCGATGCTCGCCTCGTCCACCAGCAGGCGCGGAAGGCCGAAGATGTCCCAGGGGGGATCGTCCATATGCACGGCCATCTTGATCCCGGTCTCACGGCAGACGGGCATGAGTCTTTCGAGGAAGTAGCGGAAGTTGTCCCAGAGCTTCTCCTTGGTCACGTCCTTGTATTTTTCAAACAGCTCGTCGAGCTTCGCCATGCGCTCGGGCTCCCAGCCGGCGTCGTGGTAGGCGCGGAGGATCTCCAGGATCCCGGTGTCGCCGTCGCAGTCGCGGTGGCTGGCCTCGGAGAAGTCGCCGTTCGGGAAGTGCCTGACGTTGCGGATGTGGGCGAAGGCGA
>JAILNC010000021.1 GCA_024691985.1 Oscillospiraceae bacterium | reverse complement strand
TGTATTTCGACCTGCCCGAGAGCGATTTCGTGATGCACTTCATGGGGGAGGGCCAGGAGACCCGGCACATCATCATGCGCAACGAGGAGGCTGTGATCAGCCCCTCCTGGAGCATCCACTCCGGCGCCGGTTCCCGCAACTACACCTTCATCTGGGGCATGTGCGGCGAGAACCAGGATTTCGACGACATGGACAACATCGACAACCGTGACCTGAAGTGAGCTTTCCCCGGCCGGACAAGAAGAAAAGGAGAAGAAACATGAATCTGCAGCAGTTCTCCCTGGAAGGCAAAGTCGCCCTGATCACGGGCGCGTCCTACGGCATCGGATTCGCCATCGCCTGCGCGATGCATGAGGCGGGAGCCGTCATCGTCTTCAACGACATCAAGCAGGAGCTTGTGGACAAGGGCCTTGCCGCCTATGCCGAGAAGGGCATCGAGGCCCACGGCTACGTCTGCGACGTCACCGACGAGGACGCGGTGAACGCCATGGTGCAGAGGATCGAGCAGGAGGTCGGCGTCATCGACATCCTGGTGAACAACGCCGGCATCATCAAGCGCATCCCCATGATCGAGATGACCGCCGCCCAGTTCCGCCAGGTCATCGACGTGGACCTGAACGCTCCCTTCATCGTGGCCAAGGCCGTGATCCCTTCCATGATCAAGAAGGGCCACGGCAAGATCATCAACATCTGCTCCATGATGTCCGAGCTCGGGCGCGAGACCGTCTCCGCCTACGCCGCGGCCAAGGGCGGCCTGAAGATGCTCACCCGGAACATCTGCTCCGAGTACGGCGAGTACAACATCCAGTGCAACGGCATCGGCCCCGGCTACATCGGCACGCCCCAGACCGCGCCCCTGCGCGAGCGCCAGCCCGACGGCAGCCGTCACCCCTTCGACCAGTTCATCGTCGCCAAGACCCCGGCCGCCCGCTGGGGCGAGACTGCGGACCTGATGGGCCCGGCGGTCTTCCTTGCCTCCGACGCCTCCAACTTCGTCAACGGCCACATCCTCTACGTCGACGGCGGCATCCTGGCCTACATCGGCAAGCAGCCCTGATGTCAGAAGAAACTCGCTCCGCTTCGCTTCCCCGGTTTGCGTAAGAACCGGGAAAGCGGCGCATCCGCTCCTTCCTTCTTCCTCCCAAAATCAAACCCGCTTCGCTGGGCTTTGATTTTGAAAAAGCAGGAGGGAAGGGGCGGGAGATTCGGAAAGGAGAACATACAATGAAAGCAGCAGTTCTGAAAAACTGGCTCGATCTGGAGCTGACGGACGTCCCCGTCCCGACGCCCGGTCCCGACGAGGCGCTGATCAAGATCCGCTACGGCGGCGTCTGCGGCTCCGACATGGTCGTCTATCGCCACAAGCATATGACCGCCACCATCCCCCGCGTGCTCTGCCATGAGATCCTCGGCACCGTCGAGACCCTGCCCGAGGGCTATGAAGGGCCCTTCCGTCCCGGTCAGCGCGTGCTGATGAATCCGATCGTCTCCTGCGGCCATTGCTCGGCCTGCAGAAGAGGTCTGGGCCATGTCTGCGAGAATCTGGAGCTGCTCGGCATCCACCGCGACGGCGGCTTCGCCGAGTACACCAAGGTCGGCGTGGACAAGCTCGTCGCCATCCCCGACGACTTCCCGGACGAAGTCGCCATCCTGGGCGAGCCCTTCGCCGTCGGCTATCACGTCATGGTCCGCAGCCAGCTGCAGAAGGGCGACACCGTGTTCATCTCCGGCGGTGCGGCCGTCGGCCTGTACATCGCCATCTTCGCGAAGGCTTATGGCGCCGGACGCGTCATCATCTCCGAGGTGAACGAGCCCCGCCGTCAGTTTGTCGAGTCCATGGGCATCGAGACCATCAACCCGCTGCAGACCGACCCCATGGACCTCATGCGCGAGGTCACCGGCGGCGGTGGCTTCGACATGGTCTATGACACCTCCGGGGCCAAGTCCGCAACGCTGCAGATGCCGGATCTGACCCGCTGCGGCGGCAAGATGATGAGCCTGAACCTCTCCGGCGACGTCTACGATTTCATCATCGGCAAGGTCTCCTTCAAGGAGATCACCCTCATCGGCAACCGCCTGTACACGCAGGAGGACTTCGAGGGCGGCGTCCGCTTTGTCGAGGACAACTGGCGCAGGCTGCATCTGGACCGCATGGTCAGCGACATCCTGCCGCTCAGCGATATCGACAAGGCCATCAACATGATGATCGACGGGACGAATCTCTGCAAGATCATCATCGACTGCCAGAAGGTGTAAGGCATGGCGCAAACGCTCTATCCCTCCGCGCACATCCTCGAGATGTTCATGCCCTACCTCCACGACGAGCAGCGCCTGATCGCCGTGCTGCGCAAGGTCGCGGCCATGGACTTCTACCGCAATGTCGAGCTGCCGTCCTTCCCCACGAAGGCGCAGCGCGGGACCGTGCGCAGCATCCTGCAAAACGAGGGGCTGTCGGCCATCACCTTTGTCGCGCCCTACGTGAACGAGGCGGGGCTCTCCCTCTGCGATCTTGACGACGCAAGGCGCGAGAGGGCCATGGAGCTTCTCCGGTACCACGCGGAGCTGGCGGCGGACTGCGGCTACATGACCTTCGGCGTGCCGAGCGGCCCCGACCCCGGCGAGGCCCTGCGTCCCGCGGCGCTCGAGGCCCAGGCGGATTCCGTGGGCCGCATCGCGGACTACTGCGCGCAGCTCCACATGAAGTGCAGCCTTGAGCCGCTGGACCGCTACACCCACAAGAAGGGTCTGGTCGGCCCGATGGACGAGGCGGTCGCGTGGTTCGCCCCGCTCAGAGCAGAGCATCCGAACCTCTATCTGCACTGGGACAGCGCGCACGAGCAGCTCGGCGGTCTGGGCGTCCTGCACACCCTGGAGCTGGCGGCGCCCTATCTGAGCCAGATCCACCTCTGCGACTGCATCAACGACCCGGCGCACCCCTGCTTCGGGGATCTGCACATGGAGCCCGCGCACGCGCCCGACTGGACGACCGAGGGCTTTCTGACCCCGGAGCTCGGCGCTCAGATCATCCGCCGCGCGGCTGATTTCGAGCCCGCCGCGGGCGTGGACCGCTTCTGGATCTCCATAGAGGTCCTGGGCCACAGGGGCGACGATCTCTGGCACAAGGAGAAGGTCGCGCGCGAGTTTTTGCAGCGCTGCTGGGCGCTCTCCGGCGTCCCGTACGGAAGATAAAGCGAATACAAGATGTGAAGAAGCCGCCCAATCGGGCGGCTTCTTCACATTGGTAAACTCCAAACTTGTCATCTTGAGCGGGGCGAAGCGGAGTCGAAAGATCTATAACACCAGATTTCCGACTTGTAAGATCCCTCGACTGCGCTCGGGATGACACAAGTCTTCAACATAGAAAAAGTGTTTATGCCTGCTTCTCCGGGCGGTTCACGATCCAGACGCCGAGGCAGACGAGCACCATCGCCAGCAGGCAGCGCGGGAGATCCAGCACCCTGGCCTCGCCCAGCAGCAGCGCCGAGAGGACCACGCCGAATACCGGGTTTAAGAAAGAGAAGACCGCGACGCGCGAGACGGGATAGCGCTGCAGCAGCAGAGACCAGAGCGTGTAGGCCACGGCGGAGACAAGGGCCAGATAGATCATCAGCGGCCAGGCCGCGGCGGAAACCGCGTGCAGCTTCCCGCCGCCGAGCAGGCCCGCCGCCGTCATCAGGCCCCCGCCGAGCACGAACTGCCAGGCGCTGAGCACAACGGGGTCCTCCCGCACGGAGAAGCGCTTGATGAGCACCGACGCGCAGCCGTAGGAGGCGGCGGCCAGGACGAGGAAGCCCTCGCCCTCCAGGCTTACGCCGCCCTCCAGCCTGCCGTTTAAGCTCACCGCGAGCACGCCCGCAAAGCCGATCAGACAGCCGAGCAGCTTTTTCGCTGTGAGCTTCTCCTGACGGAAAACAAGCGCGGCGATCAGCAGGGCGAAAAAGGTGCTGGTGGGGGAAATGATGGAGCCCATGGAGGCCGGCGCGTGGGAGAGCCCGATATAGAAAAAGGCATACTGTATGACGGTCTGCATCATGGCGAGCGCCAGGATCATCCCGCCCGAGCCGCGCTTCGGCAGCAGGATGCGGCGGCGCAGCAGGCTGCCGAGCAGGATCGTCAGCAGACCCGCCAGCGTAAAGCGCACCCCGGCGAAGAGGATCACACTCATGGTGTCCTCCGCGGCGATGGCGAAGAAGCGGTAGCCGAGCTTGATGGCGGGGGAGGCGCTGCCCCAGAGCAGGTTGGCCGTGACCGCAGCGGCCAGCATCCCGCCGGTCGTGGAGAGAGTTTCGGTCCTGCTCATGTCAGCTCTCGATCAGGGCCTGCATGTCGTCCCACAGACCGTCGAGCGCCTCGATGGTCTTTTTGTACAGCGCATACTTTTTCGCGTAGATCTCCGCCTTCGCGCCATCGGGCAGCACGGCGGGGGACACCTCGCACATATGCGCCGCGGCGTCATTCAGATCGGCATAATCGCCCACCGCGGCGGCCACGGCGATCGCGCAGCCGAGCGCGCCTGTTTCGCCCGCCGAGACGGTCTCGACCGGCAGCTGCAGGATGTCCGCGAACATCTGCGTCCAGACGGCGCTGTTGGCCGCGCCCCCGGCGAGACGGACGCTGAGCGGCTTCGTCTCCCGACTTTTGAGCAGGCGGTCGATGTGCATCTTGTGGCAGAAGGCGATGCCCTCGTACACGCTGCGCAGCAGGTGCTTTCGCGTGTGATTGACGCTCATGCCCACGAAGCAGGATTTCGCGTTGGGGTGGACGTTGCTCGCCATGAGGAAGGGGAGGAAGACCGGCACGAACTCCTCGGGCGGGATGGCCTCGACCCATTCGTTCATCTTGTCGTAGATGCTCCGGCCCGCGGCTTTTTCCCGCTCGATGAGCTCGGGCAGAAGCTGCTTCATGAACCAGGCGTTGTTGCCCGCGGAGGTGGGACTGGATTCCTCGATGAGGTAGTACTCCGGCAGGGCGAAGAGGCTGTTCATGCGCACGCTCCCGTCCAGCACGGGGCTCTTGCGGATATATTCGTTGATCGACCAGGTCCCGGCGATCATGCACAGGCGCTGCTCATCCACGATGCCGACGCCGAGGGCGCAGGCGTCGATGTCGAACATGCCGCCGATGACCGGGGTGCCCTCGCGCAGGCCGCAGAGCGCGGCGGCCTCGGCGGTGACGGCGCCGCAGATCTGAGTCGCCTCGCACAGCGGGGGCAGGGCATCGATAATCTCCCCGATGCCGAAAAGCTTCAGCAGCTCCGGATCGTAGCTGCGCGTGTGCAGGTTCAGGAGGTTTGCCCCGGAGTAGTCCGTATACTCCGCCAGGGCCTTGCCGGTCATGCGAAAGCGCACATAGTCCTTGGCCTCGAAGACCCAGCCGATGTTGGCGTAGGCCTCCGGCTCGTGCTCCTTGAGCCAGGCGAGCAGCGCAACGGGCTGGCAGGCCATCACGTGCTGGCAGGACAGGGCGAAGGCCTTTTCCTCCGTGCCGTCGGCCTGCCACTTCACGGGATACGCGTAGGCGCGGTTGTCGGTCGAGATGATGCCGTTTCGCGCCGGACGGCCGTCTTTTCCCCAGAGGTACAGGCCCTTGCCGTGCCCGCAGATGCCGAGGCCCGCGATGTCGCCCGCGTCGATCCCGGCCTTTTCGACGGCCTGCCGCGTGACGGCGCAGTTGGCCTGCCACATCTCCTCCATGTCGCGCTCCACGAAGCCGGGCTTCGGCGTGATGCTGGCCGTGTTCATGCTCGCCACGGCGATCTGCCTGCCCCGCATGTCGAAGAGCGCGGCCTTGGTCGTGGTCCCGCCGTTATCCAGTCCGAGATAGTATTTCATGGCAGTTCCTCCCTGCATTGTGCAATCCTGAACACAGTCTACAAAATCACGGCGCTTTCGTCAACCGCTTTCTGCCCGATCGCGCCGGCTGCCGGACCGGGATCAGAAAAAACAGCATCCCCGAAACCGAGAGGGCTTCAGAGATGCTGTCCGGCGGATCGTATGAAAGCTACAGATAGAGCTCCGGCCTGCGCAGGGACGTGTAGGGCTTGCGCTGCCTGGCGGCGGCGGCCGCCGGGAGATCGACCTCGGCAAAGAGCAGCGTCTCCTCCCGGCCCGCGAGCGCGGCGGTGTCGCCGTTGAAGTCCGCGACGATGGACTCCCCGCAGAAATCCATCTGATCCTCCCGGCCGACGCGGTTGCACATGGCGACATAGGCGCTGTTCTGGAAGGCCTGGATCTTGACCTCCCACCGGAAGAGCTCGGAGGGCTCGTCCGCGGTGTTCGCCGTCGGGATGAGAACGAGCTCCGCGCCCTTGAGCGCCGAGGTGCGGATGCTCTCGGGATAGTGGCGGTCGAAGCAGACGACGATGCCGATCTTCCCGATCGCGGTGTCGAAGACCTTGAAGCCCTCCTCGGACGGGGTGTAGTAGTCCTGCTCATAGAAGCAGGCAGCCTGCGCGATATGCACCATCTTCTGCTCGCCCAGCAGCACGCCCCGATCGTCGATCAAGAGGCTCATGTCGTAGCGCTTGCCGTCCTTCTCAATATAGAAATTCGGGGAGGCAAAGATCCCGTTTTCCCGGCACGCGTCGCAAAACTCCCGTATGATCGGGCTGTCCCAGCCGACCGCGTACCCGGAGGCGTCCAGACCCTCGTACTGCGGGAAGAAGGGCGTGAGCTGCACCTCCGGAAAGACGATCAGGCGCGCGCCCGCTTCGGCTGCCCGCGCGATCTGCTCCAGCGCTTTCCGGCGGTTCTGCTCCATGTTTTTGCTCATCTGCATCTGACACAAGGCGATCTTCATGTTCTGTTCCTCCTGCGTTTGAAGAATGATCCTGCATACAGTATAAACAAAATAACCTACCAAGTCAACAGGAATTGAAAAACGAAGCGGAAAGAAGCGGAAAGAAGCGGAAAGAAGCGTCTGCCGCCGCTCCCGCCGGGTCCGCCCGGGACGCCCGCGGAAAAACCGAGGATTTCCCTGCGAAAATCCTCGGTTCTACAACAAAAAAGTATAGATTATTCCGGTTCTCTCCCGCTGCACAGGTAGAAGACGGTGAGCAGGCCCGGCCCGCAGTGGGCGCCGATGACCACGCCGAGGCCGGTGACGGTGATCTCGCCGAGCTGGGGATAGGCGGCGCGGATACCGTCCCGCACAGTCTCCGCGTCCTCCCGGCAGTCCGCCTGCAGGATGTGCACGCGCAGACCCGTGGGATCTTCCACCTTCTCCAGATCGTGGAGCACGCCGTCCAGGATCGCTTTCAGCGCGGCCTTCCGCCCTCGGACCTTCTTCGCTACGTCCAGGGTGCCGCCATCCGGCACGTACAGCACCGGCTTGATCGACAGCACGGAGCCCACCAGGGCCGCCGAGTTGGAGACCCTGCCCCCGGCCTTCAGGTAATTCAGATCATCCACGGTAAAGCGGTGGGCGATCCTGAGCTTGTGCGCCTCGCCCCAGGCGACGACCTCGTCGAAGCTTGCCCCGGCCTCCATGCGCTCGACCATGTGCTCCACCAGAAGCCCGAGGCCGCCGGAGATGCACAGCGTGTCCATCACATAGAGCCTCCGGTCGGGAAACTCCGCCCGCAGCTGTGCGGCCGCCGAGTTTGCGTTGACAAAGGAGACGGACATCTTCTGGGACATATCGAGGAAGATCACGTCCTTGCCGGTCTCCAGCAGGCTTCTGAAAAAGTCGCAGTAGACGAACTCGTTGATCATGGAGGTCTTCAGCCGGTCGCCCTTGCGCATGCCGGCGTAGACCGCGTCCCGGCTCTCCTCCCGGCAGTCGTCCTCAAAGAGCTTGTCCCCCACCGTGTAGGTGTAGGGGATAAAGGGGATCTTGTGCGCGTCCAGCCAGGTGCGGGGCAGGTCGGAGGTGGAAGAGGTCGCGATGATATAATCAGCCATTGTAAACTCCTTTGACGCGCCCTTCACCCGAAGAGCGAAAGATGCGTCAGCTCATACATGCTCTGTGCCAGAAGAAGAAGCGACGCCGCCGCGGCGGCGGCTGCGAAAGCGCGCAATCCTGCAGACAGTTTCCTTCTCACACCAAACGCCTCCGAAAAAACGTCGTTCTTGACATTTGCCACAGCTGTATATTATTCTGATTTTAGCAATAAATCAATGGACAGTCTTGCCGCGGCGGCGGAAGAATACCGCATGCAAGCCGCCTTGTGCGGCATATGCAACACACATGCCGGAGAATGACGAATAACAGGAGGCTCCGTTATGGAAGCGAGAAAACAGGATCGGCGCGTCGTCAAGACAAAGCGGGCGATCCACATGGCGTTCGCAAGTCTGCTGTCGGAAAAGGAGATCAACGATATCACGGTCCGGGATATCGCGGACCTGGCGGATATCAACCGCAAGACCTTTTACAATTATTACGCCGGCGTCTATGCGGTTCTGGACGAGATCGAAAACGAGGTCGTCGGGACGCTGGAAAACGCCCTGGGCGCCACAGACCTTCGGGAGGCGATGAGCCGTCCGTACCTGGTGTTTGAGAAGCTGACGGCGATCATCAACACGGACCTGGACTTTTACGGCCATTTGTTGAGTATGCAGGGCAATGTCAGCCTGATCACCAAGACCGTAAAGCTCCTGAAGCAGAGAACACGGGAAGCCGTGCTTCTGCAGCTTCCCGTCAGAGAGGAGGAGATCGACATCCTCCTGGACTACACATTTTCCGGCATGCTCACGGTTTATCAGCAGTGGTTCAATTCCGACCGGAGCCGGTCCCTCGAAGAGATCTCGGCGATTTTGGGCGAGCTTTGCTTCAACGGTCTGAACGGGGTCCTTGCACGTTTTGAGCCCACGGCGGACAGTAAGGAAGTCCGCGCCGCCGAGCCGGAGAAACAGTGAGGCATCCCTCGGGAAGACGGGCATCCCTGATGCGCGGTCATCGCACACGGCAACAGGTCTTTGACGGAAACAGGTCCCCGGTTTTGAGCGTTCTGCTCAGAATCGGGAACCTGTTTTGCCGCGGCTGTTCGGGAAAACGAATCAGAGCGCCGGACCGGACGGAGCCGATGAGGATGCGCCGATTCAGAAGAATCTGACGACCTCGTTCAGATCCTTGCGGGGACGCACAGAGGGGTCCGCAGAGCGCTTGCCGATGGCGATCACGGACATGATCTCCTCATTGTCCGGGATGGAGAGCTTCTCTCTGATCACGTCGGCGTCGCGGATGCCCATGATCAGCGTGTCATAGCCGAGGCTCCTGGCGGCGAGGATCAGATAGGCGGAATGAAGGCCGAGATCGTAGGCACCCCAGCCGTTGGCGACCTCGTTGACCGGCTCGCCGCCGCTGAAGCCGACCTCATCCTTCACGAAAGTGGTCACGATGAGCGCGGCGTTTGCCGAGCTGTTCCGGTTGAAGACCGGAAGCGCGCAGGAGCGCAGATCCTCCAGAAGCTCCGGCGTTTCCACGGCGTAGCAGCGGGAAGCCTGCTGGTTTTTCCAGGAGGGGGCCTGCTGCGCCATCCTGAGGACGGCCACAAGATCATCGTGTCCGATCGCGGACGCATAGCCTCTGATGCTGCGCCGCTCGCAAATCAGCTCCTTGAATTCCATATGAATCCTCCTTTGACAAGAATCGGCCTTTTGAAAGCTTGGCTCGTACTCCCTATTATAGTTGATTTGCGGGGCGGAATCAAATACTTGTTTTCCGCGCGTGCATGTGGTAAAAGTACATAAGAAGGAAAAAGGACGAGAGGAAATCAAGCCGCAGGCCGGCGCCGCAGCGGAGGAGGGGGACCCTTTGGTAAGCGGATTTCAGGAAGTCGACGTCCACGGGATGAACAAGGCGCAGGCCTTCGCGGCGATAGACGCCCGGCTGCGCCGAGCGGGCGGGGCCGTATACACGCTCCGCATCATCCACGGCTATCACGGGGGAACCGTCCTGCGCGACGCCATCCGGGCGCAGTACAGGCATCATCCGAAGGTGCTGCGCATCGAGCTCGGCATGAACCCGGGAGAGACGGATCTGATCCTGAAGGAGCTGTAGACGGACAGCCGGACGGAGAGAGATACAGGGATCAACAGGAGGATCGACGCATGAGCCGGATCAAAGCCCTGCAGAAGCAGGTACACCGCGTGCTGGAAAGGATCGGGGATAACGACAAGCGTGCAAAGGCGGCCGCGCATCTGCACGCCGTCTCCCTCGCCGCCGTGATGATTGCGAAGAGGAGGGGAGAGGACCCGGAGCTGGCCGCCATGGCCGGACTGCTGCACGATCTGTATGCGTACAAATCCGGCAGCTATGAAAACCACGCGCAGCTCGGCGCGGCCTATGCCGGAAAGCTGCTGGAGAAGCTGGCGTTCACCGCGCCGGAGGAAACGGAGATCATCTGCGCGGCCATCCGGCACCACGACGACAAGGCGGGGACAGACACGCCGATGGCCGAGGTCCTGAAGGACGCCGACGTGCTCCATCATACGCTGGCCGATCCCGCCAAAGAGGTCAAGGAGCATGAGCGGGAGCGCTATGAAAAGCTGTGTAAAGAATTCGGCATGAAATAACAAAGATCCTCACGCAAGGCCATTCCATACACCAATGCAAATACGAAAGCCGGGCTTCCCGCCCGGCTTTCGTATTTGGCCCGGTGTTCGGGCCGGCTCAGTCTGTTTTTCCCGGGGCAAGCGCAGCGCAGAAGGCTTCGATCCTGCGCTCGTTCTCTTCGGCGGGCCTGGTTTTCGGATCGATCAGCACCAGCTCCGCCTCCAGCGAAGCGACGCCCAGCGCCGCCTTGAGCTTACCGAAGGCCTTCTCCGCGCCGGAGCCGCTCTGACAGGCGAAGGCCGCGATACGTTTGCCATCCAGAGGATTGTCCCTGACAAAGGTGCGGATCGGCGGCGTCACATTGCCGGCCCAGACCGGGAAGCCGAAGACGACGCGGTCGTATTCGTCCGCGTGGAAGTCATACGGCAGCAGCGCCGGCGTCTCGGCCATCACGGCGCTCTTGCCGCCCCAGAAGAATTTCCGCAGGCCGCTGCCGGGATAGGCCTTCACGGGCTCGATGCGCAGGGTGTCGGCGTCCAGCAGGGAAGCGATCCTCTCCGCCGCAAACGCCGTGTTGCCTTCGAGCGAGTAATAAACGATGACTGTTTTCATGGTATTCACTCCGTTTCATGTTCTGTCGTCACGATATCGCCTGTCCAGTCGATGATCCCGCCGAATTCATAGATGTTCGCATAGCCCATGTCGGCGAGCTTCTGCGCCGCCTGCTTCGACCTGTTGCCGCTGCGGCAGTATATCAGGATGATCTGATACAGGTCCGGCAGCTCCTCCGGCCGGTCCGTGCCGATCGACTCGTTCGGGATCAGGATCGCGCCGGGGATGTGGCCGGCGTCATACTCGTCCTGCCGCCGGACGTCGACGATCACGTGGCCGTCGTCGGCCTCCATCATCTGCCTGGCGGTCTCCTGGTCGATCTGCAGCCAGGGGAGCTTCGTCATGCCCCCCTCGTCTGCGATCGACGGGTCCGGGTTCGCCGCGCAGCCGGCCAGCAGCAGAAGAGCCGCCGCCGCAGCGAGCAGAATACGCTTCATGCGGGATCGTCACCTCCCCAAACAGCATTGTCAAAACGGATTATACCACAGCATCCCGCCGCCTGGAAGCGGGAAAGCGCGGCCCCGCAGCCGCATACGGGGAAAGCGCATGCCGCGCTCATGCCCTGCGTTTCGTGTTCGTCATGTCGAAGCTGATCTCCAGCAGCTCTTTGATCAGATCGTCTTCCGCGGAGCCGTCGAGCAGGATCGTGAGCCAGTGCTCCTTGTTCATGTGGTAGCCGGGCAGGATCCCGGACTGCCCCCGGTACGCGCCCATGAGGATCGGGCCGCATTTCACATCCACGATATCCGCCGGGCCGTCGCGGTCCAGACCCAGCTTCCGATACGGGATGCGCATGGCGACGGCGAACCATTTCCGGTTTCCCCGATGGCGGAAGATGAAGTTCTCATCAGCCCACGGATATTCGGCTTCGGTCGAAAAGCGCTCGCCGACGTATCGGATCAGTTCGTCCCTGGTCATAGGCCCTGCCTCAGATTGATGAACACGAGTCCGATCAGGCAGAGAGCGACCCCGACCAGCTTGTTCCATGTCAGGGCCTCGTGATAGAGCAGATAACCGACGAGGATCAGCGCGGCGGCGAGAAAGGCGCTCTGTACGACAAAGCCCGTGCTGACCTGCCATCCCGCCTTGTAGGCATAGATCCACCCCGCCTCGAGACCGACGACCACAAGGCCGAGCACGAACGGCGCCCAGTTGAGCCTGCCGTATTCACGGATCAGGCTGCCGTCTTGCCCGAGAAGGAAATACAGCGCGCCGCTCGCCGCCGCGGCCACCAGATAGGTGACCGTGAGGGAGGCCAGCGGGCTCATCCCTGCCGGGACGGATTTCGCGCAGATCTGATAGACCACATTGCACAGCACGACCAGGGCGATCGGCCAGATGTAAGCGAACATGCGCAGCTCCTCCATTTCTTGATGAGCGGCATTCTCCGCCCCAATCCTCGGTCTGCTTCCGTAAAACCATGATAACACAGCGGAGCCTGGCTTTCCACCCCAAAATACAGCGCGCGCGGATTTCCCCGCGCGTTTGACTTGAAAAACGCGCCGTGCTGTGCTAGAATAAATTGACAGGAATTTCACAGGCGTTTTTCGTGCTGTGTTTAGAAGGAGAAAACAAGTGAAGCGTGTTAAGGTTTCGAACAACGTCATCCGACGCCTGCCCCGCTATCTCCGCAAGCTGGACGAGCTGACGGAGAGCGGCGTCAGCAGGATCTCCTCCTTTGAGCTCGGCAACCAGCTCGGCCTCACCCCGTCGCAGATCCGGCAGGATTTCAGCTGCTTCGGCGAGTTCGGGCAGCAGGGCTACGGCTACAACGTCCCCGTCCTGCGCGCGCACATCGCCTCCATCCTCGGCATCGACCGCGGCTTTACCGCGATCCTGGTCGGCGTGGGCAACATCGGCCGCGCCCTGATGGACAATTTCTGCTTTTCCGACTGGGGCTTCGAGCTCAAGGCCGCCTTCGACATCAAGCCCGAGCTGATCGGGACGGTTTTCAAGGGCGTGCCCATCTACGGGATGGATTCGCTGGAGAGTTATCTGAGCGACAATCACATCGACGTGGCCGTGCTGACGGTGCCCAAGGAGGCGGCGGTCTCCGTCGCCGAAGGGCTGACGGCGCAGGGGATCGACGCGATCTGGAACTTCACCAATGTGGAGCTGACCGGGCCGAACAGCGACACCATCGTCGAGAACGTGCACTTTTCCGACTCGCTGCTGTCGCTGAGCTACTACGTGGCCGAGCGCCGGGACGAGACCGCGGCGAAGGCCGGCCGCGAGAGGCAGTAAACGAACCGCATTCCGAAAGGCATTGACTTCGCCGTCAATGCCTTTTTGGGTTTGGAGGGGCTATGTACACAGACGGCGTACTTTTTGATCTGGACGGGACGCTCTGGGACTCCTGCCGTGTGGTGGCGGAGAGCTGGGGAGTGACGCTGCGGCGCCTCGTCCCGGGGGCGGTCCCGCCGGGGACGGACGATGTGCGGGGCATCATGGGCATGACCGCGCCGCAGATCGTCCGGGCGCTGTTTTCTCAATACGGCGAGGCGGCGAAGACGCTGGCGCTCACGTGCATGCGGGAGGAAAACGCCTACATCGCCGCACACGGAGGGAAGCTCTATCCCGGGCTGGAGGAAACGCTCGCCGCGCTCTCGGCGCGCGTGCCGCTGTTTATCGTCTCCAACTGCCAGGACGGCTACATCCAGTGCTTTCTGGAGAGCTCCGGGCTCGGCGGCTGCTTCCGGGACTACGAGTGCGAGGGCTCCACGGGGCTTGATAAGGCGGAGAACATCGCGCTGCTCTGCCGCCGCCACGGCCTGCGGCGCCCGGTCTATGTGGGCGACACCCGCTCCGACGAGACCGCCGCCCGCGCGGCTGGCTGCACCTTCGTCCACGCGGCCTACGGCTTCGGGACGGCGGACGCCCCGGACGCGGTGATCGAAGCGCTGCGGGAGCTGCCGGAGCTCTTGACAGGGGAGGGGGAGAAGCATGTCTGAGACCATTGCCGCCATTGCGACCGGCGCGCAGGTCGCCGCGATCGGCGTCGTGCGTCTGTCCGGCGACGGCGCTGTCAACATCGCGGACGCTCTGTTTCGCCCGGCCTCCGGCGGAAGGATGTGCGAGCAGGAGAACCGGAAGCTCGTCTACGGCGGCCTGTACGACGCGGGCGGCGAGCTTCTCGACCGCTGCCTGTGCACCGTCAGCCGCGCGCCGCACAGTTACACGGGCGAGGACACGGCGGAGCTTCAGTGCCACGGCTCGCCCACGGTCCTGCGCGCGGCGCTGGAGGCCTGCTTTGCCCTCGGCGCGCGCCAGGCTCTGCCGGGAGAATTCACCAGACGCGCCTTTCTCAACGGGCGGCTGGAGCTGACTGAGGCCGAGGCCGTCGCCGATCTCATCGACGCCGAGAGCGTGGAGGCGGCGAAGAACGCGGCCGCGCAGCTCTCCGGCGCCATCGCCGCGGGCACCGCGGAGATCTACGAGCTGCTGCAGGATATCAGCGCGCACTATCACGCGGTGCTGGATTACCCGGACGAGGATATCGAGGACTTCCGGCTGGAGAGCTATCGGGCGGCGCTGGCCGCGGCGGAGGAGCGGCTTTCGCGCCTGCTCGGCAGCTTCGAGCGCGGGAAGCTCATGACCGCGGGCATCCCGGCGGCCATCGTCGGGCGGCCCAACGCGGGCAAGAGCTCGCTGCTCAACGCGCTTTTGGGCTACGAGCGGGCCATCGTCACCGACATTCCCGGCACCACGCGCGACACCATCGAGGAAAAGCTGCGGCTCGGCTCACTGCTGCTGCGGCTGACGGATACGGCGGGCATCCGCGAGACCGTCGACGACGTGGAGCGGCTCGGCGTCGAGCGCAGCCGCCTTGCCATGGAGCGCGCCCAGCTCGTGCTCGCGGTCGTGGACGGGAGCACCGCGCCGAACGCGGAGGATCTTGCGGTCCTGCGCGCGGCGGAGCGCTGCCCGAAGGCCGTGCTGGTGCTGTCGAAGTCCGATCTCGAGAAGAGCTGCGAAGCGCCGGAGACCACGCTGCCCACCGTCACGGTCAGCGCCCGGACCGGGCAGGGGCTGGACGCGCTCGAGCGCGTGATCCGCGAACTGTTCCCGCTGCCCGCCGTCCCCGCCGGGGAGATCCTCACCAACGCCAGACAGGCCGAGGCGGTCGCCCGGGCGCGCGAGAGCCTGCGCGCCGCGCGCGGGGCGATGGCGCAGGGCTGCACGCCCGACATCGTGCTGACCGAGTGCGAGGCCGCCATGTCCGCCCTCGGCGAGCTGTCCGGCCGCAGCGTGCGCGAGGACGTGACGGCGCGCATCTTCGAGCGCTTCTGCGTCGGAAAGTGAGGAAAAGTATGGGAAAACGGCCTCTTGATCTCGAGAGCTTCCCGCGGCGGGCGCAGTATGAGCTTTACCGCGGCTATGCAAATCCCTATGCGGGACTGACGGTCAACGTGGACATCACGGACTTTCTGGCCGGGCTTCGCCGCCGCGGCGCGCCCTTCTTCCTCGGCTTCTGCTGGTGCGTCACGCGGGCGGCCAACGCCGTCCCGGCCTTCCGGCTGCGCCTGTCGGAAGAGGGGATCGCCGAATACGATTTCTGCCCGGCCTCGGTGACGCTGGCCCTGCCGGACGAGTCTTACTGCTACTGCAAGCTTCCGGATGCGGAGAGCTTCGGGGAATATCTGCCGCTTGCGCTGGCCGCGAAGGAGGCGGCGCTGCGGGCGGCAAGAATGGAGGATGAGGAGGACGTCGACAGCCTCCTGTTTGTGACGTCGACCCCATGGCTGAGCTTTACCCAGATCGTCCATCCCCTGCCGCAGCCGGCCGACTCCAATCCTCGCATTGCGTGGGGCAGGTACTTTTCACAGGAGGGCAAAACGCTGATCCCGGTCTCGGTGCTCTGCCATCACGCGCTGGTCGACGGCCGCCAGATCGCGGCCTTCTTTGCCGCATTGGAACGTGAGCTCGCGGCGCTGTCCTGAATGCGGCGGGCGGGATTTTTCTATTGACATCACCATGCCCATGTGCTAAGATACTCAAGCAACATCGGCGTGCAGAAGTACCCAAGAGGCCGAAGGGGCTCCCCTGCTAAGGGAGTAGGGTGTCTAAAAACGCCGCGAGGGTTCAAATCCCTCCTTCTGCGCCATTCAAAAAGCTCTTGAAAGTTATTCTTTCGGGGCTTTTTGAGTTATAATAGAAATAATATCCCGCTCAAAAGTGATTATCACCTTGAGTGGGATTTTCTTTTTCTGCTTGTTTTCCTGCTTATAGCTCAAAAATTCTATTATTGGCGTCTTTCATCAAGCCAAGTTTTCTATGTATTGCTGCATCCTGGCGGCGCTGTCCTCTTTCATCTTCTCCGAAACATGACCGTAAACGTCCAGGGTAAAGGCCGCTGTTGCGTGGCCGAGATTGTCTTGCACGGTCTTGATAGGATCACCGTTTTGCAGAGAGAGAACAGCGAAGGTATGCCGGAGATCATGCACACGGCTTTCCGGGATTCCAAGATCGGCGGAAATCTTCTTGTATTCCTTGTAAACCATTGTTACATCAAGGTGGCGTCCGTTTGGACGGGTGAACACAAAGCCCGTTTTGCGCTCTTCCATGTTCTGCCAACCTTGCCATGCCTCCGCAGATTGTAACCGTTGAAGAAGTTGAGCCGTTTCCTGCTCTTTCAAAAGCTTCATTACAAAGGGCGCGGCAGTTATTGACCTGGCCTTGTCGTTTTTCAGAGGGGCGAGAGTGTAACCGCCGTCCCGCTCCGGGCGCTTTTGAAGCTGCTTAACAACTCTTATTGTCCCCGATTCAAAATCAATGCAATCCCATGTAAGGCCCAGGGCTTCACCTTCTCGCAATCCAGTAAAAAGGATCAGCTTGAAAACCCGGTCATATTCATGCCCGCTGCAAGCGCTCATAAGCGCTTTGACTTGCGAATCTGTCAGCGGGTGTATTTCTTTCTTTTCAACTCGTGGGAGCGTAACCCGCTCCGCCGGATTGCTTTTGATATATCCAACATCAACGGCAGTTGACAAGGCTTTGCTCATAATGCCGTGTATATTCTTCACAGTTTTTGCCGAGAGCGGAGCTTGCTTTGTGATTCGTTTCCCGCTCTTTTCGTCCTTTTCTGTGATGGTCCTGCCCGTCCTTTGAAGCTCGTTATAAAAGCTTTGGATCATGGGAGTGGTAAGCTTGCCGAGCTTCACAGCGCCGAGAGCGGGCCGGATATGCGTTTCCGTCATGCTTTTGTACTGCTTGACAGTCAGATACTTTTTGTCCCCGCAATAATCTTTGAACCAAAGATCAAACCATCCGCCGACGGTGATTTTTGACGGCTCAAAGTAATCTCCGTCTTGGACAGCAACGACGGCTTTCTGCTTTTTCTCACGGACTTCCTTTTGCGTTGCCCCGGTGAATGCGCGGCGCTTTTGCTTCCCGCTGCCGCTGTCGTTCCCGACCGTGATTTGCGCCTCCCAATAAGTATGTTGCTTGCCGTTTCGGGTGACGGTCCGCTTTTGGATTGTCCCCGTTCCTTTTGCCCGTCTGGGCTTTTTATTCTCTGCCATTGCTTTCACCTTCCTCCAAGCATAGGGCGACATATTCGTCAATGAAACTTTCAAATTCTTTCGCAGCTCTTGTTTTGAAATACTCTGCGGCTTCTTCTGCACTTAGAAGCATGGTACCCTTCGGAATATCTGGAAGAGACTTGCCGTTATACTCCAAATTGCCAGAAAGGAATAATTCTTTAATTGGGAAAAGAGAAATCTCTGTTTCAAGGCGGTTTTCTGGAGCAAAACCAGAATTAAGGGCAATCTTATGGACACGATTTGACGCGATTGCTTGCTCTGCAGAAAATGAGATTATTAACCAATGTTCTTGATATAAGGAGAGCAGACAATCAAGCATATCCAAAAACAAAGGGCGGTCTTTTTCGAATAATAAGCACTCAATGCTTTCTTCCGAAAGGCCTGTCAGCGTCGCCGCGCCCTGGATAGACATATCCTTACTTTTGGTGGGAGACAAGCCAAGCAGATAATCCGTTGATACCCCAAAATGATCCGCAAGACGGCACAGAGTATTAATGTTCATTCCAGCGATACTTTTAACCCGGTCTTGACCTGTGCTGATACCGTCTTGAAGAGCGGCCTGCTCATAGTTTTTCATTAACTGTTCGCTTGTGCCGACAGCGGCTGCGAGTGTTGCGTGGCTTTCTGACCTTGATAAACGAAGCTCTCGGATTCGTTTGGAGCATTTAACAAAGTCGAAATAGATTGCTTTCTTCTTGGAGCTCATTAAAATTATCCCATCCACTTAAGTAAGGTAAAATAAATAATCTTTGTTAGCTGGACTTCTGACAATAATTATTATATACTTCAGACAGCAATAAGTCAAATAAAATTATCTATGGAGGAAGACAGAATGTACAATCTTGATGTAAAGACAGCAATCCGACAGGCGGGCTTCTTTGGGTATGAAGTGGCTGCGGCTCTGGGCATCTCTGAGACATGTTTCTCCAGACAGTTGTCCAGGGCGGAACTCAGCTCAGAGAAAAAGGAGAAGATTATGGGAATTATCCTTAAGATGGTTGAAAAGAGAGCAGAGAAAGGTGGGGTATAGAAATTAAAAGAGAGGAGCGCGGTATGAGCGAAAATGAAAAACTGGCGCTTTCGGCAGCGGAGGCCGCGCAGCTTATCGGCGTCAGCAAGCCAACGGTTTATCTTCTCTGCAAGCGCGAGGATTTCCCGTCGTTCTATGTCGGCGGGCGGCTCTTGATTTCTAGGCGCGGCCTTGAAGCTTGGATAGATCAGCAGGCAAAGGCGGTGTGCAACAATGGCTGAAAGAAAAAAGGATCGTCCTGGCGTGATGCTATACTTCGATTCTGTTCGGCCCGCTTTGAATAGGCTTGATGATTTGCAATGTGGGCGGCTCTTCCGCGCCGTTGTCGATTATGCGGAATACGGAACAATCCCGGAGCTTGAACCGCTTGTCGGCATGGCCTTTGACCTTCTCGTCCCGAAAATCGACAGGGACGCCGAGAAGTACGAAGAGAGCCGGGAGCAGCGGCAATATGCCGTTTACTGCCGCGAGAAGCAGAGAGCCGGAGAGCCGTGCTTGAAAATTGAGGAGTGGCGGCTTTCGAGATATATGCCTCCCGATTCTGGAAACATCGGCCCGATATCTCCCGATATCGAAAAAAACGGCTCGTATGGGTGTCTTTTTTATATGATTTAGGAAGAGTTTTTGCTCCCGTGATTATCGAGTTATGATGTCAATGTCCAGGGCTCGTTGGGATAAAGCGGGGCTGCGCCGCCGGAGTGGATGCAGTCCTCCTTCTTTTGACGTTAGATTGCTCTCCTAATCGACTTCCACTGCCGATTATTCAGATCAGATCGTCAATGAAAGCGTTCAGCAATTTGCGGTCATAAAAGCTTAATAGATTACTAAGATATATGTCCGGATCGACTCCCTGGTCAATATCATAGAATGAGCCGTTCTTTAGAAATGACAACCGCATGGCGCTTGAGATTTGGAAGACCGATCCATAGGCAGTGGACAGCGGTTGTACAACGCAGCTGCCGCCACCGGTCGTTCTGCCGATCAGCGTTACCTTCTGAGAAGATTTCAGTGCCGCTGGGACTAGGTTGCCGCAGGAGAAACTCACGGGAGAAATTAGGCAGAACAGATTCTTGTCCTGAACGGTATCCTTTTCATCGAAACTGCGATCCAGGTTGACATCCGCACGGTATACAGACGTCGACATTGCCCCCGTTGCCATATCTTTAACACTGAAAGGTGCATCGCCAAGGAACCATCCCAGAGTAAAGATCCCCGCATCCACCGCACCGCCCGTGTTGTTGCTCAGATCCAGCACAACGTTTTTGATTGGGCTGTTTTCACGCGTAATCTGACTGTGGGCATAGATAATGAGTCCAATGGTGTCATCTGAGATTTCCCCCGTCTCCAAAGCTACGTAAAAGGTCTCTGCCTTGTATCGGGAGCTAAATCTGTCAAATGTGACAAAGGCCGTATCTCCCACTTCTTCATAGCCAGGGCAGCCATCGGGATAAAATATCTCTCTAGCCTTTGCGTATTCCCGACTGTGCTCCATAATTTTTCGGTTTGCAAACCCGGTGCTGTCCGAGATGGCGTCCAGGCCAGCCATCCACGAATACTCGTTGAAAACAGAGTGAAGATCATCCAGCGTATAGTCGATAAAAGACTTGAGCGCATTGTCCGCATCGACCGGATCGTTTCCGCTGAGCACCTCATCGTAGCCTATCTGCCAGAACAGCTTGCGGAAGCTCTGGATATCATGCGGCTCTTTCAGACCATATAGGCTGTCCAACACCAAGCAGAGCTCGTTATAGCTGTACTCGGCGAGCGCGTCGCTGCGCTGTGCCTGCGGCACGCTGTAATAGAACTCCGCCAGATCCGTATAGCTGCCCTCCTCGTAGTCGAACAGCATATCGTCGTTTGCCAAGATCAGAGCCTTGCCGTTGAATAGGAAGCTTACCCGCATCGGCGAGATCAGGAAATCGTTCATTGTCTGAAGCGGCAGATAATACTTGCCTTCCTGCGCGATCAGCTCTATCCCGTATGCTGCAAGATCTACCGTCATGACATCGCCGTAACGGTCAAAGGAGGCCTTCCTGTTGCGTTGGAAAAGCTGTGCCTCACCGTTGGCATTAAATCCCGACTCGCTGAGCAGATCGATCAGCGTCGTCTCATTGGAGTTATGGATGAAGGCGTCATAGTCATCAAAGACGAGTTTGCCCTGATCGAAATCAATCGTCAGCGTATAGCCGTTATCGCGCTCCAGAACGACATTGTTGTTGTCTTTCTCGTAGATCGTCAGCTCATAGCCTGGATCCCCGACGTATTCCCGGTTCAGAAAGTAGAGAAGCTCCGCCCAGGAATAGAGTTCCACGTAAGGAAGATCCTCCGTGCTGTCCGCAAAATACAGCGGATACGGTTCCGTTAACTCGGTATCAAGGTTTTCAATATAGGTGGGAAAAACTCGTTCTACGATCGTATGCTGAGCCTGTCTCCCGCTTTCACCTGTCGCAGCCGCGGTAGCCGTCTGTCCCGGTGCTGCCTCGACAGTCTCGACAGCGGTATGCTGTTCGGCCGAAGCGCAGCCTGACAGCAGGATGCACACCAGAAGAATTGCCGTAAAGCGTATCATTCTGCTCTTTTTCATGTGATTTTCCTCATGATAATTGTTCCGCACACATTTGCGTTGGCAGGCTTTCCTGCGCTCAGTCCATGACCGCATCAATGATGGCAAGCATATCGTCGAGGATCACTTCCTGCGAAACAAAAACCATATGAGCTACATCGCCGTCCTGGAAGCCCATGTCAAAGCCGTCGTCCATAGAGGTTATCGTAAAGGGAACAGTCATATCTGAGTGATCGTCCACGATTACATAGCCTTCTTCGGCAACTTCCAGATAGCCGGTGGTGTAAAGCTCCAGAGTCTTCAGGTCGGCGCTCATGATCATGAGGGCGACATAGTTGCATTTTTCAGAATCGTCCATGGCTAAGAGGAAGTATTCGCCGTTATCGTTTCTTCCTTCCGCACCGTCCATAAACACGCTCTCCCACTCGGCGCGCACTTTTGCGGCGTCATAGCCCTTCTCAGACTTCGCTCCGGATTTTGCCGCAGCTGCGGAGCTTCCGTTCTTCTTGGCGGTAGCCGTGTTGACTTCGGGTTCAATCTGTGTCTGCTCGAGGATATCGCGCATCTCACTCAGGATGATTTCCTGGTCGCAGACCGTCATCACAGCGGTGTCACCGTCGGCAAGGAAATACATCTCGAAGTCACCCTGCTCCGATTCATAGAAAATAAAGGGGACTGCCACGTCTCTTGTCTCATCGATCAGGACAAAATGCGCATCTTCGCCTTCGCCCTCCTCCTGAATGTATCCTTCACGGATATAGAGCGAGCCGTCGGCGCCGATGATGGTCAGCGTAGCTTCGGTGATATTCTCCGGATCATCATAGGCCAGCAGGAACCGGTCTCCGTTTTCATTCTCGCCGGTTGCACCGGCAGAATAGGTGTCGTACCAGTATGCGATGATATCCTCAGCCGAATTGGTCTGCGTGTCGGATGAGTGGTTTGTGGTCGCACTGATACCATCCGTCCCCACCGTTACGCCGACTTCGCTGGTCGTGGTATTGGTAGTGGTGTTGCCGTTTTCATCCGTCTTGCTGGTGGTGACCGTCGTAGTGCTCGTGCTGGTGCTGGAGGCCGAGCAGGCGCTCATGGACAAAAGCATCATAAGGATAAGCGCCAGGGCGAAGATTTGTTTTTTCATGGATCGTGTTCTCCTTCGAAAAGTATTTTTGCAAGTGCAGTTTTTAAACCTGGTATATAAAAGAATACTAACAGTTCCGTCACAGATGATCAGGATTCTGTCTGTCCTTTTTTATTATATCACGCTTTTGATATATTGAAAACTTAAATTGGAAAACAATTGTCCTTCTCAGTCGGTAATCGGCTTTCTTTTACTGTAATTCAGTTAACACAATTTGTGTTTGTTTGGTCCCTAAAGAGCAATGGTAGCGGAATTCTCGGCCATTGGCAGTTGGCTTCTGACGCTTTTATTTAGTTTATACAATTTTGTTTAGCAAGCATAAGGAGGTAATTGATCAATAATCGCTTCCAACAAAAAAGTATGTAAATAAAAACCGGGATTCCTATATTTATTCCATTGTGTTTTTCATCTACCCATCACATCTTCTGTTGAGTAAAAATCAACGATTACCCTCATTCTGTTAAAATAGCAATCTTTAGCCACATTGGTACACTGGTTTTGATAGAAAGCCAGTGTACCTTCTTTTTGCCCAAAACCCTTTGAAATCAGGGCATTTTACGAAAGATGGCCATGACGGAAGATTCCTTTCCTTCCGTCATGGCCGTCTTTTTATCTCAATTTGTGTGCTGTTTTCCGTGTTTCCGTTTTGAAATAGTTCAGTTATACGTCTATAAGTTTCACCAATTGAGAAATAGTTTCAGCAATTGGCATTAAGTTTCAGCAATTGTTTTTTGCCTGGAGAAAGGCTTTTTTGTCCATTCCAGATTCCTCGTTGAGGCCAGCATAACAGGGCCCAAACCTTCTATCTCAAATTAGCCCCGCTAAAATAATTCTTTATATTGACGGGGCTATACTTTTCTTCAGATTCACTTTGCCCTGCCGTTCCGGTAATTCCGCAAACAGGATGCCGAACAGGATCAGGACACCGCCAAGGATGGTTTTGACTGTGAACGGCTCATGCAGAAAGACAACTCCCAAAATCGCTGCCACCACTGGATTCAAGGCACAGAACATACCCGCCCTCTCGGCGGTGGTGCCGCTTTGCGCCACAGGCTGCAAGGTGAAGCCAAATCCGGTACACACGACGGCCAGCATCACGATCCCAAGCCATTCGGTCGTTCCGCTCGGCAGCCGGGGCGTCTCTGTCAGAAAGCTCGCCGCAAAGCTGAGCGCGCCGATCACGCCGACCTGCACGACCCCTGCGGCCAGCGTGTCGATCCCACTGTGGCTCAGGCGATCCGTGACCAGGATCGTACAGGCGTAGAGAAATGCAGCCAGCAGGCACCAGCATTCTCCTGCGCCGAAACCGACACCTCCGCCCAGAGCCAGCACACCGACGCCAGTCAGGCAGAGCAGCGCCGAAAGGATCACCTTTCCTTTCGGCAAGCACCGTCCAAGCACAGCCTGCAGCAGCGGAACGAGCACGATCGCGGTGTTTTCCAGAAAGGCCGTGTTCCCCGTAGCCGTGCGTTTCAGACCGGAGAGCTCGGCCGTCATCACCAGGAAAAACATTCCGCCCATCACGGCACCTGCGGCAAAGGTTTTTCCGCTCATAGACTTCAGCCGCTTAAAGAGCATGAGAAACAGCAGCGCGAAGGCCAGTGTAAAGCGGACGCCGAGCAGATTGAACATCCCCATGCCGTCCAGAATGAGCTTGGAAAACAGATAGCTTGTTGCTCTCGCGATGATGACAAGCGCGAGCAGCAACTCCGCGCCGCGTCGGGAAAGACGATTCGTTTTCATACCGCACCTCCGAGATCCTTTCTTGACACAAAGTATAATCGCATGTTATCCTTGCGTAAAGCGACATAAATTCAAGTGTACATTGCGAAAAAATCAAGGATGGTGGATACGTGGATACGGAAAAATGCGCCGCTCTGCTCTGCGTTCTGGAACGAGGGAGCATCACAGCCGCAGCGGATGAATTAGGATATACGGTTTCCGGCATCAGTCGGATGATGGCTACATTGGAAACAGAAAGCGGTTTTCCTCTCCTGATACGCAGCAGGAACGGCATTTGCCCAACGGAAGAGTGCAAAAGTCTTTTACCGACCATCAAGGATATCGCCCATTTGGGACGGCTGTATGACGAGCGCTGTGCTGCCATCCGGGGCCTGGAAAGCGGCGTGATCCGCGTCGGCAGCGTATACAGCGCCTACTACGATTGGCTGGCTCGAACAATGGCGCGTTTCTCTGCTCAGCATCTCGGCATTGAGGTCAGTTTCCTGCATGGCAGCAGCAGTGAATTCTATGCACGGCTCTCTGAGCACGAGATCGATTTCTGCATTGTGAGCCGACGGGAAGGCGATTATGATTTCATTCCCTTACGAAAGGATCCGCTGATGGCTTGGGTCCCGGTGGATCATCCGCGTGTCAGGGACGGCGTTTATCCGCTCAGTGACTTTGAGACAGACCCGTATATCGACATCTATCCGGGGCAGGAGACGGACAACGCCCTTGCCTTCCGGACGAACGGTCTGACGCCGCACGGGCAGTTCCTTTCGGTCGACGTCAGGTCGACAAAAGCGATGGTCGCGGCCGGGCTCGGCGTCAGTCTGAATAACGCGATCCTTTCGCATGAGATGGATCTTTCCGGCATCGCCGTGCTCCCGACGGAACCACTGTATGAGGTCGAGATCGGCATAGCAGCGCCGCGGAAAGAAAACCGGTCTCCTGCGGCGGAACAGTTTTTGAATTACGCACTAAAGAATTTGCCGACTATGCTTCTGTTTTCGGATTCAGGTGCAACCAAGCTGTCGAGCAGATAATTACTCCAATTCGACCTTCGCAGCAGAATACTTCTTTGCTTTTCTCCGGGGCTTTCCCTCTTCGTCCAACTCAATATTCGTTCTGGCCTCCCGGGATTTCTGGGCAGCTTCAAATATCTCTTCGGTTATAATGGGAATATGATGCCCGCTGCTTTCAACGATATCATGTTGGCCGCGATTAGTAACCGTCTTTGGATTGGGATAACCAAATTGGAAAGATTTGTAGACTTGAGACGTCCCAATATACTACTTGTTTTCCAGGATTGCCTCAATCGTGTGTTTGCTCCAAGTAGGTTTCCCCCTTGGTGACAGAATACTCCGTGCCTCAAGGTATCTGACGATTTTAATCACACTCAGTCCGCGTATGTATAAAGAGAAAATTAGAACCTCAAGAGAACCTATATAAAAAGGTGAGTATTCAATACGATGGGCAGAAAAGAACCGTCGTTCAACTAAGGATGACGGACTATAAGGTGTGTTCCAGTTCTTAGTTTTGAGCATCCCAAAACGGACGAATTTTTCCTGCTTATTTTCCTGCTTAACGCTTTTTTTGCACTTATATGCATTTTCTAACAACTCAAAAAAACAGCGTTTTCATTTACTCTGATATGTGTATTTTGTCGTATTTTCTGCAATCTGTATAATTCAAATCCCTCCTTCTGCGCCAAGAACAATACCCCGCCCAAAAGGGCGGGGTATTGTTCTTGGCATGGGAAAAAGATTTGAACCCGAAGCGGAGCGAGGGATCGGACAGGCTTGCGCCGCCGGGGGCGGAAACAGCAAGCCTGTTCGATTCGCAACCGCGCCATTGGCGGGCCGAGGCGCACAAGCCTGGCCCGGGAATGGCAATGCGGCAAGGCGGATCAAATCCCTCCTTCTGCATCGGCTTGACTTGCATATGGGAACATGTTAGAATCTCTTCGGTTTATCCGGAGGGTTACCGAAGCGGTCATAACGGGGCGGTCTTGAAAACCGTTAGGGCAGAGATGTCCACGCGGGTTCGAATCCTGCACCCTCCGCCAAAAAGCAAAACGGGCACCGAAGCGTGTCCGTTTTGCTTTTTGCATGGCAGGATTCGAACCCGAGGGCACTTGGCAAGGCGCCGGGGGCGCCTTGCAACCCGAGGTGGCCTGCCCCGCAGGGCAGGTCGAATCCCGTCCTCAGTATTTTGACAGGGGAGATGAATTATGGGAACCCACGACCTCCAGGTGCGAAGCACGTTTGATCCGCCGGAGGAATGCGCATGCTGCCGATGTCGACGGTGGGGCGGAAGAGTTTTTTGTTGCCTCCGCCGGGAGCACGCGGTATAATTGTCCCGATCAAACGGCGGTCCCCGGCGGCTATCGGCCCGCGCGCGGAACAGCTTGCGGGGACTGACGCCGGAATGAGGAGAGAGCGCTGAGAAGATGCATTTCGTAGAGGCAAAAGGAATCCTGACGGGCCGCGGCGGCTTTTATGGCATGAATATCTACAGAGGCTGCACGCACGGCTGCATCTATTGCGACAGCAGGAGCCTCTGCTACCGGTTTACCCATCCTTTTGAGGACGTCGAGGTGAAGCGGAATGCGCCCGAGCTGCTGGAAAAGGCCCTCAGGGCCAAGAGGCGGCCGTGCATGATCGGGACCGGTTCCATGTCGGATCCGTATATGCACTGTGAGGAGAAGCTGCGGCTGACGAGACGCTGCCTGCAGATCATCCTCGAAAACGGATTCGGCGCGTCGATCCAGACAAAATCGGACCGGATCCTGCAGGATCTCGATCTGTTGGACAAGATCAACCGTTCCGCCAAATGCGTGGTGCAGATGACGCTGACGACCTACGATGACGCGCTGTGCCGCATCCTGGAGCCGAATGTCTGCAGCACGAAGCGCCGGATCGAGGTGCTCAAAGAGCTGCAGAAAAGGCAGATCCCGACCCTGGTGTGGCTGACCCCGATCCTGCCGTTTCTCAACGATACGGAGGAAAACATCACTGCGATCCTGAACGAATGCGCCGAAGCGGGCGTCAAGGGCGTCATTGATTTCGGCATGGGGCTCACGCTGCGGGACGGTGACAGAGAGTATTATTACGCGGCGCTTGACCGGCATTTCCCCGGGATGAAGGAGCGTTACATCAGCCGATACGGAAATGCGTATGAGCTGCCGAGCCCGCACGCAGAGGAACTGACGGAAATCTTTCAAAGGCTTTGCAAGAAATACGGCATGCTCTCCCGGCCGGAGGATTGCTTCCGCTTTGCCCGGGAGCTGCCGGAGCGCGAGGCGCAGCTGAGCATGTGGTGACGGGCGCTCAGACCCGCCCGCCCAAACGAAAGGAGCGCACTGTGAACGAGAAAGGAATTGCCCTCACGAATCTGATGGAGACCAATGTCTACGCGGTGAAGGGCCGCGTGCTGATCGTCGGCGCCTGCCTCCCGCAGGTCTGGCCGGAGGCCTTTGCGCGCCTTGCGGCGCAGGCCGACCAGGTCTATGCGCTCTGCCTGGAGAGCACCCATATCAACATGGCGGTGACCAAGCTGTCCGCCGTGTTCGGCACCGGACAGCTCGAGCGGCTGAGCTTCGCGTCGGTGGACCGCTCCCCGCACTGTACGCAGATGCACTACATCATGCACGAGATCGAGCGTACGCTGCCGCAGCATGTGCCGACCGAGAGCTTCGTCGTATCCGGAGGCGAGATCGTCCCGGTGCCGAACGGCGCCATCGAGCTGTCGAAGACCCTCGCCGCGCTTGCAAAGCTCTGCGCGGAGGAATGAGCCGCGCGATCCGCGAAGCGCAAAACAGCAAAAGAACAGGCATCCCCGGGAGGGGATGCCTGTTTTCGCTTATTTTGAGCCGCTCAGTTGACCGTGATTTTCGCGCTTGTGGTCTTCACGCTGCCGACCTTGTTGGTGAAGCGGCAGTAGACCGTCCAGCCGTTGAGCTCCGCGGGGATCTTTTTCAGCTGCATGGTGCTGCCGTAGCCGTTGATGATCTCCAGCTTCGGGAACTGCTCCGCAGCCTCCTCGTAATTCAGATCCTGACCGGTCGGGCTGACGAAGTGCCACTCGGAATAGATGGCGTTCTGATACTTGGCCACGAAGTAGCAGGAGCCGCCCGCCTTCACCGTCTCGTCGGTGGGGTTTTTCGTGACGACGGGCTCGCCGTTCGACACGGGCGCTTCCTTCCCGTCCTTCGTGAGGACCGTAATCAGGGCGGAGCTCGTCTTGGTATGGCCCTTGTTGTTGGAGAAGTCACAATAGGCGCTCCACCCGTTCATGCCCAGCGGGATCGTCTTCAGCAGGAGGCGGCTCGTATCGCCGCCCTCGATCCCGAGAGTGGGGAAGTTCTTGAGCGCGTCCCAGCAATTGAGATCGATGCTGCCGTCCGGGCTGACAAAGTGCCAGGTGGCCCAGAGTGCGTTTTCATACTTGGCCACGAAGTAGCAGGAGCCGCCCTCCTTGATGGTCTCGGGCGTCGGATCCTTGGTCACGCGCGGATAGCCGGCCGGGACCTCTGTGGGAGCGGGCGTCGGCGTGGGTGCCGGGGTAGGTGTGGGATCCGGCTCCTTCGAGGGCTCGGGCGTGGGTGTGGGCTCCGGGGTCGCCTCGGGCGTGGGTTCGGGCGTGGGCGCGGGCGTCGGCGCGGGGGTCTGGACCGTGACCGGCGCGTGGGTGGGAGGAGGCGTCGGCTTCGGCTTCGACCGACCGAAGACCTTTTCCGCGCAGCCGGACAGAAGAATGACGGTCATCAAAAGAATCCCAAGCAGCAACAGCAATCTACTCTTTTTCATGTTTGCCCCTTTCCATCTGCTGTGCAGATCTATCTCCCGACGGCGCCCGGGACAGCGCCGGTCGGTTTTATCCTCCACCGTCGCGGCGGGAGCATCCCGCCGCTTTCAGTTTAGCACAATCCTTTCCGTTTTTCCATACTTCTTGTACGCCTGGATGGAATTTCTTTTTCACCGGACACGGACGCCCCCTCCGCCGCGGCGCCAAGGGGCCGGAAAACAGGGGAAACGGCGGCTAGCCGGGGATTGACAGCCTCTCCGGGGGCTGTTATTCTGTAAAATGGAGGATGATTTCCATGGAAAACGCGTTTATCCGCTTTGAAGACGTCAAAAAAATCTACACCTCCGGCGAGGTGGAGGTCACTGCCCTGCACGATGTGAGCTTTCAGATCGGTAAGGGCGAGATCTGCGTCATCGTGGGCGAGTCCGGCGCGGGCAAGACCACGCTTTTGAACATCCTCGGCGGCATGGACACCCTCACGGAGGGGCGCATTTTCGTCGACGGGGAGGAGGTCTCCGCCTACGACAAACGGCGCCTGACCGCCTACCGCCGCACGGACGTGGGCTTCGTGTTCCAGTTTTACAATCTGATCCCGAACCTCACAGCCCTCGAGAATGTGGAGATCGCGGCCAAGCTCTGCAAGGACGCGCTCGATCCCGCCGCCGTCCTCGAGCAGGTCGGCCTCAAAGAGCGGGAGCGCAACTTCCCGGCACAGCTGTCCGGCGGCGAGCAGCAGCGCGTTGCGATCGCAAGGGCCCTCGCCAAGAACCCAAAGCTCCTGCTCTGCGACGAGCCGACGGGCGCGCTGGACTACCAGACCGGCAAGGCCATCCTCAAGCTCCTGCAGGACAGCTGCCGCAGGAGCGGCATGACCGTGATCATCATCACGCACAACAAGGCGCTGTGCGGCATGGCCGACCGGGTCATCCGCGTCAAGAGCGGGACCATCCTCTCGGAAGAGATCAACGAGACCGTCGTTCCGGTGGAAGAGATCGAATGGTGAAAGCATGAACCGCTGTACTTCCCGCATGCTCCTGCGGAGCATCCGCGCGAGTCTCGGGCGCTATCTGGCGATCCTCGCCATCGTGGCGCTCGGCGTGGGCTTCTTCGCGGGGCTGAAAAGTTCATATCCCGCCATGCTCTCGACAGCGGACCGCTATCTGCGCGAACAGCGCTTTCACGATTTCCGCCTGCTGTCGACGCTCGGCTTTACCGATGCGGACGCCGCCGCCTTCGAGATGCTCGACGGCGTGGCCCTGGCCGAGGGCGGATACTTCGCCGACGCCTGGATGGAGCGGGACGGACACCGCATGGCCCTCGCGGTGCTCAGCCTGCCGGAGAAGGTGGACCTCCCCGTTCTGACGGCGGGGCGTCTGCCGGAGACGGCGGGGGAGTGCCTGGCCGATTCGCGCCTGTTCGACGAGGCGGATCTCGGCGGCACGCTGCGCCTGTGCGAGGACAACGAGGAGGACGTCCTGGAGCTGCTGCCCGGCGGGGAATACCGCATCGTGGGGCTGGCGCGCTCGCCGCGCTATCTCAGCGAGAACCGCGGAGACACGACGCTGGGCGCCGGCAAGCTGGCCGCCTTTGTGTTCCTGCCGGCCTCGGCCTTCGACAGCGAGGCCTGGCATGAGCTGCGCCTCTGGTGCGACAGCCCGGGGGAGCTCTATTCCGAGACCTATAACGCCGCGCACGCGCGCATGGAGCCGCTCGTCGAGAGCTTTCTGAACCGACGCGGCAATCTGCGCCGGGCCGCGCTCCGCGCCGAAGCGAACGAGGAGCTGCGCGACGCGCGCGAGGAGATCGACGACGGCTGGCGCGAATACGAGGAGGCAAAAGCCGACGCGGAGAAGGAATTCGACGACGCGGAAAAGAAGCTGAGCCTTGCCCTCTTTGAGATCAACGCCGCACAGGCGGAGGTCGATGAAAAGCGCAAGGAGCTGGAGGAAGGCAGGAAGCAGCTTCCCGAGGCAAAGCGCAAGGTCGAGGCCGGGCGCGCGGAGCTGGAAAACGGCAGGGCGGAGCTTGACGTACAGCGCGCGGAGCTGACGGAGAAGCAGGGCCTGTTCGCCCAGGCCAGGGCGCAGGCCCTGGCCGAGGTGGAGACGAGCTTTGCGCAGCAGGAGGCCGAGCTGGCGGAGCAGATATCCGGACTCGAATCGCAGCTGGCCGGACTGCTTTCCATCCCGGATCCGGACCAGGCCACGCAGGAGCTGATCGAACAGCTCCGTGCTGTACTGGAACAGCTCGTGCAGCAGCAGGCGGCGATGCCCGGACTGAAGGAACAGGCGCTGGCAGAGACCGCCGCCCAAATTGACGGATCGGAGGAGGCGCAGGCGCTTGCGTACTGGGATGCGCAGTTGACGGCGGGGGAGCAGAGACTGAACGAAGAGGAGCAGAAGCTCAACTCCGCTGCCGCGCAGATCGAGGAGACGGAGCGGAACTACCCCAAGTACTCCGCCCAGCTCGACTACGCCGGCGCACAGGTCGGGGCCGGCCGCTATGAATACGAAAAGAACCTCGCAAAGTATGAGAAGGAAAAGGCCGACGCGGAGCAAGAGCTCGCCGACGCCAGAGAGGAACTGCTCGACGCGGAGGAGG